>NZ_JBLVPS010000002.1:0-342863 GCF_048286515.1 Flavobacterium rhamnosi | reverse complement strand
CCATCCCGAACAGAGTAGTTAAGCCCGCCTGCGCAGATGGTACTGCAGTTATGTGGGAGAGTATGTCGTCGCCTTTCTTTAAAGAATCCTCATCATTCATTTGATGAGGATTTTTTTGTATGCGCTAATATGTACTGAATTAGAAAATAATCCGTAAACTGCTTGTTTGTTAATTTGTTTATAATATTGTTAATTATATATTAAAATTTTATTTGCTTTACCAAAATAAAACAATACTTTTATTTAATTAAATATATATCGTCCCTTGTATTAACAACAAAATTTATTCTATGAAAAATAAATTACTTTTATTTTTATTGTTTTTTTCGTTTTTAGCAAATAAAATTAATGCCAAAAATTTCGAACAAACTTTAAATAATTCTAAAATAAATTTGCAGTTGCCCTTAACGGTTATTTTAACCGATACTATTAAAAAATCTAATAGAACTTCTAAAACTGCAAAATCTACAGCTATTATACCGTCACCGTTGACTACTGCGGGAAGCGCGTGTAAAGAGGAGAGTGATTTGACTGTAAGAGTATTTATGGCTGCCTCCGGAGGTAGTGGAGATGTTATCGAATGGTTTGCGAGCCAGACTTCGACGACAATTTTACATACAGGATCTATATATAGTCCTAGTATAAGTCAAACTACAACCTTTTATGTTCGCACCCATGCCGGAGCTGATTTTAGTGTTAGGGTACCTGTAGTTGCATCAGTTTATTCTGCTCCACCGGCGGTTAATTTGACGGTTTCACCTACAGATCAAATAATATGTGAAGGTGTTCCGCTTGTGTTTACTGCGAACGGTGGTGCTGATTTATTTGAATTTTCAATTGACGGAACGGTAGTTCAGGCTATGTCACCAGATCGGGATTTCTCAACAACTGCATTAAAGAAAGGTCAAGTAGTCAGTGTTAGAACACGTTATGCCGTTACTTTGGACGGAGCGATGAGTGAAGCTGCTTGGGGAAAAGGTGCGATGGAAGATAATATGCTTTCAGCTGCATTATCGTCAAATGCATCAACCGGCTATATTAATGCTATAAAAATTAGTCCTACAGAAGATAAGATAGTTTTTGGTATCCCAGGAAAATTAGATAATAATAGAAGCATGCTGTTGTTTCTGGATACAAAGCCTGGAGGTTTTAATTTGGCAAATTATGGAGATGAAGCAAATGTTATTCCATCTGTAAAGGGATTTAATTATTTTAATAATAACCCTAGCACTTTTGATTCTTATTTTCAGGCAGATTATTGTCTTGCAATTTCGACGGATGACGGTGGAACAAATTATTTTGCGGATATTATCGAATTAAAAACGGGTACTTCTACGAAGGTTAGGATAGGGAATGCGATAACGGGATTCCCTTCTTCTGTGATGGGGGTTAATACTGGTAATTCAGGAATTGCAGATTATAATCTTGGTTTTGAAGTTGAAGTATTGAAATCATTGATAGGCTATGCCATTGGAGATATTAAGTTTTTTGCTTTCACGATGCAAGATGATAGTGAACTTAATTATAATGTTACAAATTCCTTTTTAAGCCCAGAGTTAACTAGTTCGCTAGACTACGGGATCGGTCCAATTGATTTTAACATAAAAGACCCAAATCCAGTTGTTGTCTCAGCGGATGCTTTAATCCCTTGTTACAAAGAAGATAGTATTTTAGTTAATTTAGATGAAAAGCCAACAGCTGCAACCGTAGGTTCAAATCAATTGAATTGTACATTAACAAGTACTTCACTTGGAGGTAACACTCCTATTGTGGGTTCTGGTGTCTGGTCATTAAAATCAGGTCCGGGTTTAGTAAATTTCAGTGCTGTAAATAGCGGGACATCTACAGCTACAGTAAATGTAGAAGGTATATATGTTTTTACGTGGACTATTTCAAATGGAATATGTCCTAGTTCAGCTGCAGATATAACAGTAGAATTTCATGTGGCTCCACTAACTCCAACAGGAACGAGTCAAACGGTATGTGCTGCTTCTCCAATTCAGACTTTGACTGCTACAGCTACAGCTGCATCGGGAGAGTCAGTAGTTTGGTATGATGCATTAACCGGTGGAAATGTAGTGGCAGACCCCTCATTAAGTGCGGTAGGAAGCATTACGTATTATGCAGAATCGGTAAAAAATGCGACACCATGTGTCAGCAACTCCCGTACTGCGGTAACCTTAACTATTAATCCAAAACCACTTGTTCCGTTAAGCGGAGGAGATCAAACGGTATGTGCTGCATCGCCAATCACGCCATTGACAGCCACTGCTACAGTTCAGCCAGGCGAATCAGTAGTTTGGTATGATGCAGCAACCGGAGGAAATGTGGTGCCAGATCCTTCTTTAGGTGCATTGGGAACGATTACTTATTATGCCGAAGCGGTAAATAGCACAACGTCTTGTGTAAGCACATCACGTGTGGCAGTTGCTTTAACTTTAAATCCAAAACCAATCGCTCCCATAAGCGGAGGGAATCAAACAGTATGTGCTGCTTCACCAATTCAGACTTTGACTGCTACAGCTACAGCTGAATCAGGAGAGTCAGTAGTATGGTATGATGCATTAACCGGTGGAAATGTAGTGGCAGACCCTTCATTAAGTGCATTAGGAAGCATTACCTATTATGCAGAATCGGTAAAAAATGCAACACCATGTGTCAGCAACTCCCGTACTGCGGTCACCTTAACTATTAATCCAAAACCACTTGTTCCTTTAAGCGGAGGAGATCAAACGGTATGTGCTGCATCGCCAATCACGCCATTGACAGCCACTGCTACAGTTCAGCCAGGCGAATCAGTAGTTTGGTATGATGCAGCAACCGGAGGAAATGTGGTGCCGGATCCTTCTTTAGGTACATTAGGAACGATTACTTATTATGCCGAAGCGGTAAATAGCTTAACGTCTTGTGCAAGCACATCACGTGTGGCAGTTACTTTAACTTTAAATCCAAAACCAATCGCTGCAATAAGCGGAGGGAATCAAACGGTATGTGCGGCGTCACCAATTCAGACATTAACTGCTACAGCTACAGCTGAATCAGGAGAGTCAGTAGTATGGTATGATGCATTAACCGGTGGAAACGTCGTGGCAGACCCTTCATTAAGTGCATTAGGAAGCATTACGTATTATGCAGAATCGGTAAAAAATGCAACACCATGTGTCAGCAACTCCCGTACTGCGGTAACCTTAACTATTAATCCAAAACCACTTGTTCCTTTAAGCGGAGGAGATCAAACGGTATGTGCTTCATCGCCAATCACGCCATTGACAGCCACTGCTACAGTTCAGCCAGGCGAATCAGTAGTTTGGTATGATGCAGCAACCGGAGGAAATGTGGTGCCGGATCCTTCTTTAGGTGCATTGGGAACGATTACTTATTATGCTGAAGCTGTAAGCACAACGTCATGTGTAAGCACATCGCGTGTGGCAGTTACTTTAACTTTAAATCCAAAACCAATCGCTGCAATAAGCGGAGGGAATCAAACGGTATGTGCGGCGTCACCAATTCAGACGTTAACTGCTACAGCTACAGCTGAATCAGGAGAGTCAGTAGTATGGTATGATGCATTAACCGGTGGAAATGTAGTGGCAGACCCTTCATTAAGTGCATTAGGAAGCATTACCTATTATGCAGAATCGGTAAAAAATGCAACACCATGTGTCAGCAACTCCCGTACTGCGGTAACCTTAACGATTAATCCAAAACCACTTGTTCCTTTAAGCGGAGGAGATCAAACGGTATGTGCTTCATCGCCAATCACGCCATTGACAGCCACTGCTACAGTTCAGCCAGGCGAATCAGTAGTTTGGTATGATGCAGCAACCGGAGGAAATGTGGTGCCGGATCCTTCTTTAGGTGCATTGGGAACGATTACTTATTATGCTGAAGCGGTAAGCGCAACGTCTTGTGTAAGCACATCACGTGTGGCAGTTACTTTAACTTTAAATCCAAAACCAATCGCTGCAATAAGCGGAGGGAATCAAACGGTATGTGCTGCGTCGCCAATTCAGACATTGACTGCTACAGCTACAGCTGAATCAGGAGAGTCAGTAGTATGGTATGATGCATTAACCGGAGGAAACGTCGTGGCAGACCCTTCATTAAGTGCATTAGGAAGCATTACGTATTATGCGGAATCGGTGAAAAATGCAACGCTATGTGTAAGTGACTCCCGTACTGCGGTAACCTTAACTATTAATCCAAGACCACTTGTTCCTTTAAGCGGAGGAGATCAAACGGTATGTGCTGCATCGCCGATCCAACCACTGACAGCCACTGCAACAGTTCAGCCAGGCGAATCAGTAGTTTGGTATGATGCACCGACTGGAGGAACTATAGTACCGGATCCTTCTTTAGGTTTAGTAGGAACTATTACTTATTATGCTGAAGCGGTAAGCACAACGTCTTGTGTAAGCACATCGCGTGTGGCAGTTACTTTGACTTTAAATCCAAGACCAGTCGTTCCTGTAAGTGGTGGAGATCAAACAGAATGTACTGATGGAACGTTGACACAAACATTAACAGCGACGGCAACAGGTGATTCTGTAACATGGTATACAGCGGCAGTTGGAGGTAGCATAGTGACTAATCCAACACAAGTTGGAGTTGGTACAATCACTTATTATGCTGAGTCATCAAACGGAATTTGTCCGAGTCTTACACGTACTTCTGTTACTTTAACAATTGTTGGAGTGGTGCCAAATCCAGTAGCAACTGACCAGACTGTTTGTTCAAACGGAATAGCTAGTCAAACTATAACCGCAACAGCACTTGGTAATACAATAACTTGGTATACAGATTTAGTGGCAGGAGCTGTAGTGGCTAATCCTACTCAAGTTGGTGTGGGAACAGCTACTTATTATGCTGAATCATCAATCGGAAGCTGTTTAAGTGTTTCTAGGACTAGAGTAATATTGACAATAACAGCGACTCCGGCAATACCGACGGCAATAGTTACTAGGCAGCCTACTTGTGCTAATACAACTGGAGAAATAACAATTGCATCTCAGTCTGGTGTTGAGTATAGTGTTGGGAATGGATTTCAGGATAGTCCGATTTTTACTTTGCCATCAGGTAACTATACCGTAATTGTACGTTTTAAAAATAATACAGCATGTGAGATTAGCGGAGCTGCCAGAACAATTAATCCAGTTCCTCCAACAATTCAATTTGAAACCATTGGGGATTGTAGCAATAAAGTGTATACTTTAACTGCAAATCCACTGTCAGGATCTTACGACCCAAACAATGTATCGTATCAATGGGAAGATAAAGATGGAAATCCTGTGGGAACAAATTCAAATATTCTAAATGTAACCGATGTGATAGCGTCAACTCCGGGTGCGCAGGTAGTATTTCCTGTAGCATATACGCTAACTGTGACTTCTGCAAGTACGGGTTGCGCAACAACGGCTACTTCGACTGTTGAATCCATTTATTGTGATATACAAAAAGGGATTTCACCAGACGGAAACGGATCAAATGACACTTTTGATTTAAGATTAATGGATGTTAAAAACCTGGAGATATTTAATAGATATGGTATTAAAGTCTATAATCAATCCAATTATACAGATCAATGGAATGGCCAATCAAATAAAGGAGATGAACTTCCGAGCGCAACCTATTATTATGTTATAGAATTCAATAATGGACAAACAAAAACAGGTTGGATCTATCTAATCAGAGAAAAATAATAGATTAATGTATTTATGCAGGCCTTCGATAGGCCTGCAGAATAATAAAACAAATAGATATGAATAAAATATTTTTGACTTCTCTTTTAGTTCTTATTGCCTATATAGATGTGAAGGCGCAACAAGATCCTCATTATACACAATACATGTATAATATGAATGTTATAAATCCAGCCTATGCGGGATCCAAGGAAAGTATTTCTTTTGGTCTTTTATTTAGAAAGCAGTGGGTAAATATTGAAGATGCTCCAACCTCTCTTTCTTTTTCCGGACATACTCCGGTGGGAAAGAATGTAGGTATCGGATTGTCATTAATCTCGGATAAAATTGGTCCGGTTACGGAACAAAATGTATTTGGAGATTTCTCTTATACATTGAAATTAGGAGACACACAAAGACTGGCATTTGGTTTGAAAGCAGGAGCGTCTTTTCACAAAGTTGGACTAAGGGATATTCAATCGAGTTTGCCAGATCCTTCAGAAGGTGTTTTTGGGACCGACATTAATGATACTTCTTTGAATTTAGGAACGGGGGTGTTTTATTACACTGATAAATATTACGTTTCTTTTTCAGTTCCCAACATGATAAAATCAGCCCATTTGGATTATAATGGAAGAGAATATGGGTCTGATGTGTCCCACTATTTTTTAACTGCCGGATATGTATTTGATATTAACTATGAATTAAAATTCAAACCGTCCTTTATGTTGAAATCTGCATTTAATGTTTCGCCTTCCGTAGATGTTTCAGCTAATTTTTTATATCAGGAAAAATTCGAATTAGGAGCCACTTATCGATTGGAAGACAGTTTTGGAGCAATGGTGAATTTTGCGATTACGCCTGAATTGCGCATTGGCTATGCTTACGATCATATAATTTCTGATCTGAAAATAACGTCACCCTCCTCTCATGAATTCATCATTTTATATGATTTATTTGAGTCGAAAAAAGTTTCACGTTCTCCAAGATTTTTCTAATATTAAATTTAATAGTTAATGAAAAAAAATACTCTATTATTGTTTTTTGTGCTGGTTGGTATTTCACTTTCTGCACAAAATAAAGATACTAAGAATGCAGATAAATTGTTTGAAAGCTACGATTATGTCGAAGCCGCTAAAGAATATCTGTCATTAGTTGAAAAAGGAAATTCGGATGCTTATGTAAGTAAGCAACTTGGTGATAGTTATTATTACATGCACAGTACCATAGAGGCCGAAAAATGGTATGCCAAAGCGGTACAAACCAAGCAAGATCCGGAAACGTATTACAGATATGCCCAAATGTTAAAATCTAATGGCAAATACACTGAAGCCGATGCACAAATGAAAACATTTGCAGCTTTAGTGCCGGACGATCAGAGAGCTAAGCAATTTAATAAAAATCCAGATTATCTTTCTAAGTTATTGAAAAGAGAAAAGCTTTTTGTTGTTGATAAAATCTCCGTTAATTCAGAAAGATCAGACTTTGGTGCTGTTTTGTATGGGGATGTACTTTATTTTGCGAGTGCAAGAAATGAAAGCAATAAAACATACGGTTGGAATAATGAGCCTTTTCTAGATATTTATCAAGCTACTTATAGTGGTGGTGGAAACTATTCAGAGCCAGTTCCTGTAACCGAATTAAATAGCAGGTTTCATGAAGGTCCGGTTACAATGACCAAAGACGGCAGTGTTGTTTATTTTTCAAGTGAAAGTTTCAAAGATAAATTATTTGTGAAAGACAAAACGCATAAACTGAAGTTTGGTCAGGTGAGTCTTTACAAATCTGTTAAAGAAAATGGAAAATGGGGTCCTAGTACTCCACTGCCTTTCAACAGTAAAAGCTATTCTATGGGTAATCCATCTATAGATAATGATGGGAAAGTGCTTTATTTTGCGTCTGATATGCCAGGCTCTGTAGGAGGAACTGATATTTGGAAAGTAAATGTAAACAGTGACGGGACATTTGGAGCTCCAGAAAATTTAGGAGATAAAATTAATACCGCTGGTGATGAGAATTTTCCTTTTGTGACGGAGGATTCTATTTTATATTTTTCTTCTAATGGCTTAACAGGTTTTGGAAGTTTGGACGTTTTTTCTGTTGATTTAAATAAAGATGAGGAGCCCTATAATATCGGGAAACCTGTAAATACGGAGAAAGATGATTTTGCCTTTACATTTAATAAAGATAAAAACATTGGCTATTTATCCAGTAATCGCAGCGGAGTTGACCATATTTATAGTTCTAGTCCTGTGTGTAAAGGACAAATTCTTAGTGTCGTAAAAAATGCAAAAACGGGTAAGCTACTGGCTAATTCTAAAGTTGTTATTTTGGATGCAACGAATACTGCTATAGATACTCAAATGTCTAATGACAATGGAGAAGTGCTCTATACAGTGGAATGTCACACGCCATATACTATAGAGGTCTTTAAAGATGGTTATGTTTCGAAATCATTCCCTGTTGCTAAAATTGAAGAAGGGAAAATTACCATTGATGCTACTATAGATCCAATTGAATTGGTTGTTACCGAAACAGAGATTGTTTTGAAGCCTATTTATTTCGAATACAACAAAAGCAATATAACTAAGAAAGGAGCAGCAGAACTTGATAAATTGGCTTATGTAATGTCTCAAAATGATAAATTGAGGATATATGTTAAGTCGCATACTGATTCCAGAGGAACAGATGAATTTAACATGGATCTTTCGGAGAGAAGAGCAAATGCTACTGTAGCATATATAGTTTCAAAAGGAATTAATGCAGATAATATAACAGGAAAAGGTTTTGGGGAATCAGAATTTAAAGTGGACTGTCAAGATAAGTGTACGGATGACGAGCATGCCTTAAACAGACGATCTGAGTTTATTATTGTCAAATAATTGCCTTAGATTGTAAATAACAAAAAACAGGATGCGGTTATGTATCCTGTTTTTTTTATCTTTTTTAGCGCGATTTTAGTATGTTAACCGTGAATGGTTTCTTGTTTACCATACTTAGTGATAATGGAAGTTTCAAATTCAATCCATTCCTGCCAACGCTTATCTACATCTATATTGTCGGCGTACTTTCGGGCGAAACCCAAGAAAGTAGTATAATGTCCTGCTTCGGAAATCATAAGATCTCTATAGAAAGTAGCGAGTTCTATATCTTTTATATTTTCTGATAGAACTTTAAATCGCTCACAACTTCTGGCTTCAATCATAGCTGAAAATAATAATCGATCACAAAGTGCATCTTTTCGGCTACCGTCTTTTTTCATGAATTTAAAAAGTTCATTTACGTAATGGTCCTTTCTTTCTCTGCCTAATGTCAGGCCTTTGCTTTTTATTAAATTATGAACCAATTGCAAATGATCTAATTCTTCTTTTGCTATAATCAGCATTTCGGTTACGAGGTCTTCTAGTTCTGAGTTATACGTAACTAAACTTATTGCATTTGATGCTGCCTTTTGTTCACACCAGGCATGGTCCGTCAAAATTTCTTCTATATTCGATTCGACTATATTTACCCAACGTGGGTCTGTGGCTAATTTTAATCCTAGCATGGTAGTAAAGTTTGTTATGCTGCAAAATTAGTGTTTTCTGATCTATTTTCTGTTGAAATGATGCGATTACCGTCAAAATAGCATTATTTTGCAACTGAAATTTATATAAGATGAATCAAGTTCAGAAGCTTTTAATTATTGGTTTTGTTTGGCCTGAGCCTAATTCATCAGCAGCAGGAGGAAGGATGATGCAGTTAATCTCGCTCTTCAAAGAGCAAGGTTTTGATATTACCTTTGCAAGTCCTGCTCAGGACAGTGATTTCATGGTTGATTTACGGGAATTCGGAGTCGACAAAAAATCAATTGCGCTAAATAATTCCAGTTTTGATATTTTTATAAAAGAACTGGATCCAACTGTTGTTTTGTTTGATCGCTTTATGATGGAAGAGCAATTTGGTTGGCGTGTTGCTGAAAATTGTGCGGATGCATTGCGAATATTAGATACGGAGGACTTGCATTGTTTGCGCCTGGCACGTCAGAAAGCATTCAGGGAGAAGCGCAGGTTTAATACAGCCGATTTATTTGTTGAAGAGGTGGCAAAGCGTGAAATTGCCAGTATCTTGCGTTGTGACCTGTCTCTGATGATTTCTGAGTTTGAAATGGAACTTTTGGGATCTGTTTTTAAAATAGATACTGTTTTATTGCATTATTTACCCTTTTTATTGGAACCAATCGACAGTGCAGAAATCGAGCGATTGCCCTCTTTTGAACAACGTAAAGACTTTGTTTTTATCGGAAATTTTCTTCATGAGCCCAATTGGAATGCTGTTCAGTACTTAAAAGAAACGCTTTGGCCTTTAATTAGAAAGCAACTGCCGGAAGCTAGCCTGCATGTTTATGGTGCATATCCTTCTCAAAAAGTACTGCAATTGCACCAGTCTAAAGAAGGGTTTTTGATTATGGGTCGTGCGGATGAAGCTTCTGAGGTAGTTAAAAGTGCTCGTGTTGTTTTAGCACCTTTGCGTTTTGGTGCAGGTATAAAAGGGAAGTTGTTGGTAGCAATGCAGTGCGGAACACCAAGTGTTACGACTTTTATTGGTTCGGAAGCTATGCATGGTGATTTACCCTGGAATGGTTTTATTGCGGAAGATGCAGGTGATTTTGCCAGTGCGGCAGTCCGCTTATATCAAGATAAAATAAATTGGCTAAAAGCGCAGCAGAATGGAATAGAAATTATCAATCAGCGTTATTTGAAAAAATTATTCGAAGCTGATTTTTCAAGAAAAGTTAAAATGCTGCAATCCGATTTACAAAAACATCGTTTGACTAATTTTATGGGAGCCATGCTGCAACATCATACGTTAAGAAGTACAAAATATATGTCGCGTTGGATTGAGGAAAAGAATAAATAATGCATTAAATAATAAATCCCGTTATGAAGTGCCATAACGGGATTTATACTATATAAAGCAATAGATTATGCCAGCATTGTAACCGGGTTCTCTATAAATTGTTTCAATGTTTGTAAAAATTGAGCTCCTGTAGCGCCATCAATTGTTCTGTGATCGCAAGCTAAAGATAACATCATTGTATTTCCTACCACAATTTGACCATTTTTCACAACCGGTTTTTCAACAATCGCTCCTACTGAAAGGATAGCTGAATTAGGCTGATTGATGATAGAATTGAATTCAGTGATACCAAACATTCCAAGATTAGAGACAGTAAAAGTACTTCCTTCCATTTCTGTAGGTAATAATTTTTTGTTTTTAGCTCTTCCTGCAAGATCTCTTACGTTTCCTCCAATTTGAGACAAGCTCATCGCATCGGTAAAACGCAATACAGGAACCACTAGTCCGTCTTCAACAGCTACGGCAACTCCAATATTCACGTGGTGGTTGATGATGATAGCATCTTCTCTCCATTGCGAATTTATTTTCGGGTGTTTTTTCAAAGCTAATGCGCAGGCTTTTATAACCATATCGTTAAACGATACTTTCGTATCAGGAACGCTGTTAATAATAGCTCTTGATTTCATTGCGTCATCCATTGTTACTTCAATTACTAAGTTGTAATGTGGAGCCGTAAATAAAGATTCAGCTAATCGTTTAGCAATGATTTTTCGCATTTGCGAATTCTTGATTTCTTCTGTAAAAACTTCTCCTGCCGGAACAAATGGTTTTGCTGTTGCAACAGTTTCCGTTTTTGCTGGTGCAGCAGTTGGAGCTGGTGCAGCTTTCGGTGTAAAGTTTTCAATATCGCTTTTCACAATACGTCCGTTTTCACCTGAACCTGATACTTGTGTCAATTGAATTCCTTTATCGCTAGCAATTTTCTTTGCCAGTGGAGATGCTAAAATTCGTTGTCCGTCAGTTGATGCTTCCTGTACAAAAGGTTCTGCTGTTTTTTCAGCTGGTGCTGATTTCGCTTCTTCGATTGCAGCGGGAGCTTGTGGAGCTCCTCCAGTTTTATAATTTTCAGCGATACCGCTAATATCAGTTCCTTCAGGTCCTATGATAGCTAAAAGACTATCAACAGGTGCCGTATTTCCTTCTTGAATTCCGATGTACAATAAAGTCCCTTCGTTGAAAGATTCAAATTCCATTGTTGCTTTATCTGTTTCGATTTCAGCAAGAATGTCCCCTTCAGAAACTTTATCGCCTACTTTTTTCAACCAGGTAGCAACTGTACCTTCAGTCATTGTGTCGCTCAAACGAGGCATAGTAACTACAATTACTCCTTTTGGTAAAGAGGTAGCTGCAGGAGCAGCTGTTTCTTCTTTTTTAACTTCTGGAGTGCTTGCTGTTGCTTCGGTTGCCGGTTTGGCTTCTTCGGCTGCAGGAGCTGTTTTTCCAGCTATTAAAGCCGAAACATCTTCGCCTTCATTTCCTATAATTGCTAACAAAGAATCTACTGGTGCAGTTTCTCCTTCCGGAATGCCTATATATAAAAGAGTACCTTCATTGAAAGACTCAAATTCCATTGTTGCTTTGTCAGTTTCAATTTCTGCAAGGATATCACCTTCACTGATTTTGTCACCTACTTTTTTTAGCCAAGTCGCTACTGTTCCTTCCGTCATCGTATCGCTCAAACGAGGCATTGTTATTATTGTTGCCATAATTGATTTATAGTTTATGAGGTAAAAATGGATAGTTTTCTTGTGCGTATACTACATCGTATAATTGTTGAATTTCAGGATAAGGAGATTCTTCAGCGAATTTCACACATTCTTCCACTAAACTTTTTACTCTTTGATCGATTTCTTCAATCTCTTCTTCTGTAGCATATTTTTGATCTTTAATTACATCTAAAACTTGTGTAATCGGATCTATTTTTCTGTACTCCTCTACTTCTTCTTTCGAACGGTATAGTTGTGCATCAGACATAGAGTGTCCTCTGTAACGATAGGTTTTCATTTCAAGGAAAGTTGGTCCGTCACCACGACGTGCTCTATCAATTGCTTCTGTCATTGCTTCAGCAACTTTTACAGGATTCATTCCGTCAACAGGTCCACAAGGCATTTCGTATCCTAAACCTAGTTTCCAAATGTCAGTGTGATTTGCTGTTCTTTCTACTGATGTTCCCATAGCATAACCATTGTTTTCAACGATAAAAACCACTGGAAGTTTCCATAACATGGCCATGTTGAAAGATTCATGTAAAGAACCCTGACGAGCAGCACCATCACCAAAATAGGTCATCGTTACTCCGCCTGTTTCAAAATATTTGTCTGCAAAAGCCAATCCGGCTCCAACAGGAATTTGCCCACCTACAATTCCGTGCCCGCCATAAAAACGGTGCTCTTTTGAGAAAATATGCATAGAACCACCCATTCCTTTGGAAGTTCCTGTAACTTTTCCTAAAAGTTCAGCCATTACACGTCTTGGATCAACACCCATTCCTATTGGTTGAACGTGGTTTCTGTAAGCTGTAATCATTTTATCTTTTGTCAAGTCCATGGCGTGTAGTGCACCTGCCAGAACGGCTTCTTGACCATTGTATAAATGTAAAAATCCCCTAACTTTTTGTTGTATGTATAATGCTGCAAGTTTGTCCTCAAACTTTCTCCAAAGGAGCATGTCTTCATACCACTTTAAATAAACTTCTTTTGTAACTTCTTTCATCTGAATTAATTCTTTTGCTAAAGTGTTATTGTATTATCAATTGGTACCATAACGCAAAAATAGTTTCCTCCCCACAAATTTGCGAATCGCAAAAATAAGACATTCCAACTAAGAAGTAAAATTTATAAGCTAGTTTTTGGCTTTTTTTTACAAGAACTTTTTATCAAACAGGAAAGGGAGCAGGTTTTTTAGGGATGCAGATTTATAAATTGCACCTGTTTCTCCCATAAAATAGATTTCTATAGGGGTGTCTTGTTTTATTTCATATTCTGCTATTGATTGCCTGCAAGAACCGCATGGAGGAATTGGTAGTGTTGTTTTGTTCGTATCCGAGGCTGCCGTTATAGCCATTTGTATGATTTTTGCTTCAGGAAAAATGGCTCCGGCTTGGAAAATAGCGACACGTTCCGCACAAAGACCAGAAGGGTATG
The DNA here is from genome assembly GCF_048286515.1 of Flavobacterium rhamnosi. NCBI lineage: Bacteria > Pseudomonadati > Bacteroidota > Flavobacteriia > Flavobacteriales > Flavobacteriaceae > Flavobacterium > Flavobacterium rhamnosi. The sequence goes on along the minus strand of NZ_JBLVPS010000002.1, from coordinate 329,143 downwards.
CGGCATTTTCCTGGTTTGAGCCCAATACAATCTTTCCATTGTCTAACAGAATGGCGGCACCTACTCGAAATTTTGAGTACGGAGCATAAGCCTTCTTTCTAATAGCTACGGCTTGCTCCATTAAGCTGAGGATGTCATTTGGCAAATCTTCAAGAGAATCAAAAACAGAGAATTCTGTTGTAATGGTAATTTTTTTCATTCTTTTTACAGGAAAAAAAATCCAAATTTCAACGGTATGAAATTTGGATTTTTAGGTTAAATTAAAATTTATTTTAACTAATATTCGTCATACTTGTCGCCAAAATTAAACGTGAGTGAAAATCGAAGCGTGTTCTCTAAAGGGTTCTTTACTTTTGAGGCTGAGAATAGATAGGATACGTCCACTTTTACAATGTTGTATTTAAATCCTGCTCCAAGAGAGAAAAACTCTCTGGCTCCTTTTTCCGGGCTTTCATGAAAATATCCCAAACGCATAGCAAATGAATCTTGGTATAGGTATTCAGCGCCTAGTGCATAAGTGAATTCTTTTAATTCTTCGCTGAAACCATCAGGAGCATCTCCAAATGATTTAAATACACCTGAAGCCCATCCTACAGAGCGGTAATTTTCATTGTTTTCTGCTCTTTCCTCTGCCGTTACGTCTCCGTCTCCATTTAAATCCGGATTTTGAGGGGTTGGTACCAATAATTTATTGAATTCCAGATTTACAGCTACTGTGCTGAAATCATCAAGTATAAAATCAAATCCAGTTCCTATTTTCATATTGGCTGGTAGAAAATTATTGCTAAATTCATCGTTATCGTAGCTTATTTTCGGGCCTAGATTTTGAATATTGAATCCCGCTCTCCATCGTCCGTTAAACTGGGTATACGCTATTTCTTCTGATTGATAGAAACCCGCGATGTCAACTGCAAAGGAACTGGCTGGTGAAGCATCACCATTGTCGGTTGCCACTTTTAGACTGGAATGAATGTAGCGTCCGGCAACTGCCATAGAAAATCTTTCGCTTAATTTTAATGAATAAGAGCCGTCCAGAGCAAATTCATTTGGAGAAACTAATCTTGGTACTTCATCAGGATTACCGGTTTCGCGTAATTCAATTTCGCCTAAACCAAAATACCTAAGACTTCCGGCAAATGCACTCCGTTCATTAAGCTTATTATAATAGGTCAGTTGTCCTAATGAAATGTCATTTACTAAATCAGTCAGATATGGAGTGTAGCTAATGGAAAAACCTTGTTTGTCAATTGCAAAAGCATATTTTGCCGGATTCCATTGTTGCGAAAAAGCATCGGTAGAAGATGCTACACCAATGTCAGCCATACCAGCAGCTCTCGCGTCTGCCGAAACTAATAAAAACGGAACTCCTGTAGTTATTACTCTATCCTGCGCTGTTGCAAGTGAGACAATAAATAAACAGATAAAAACCGATGTAATTTTTTTCATTATTGTAAGAATATTGATTAAACAAATATAGTATATTATTAAAGTATTACAAGTTTTTCAAACTTTTCAGTTTTTTTATTTGTCAAGTTTGATTTTACCGTAAGTTTATAAACATAAACACCTTTTCCTATTTTACTGCCGAAATCATCTTTGCCATCCCAAGTGATTTCTTTTGATAAAAACCCTTCGGTTGAAATGATTTGGTTTTTTGTCCAAATCACTTTTCCCGTTATTGTCATAACTTGAACCTGTACCTCTAATGGCTCATAGGGTCTGTTGTGCGTGAACCAAAACTCCGTATAATTGACAAATGGGTTAGGGTAGTTTAATACATGTGTTAATGTTAATGTTTCGTCACCAACTACTACAAACTGAATTTCGGTTAGTATGGGGTTGTTGTATACATCCCAGGCTTTAAACGTAATAGTGTGGAATCCTACTGCTAAATCACGTAGCGGAAACCGAACCGTTCCATTTGTATAGTCGTCTAATTTTGTTTGGTAATAATCATTTAAAATGTAAGGATTATTCACATCGCCATCTAATATTGCAACAATGTCATGACCAATTCCACTGGCTGTATTTATACCATTTTCATCTTCAAGAAAAGCAAGCAGGAAAGGCGATTCATTAGTTGTGCCTCCCGAAACAAAAGTTTCGTCATTCATATATAACTTCACTCTTGGACTAATATTGTCCGCAGCTGCATTTTCGTTAATTCCTCCGACTTTTATAGTGGTGTTATAGCCCGTTTCGCCTTCTAATACCTGATTCTTTTTAGCATAAAAACTTATTCTGCCATTGGCTAACGGAATTCTAATATCTCTTGGAACTACAAAGCTGAATTCAAATTTCCCATCGGTGACCGAGGCATTGCCTCTAAAAATAGTTTCGCCTAAAACATTAAAATTTATTGGTGTGCTGTTTCCATCGTTATTGAATGTGGTTCTTGAAATAATCTTGTCAAAAATAGTGGTGGAAATCTCGCCATTATAGTTCGTTAGTAAATTGTTGTTTTCGTCAGTAATTTCTCCGGTCAATTTGATTTTTGCTAATGATTTGAAATCATCGATAGGTTGTGAAATGAGAACGTCATTTACTTTAGTTAGACTTATTTTTGGTTTGGGTATGGCCAGCATTAGTGCCGGGTCGCCAATATAAAAAACGACGTTAGTAGCGGAATTTGGGTTGCTGTTTTTGGAGATTCTCAGTGCTTCCGCAATTGAGGTATATTGGTTGGATCCAAAGGATAATAAGTTTTTAGAAAGTACGTCGTTAAAGTTTTCGGCGCTATATTGCCCTATTGATCGCACCGTTGTAATCATGGCAATAGCTCCTCCCTTTGGATTCCAATAGGTGTATTCACCCGCAGTTGGCCGGGAAGGATTGTCAAAACGAGAGAACTCACAAGTGATTGTTATGAATAATGGGTATTTGTACTGATTGCTTAAGTTTTGACCATCTGATTTTTCCCAAATTCGTTCGCTGGACAAACCATCTTCTCCGCCGTGTCCCAAATAATTAAATACTAAAGCTCCTTTTTCGAAAGCATTAAAAAAATCTGTTCTCGCCTTAGGATATCTAAAGCCTCCTGCTGAAGCTTCTTGTACGTAGGAGTCTAATATGATTTTATTGACATTCAAAAAGGGTTTCTCCGAAGCAATCAAATCGGCTAAATTATTTTGTCTGTTTTGTAAACTTGCGTCTGAAGATTGATCCGAATCATCAGAAACCAGGACAAAATTATTTCTCCAGCTTCCATAGGATTTTAAATCGTGGTATTCTATAACTTTCTGGACCATTTCATCGGCTTGCTTGATGTCATTTACCAGCATTCTTCCCACTGCAATGTCGATTCCTCCAAAAAAAGAAATAATATTCCCTTCATTAGGATCCATTAAGCCATAAAAATCATCAGAAGCAAAGGAGGCTTCACCGGACGTATTGCTCCTTAAGGAATGATAGATAGGGACAATATTGCTGTTGTTGGCTATTCGGTTTTTAAAATCATAAGAGGCATCCCCGAAAAGATTGACGTATTTTATTTTTTTCTCCGGTGTTGCTGCATTTTCATAGATGTATTTCACGCAATTTCGTATCGCAGAGATATCCTGTTTCCCCGATGAAAATTCTTGATAAATAGATTCAAGAGGAATTACTTTTACATTCAGATTAGAATTTGCACGATGAAAATTAGCTAATTTTTCGGCTTGTACAGTTAAGGACCTCGGGGCTATAATTACATAATCAATGTCTTGAAACTGACCTTGAGCATTTTTAAAAAGTGTGCCTTTTAAGTTTTGATTGGCAATTTTTGTTTTGCTGTCTTTTAAAGGTGTAAAATAGTCAGCAGGATCAATTGCAATGTATTTTCTGAGTTCGCCCAGGTTTGCTTTAAATGTCAAAGTGCTTTGATTTGAATTTTCAATTTTGGTCACATTATGCAAATCAGTAACATCCCAAACTTGTGAAATGGCTGAGGAATTTGAAAGGGTGTAGCTTGCAATACCAAGACTGGAATTTGACAGATCATATTGAAAATGGAATTGCTTTCCGTAACCTTGAAGCTTTCTTTTGGCAATAAGCCGAATGTTATCTAAATAGCCCTTAGAGCCAGGAACGCCATTGTTGTTGTAGGTTAATTTTATTTTTACATTTTCAGCACTGCTGAACGAGGTGTTGTTGGGTAAAAAACCCAGGTTGAATTCGATGTCGGAATTCGGATTCATTGAGGGGAAAGAGATGGTTCCTGCTTCCTGGCCATTTGCAGCTATTTTGAAGGAAGTAGAGGTAAACGCGGCCGATGCTGTTGTTGCCAGGAGTTTTATAGGTGTCGTTGGGTCGTAGTTAGGAAAGTTAAACTCAAATTCCTGCTCCTGATTGATATCAAAGGCTTCACCAAACCATTGGCGTCCAAGATGTGAGATGTTTACAAGGTCTAATTCATGATATTGGTGATCATCAAATGTGTTTAGTGTTACCGAGCTGTTCCCCGTAGGTTCAGTCATTTCCGGAATTCTCTTTCCATCGTCACCTTGAACCGTTACATAATAATAGGACTTGGAGTCGTATAAATTAAGAAAGGTTTGGCTTTCGTTATTCCAGGTATCAAGACCTTCGCCATAGAATAAAATAAAATCGTCATTGTCAAAAACGCCATCACTTTCTCCGCTGATTTGAATGGGGTTTTCGGTTAAATCTTGAGGATAGAAAATGCTGTTTGATAAGGGCAGCATTTTGCCACCATTGCCATAAATTTTTATTTTTTTAGGATTTGTACCACTCAAGTCCATTCCTAATTGCTGCAGGAAGCTTTTGGAAATTTTATAGACGCCTGATTTTTCAATATAGAATTGATACCAATCCCCGGAGGCTAAGACAGAATTAGTAATTACAGCTGCACTCTTACTGTATTGTGACATTTTTGATGTGCTGCTTTTTATGCTGTAAGAGAATGATTTGATTCGTTTGTATCCAAAGTCGCCTTTTACAATTGGTGATAGGGAAAGAAAAGCCTGTCTGATAGTTCTGGAGTTGCTGATTTTTAGGGACGCATTTGGAGTTTTTGGTATGTTTTCCAAAGCCAGTTCGCCAAGTTGAGAACTTAGGATTGCTTCGTATACAACATTTAAAATTCGCAAGTCATTTTCATTAAAATCACCAGAATCTGCTATTTTTAGCGTGTAAAATATTGCTTTTTTTGAAACATCAAAAAAATAGCTGTTCCCGGTAAATTGAGGGGCATTAATTTTGTAATTACCAAAAGAAATTTCTTTTTTTTCTAACCAGTCCAGGGACACATCTCCTTTAATTTGAGTAAAAGAAACAAAAGGAATCAGGGATAAACAAACCAGAAGTATTTTTCTCATTATTTTTTTAAAAGGGATAGATAGTGAATTATTATTAATGAGTAAAAATAAATCATTTAGTGTGATAGTAAATAATAAATATTATAAATTTGCGTTTTGTATTGTATATTTTCTGATAAAATACAGCGGATTAAATTTATTAAAAAAGGACGTTGCAGGTTAAAGGTTAATTATTATATTGCGGCACTTAAATTATTACCTATTAAAGAGTATGAAAGTAAACAAAATTATGACTTTACGATTGATGATATCTATGATGTTGATTGTAGGTCTAGCGAGTTGCAGCAAAAAGTCTAGCTCAAAAAACGCATCACGAGCTACTGGCTGGAATGTGGATGGTAAAAAAGCTTCAGGAAGCCAAAAGCAAGTAGCTGGACCAGGTTTGGTTTTTGTTGAAGGCGGGACATTTACGATGGGTAAAGTTGAAGATGATGTTATGCATGACTGGAACAATACTCCAACGCAGCAGCATGTTCAGTCTTTTTATATGGACGAAACTGAAGTTACGAACTTTATGTACTTAGAATATTTAGATTATTTGAAAATGGTATTTCCTCCAACGGAAGAAATTTACAAAAACATATACGAAGGGGCATCACCAGATACTTTGGTTTGGAGAAACAGATTGGGTTATAATGAAACAATGACCAATAACTATTTAAGACATCCCTCTTATGCAAATTATCCTGTTGTTGGGGTAAATTGGATTCAGGCGGTAGAGTTTAGCAAATGGAGAACGGATCGTGTGAATGAAGCTCTTTTAGAAAAAAATGGTTACCTTAAGAAAAATGCTAAAACGGAAGAAGTAACAGCCGAAAGTTCTTTTAGTACTGAAACCTATTTGAACAGTCCAACATTAACGTATGGCGGTAATGAAGAAATTGTTTTAAAAGGAGGAAAAGGTGGTAAAAAAGCACCAAAAACTGGAAAAGACGGCAAGGTTACGGAACAAAAAAATGTGTATGCACAACGTTCTTCTGGAATTATACTTCCAGAATACAGACTTCCTACCGAAGCGGAATGGGAGTATGCAGCTGCAGCTGATGTTGGTCAAAGAGAGTATAACATCTATAAAGGACAGAAAAAGTATCCTTGGTCAGGTAGTTATACCCGTTCCGGGAAAAGACAAAGCAAAGGAGATCAATTGGCCAATTTCAAACAGGGAAATGGAGATTATGGTGGAATAGCAGGTTGGTCTGATGATGGTGCAGATATCACTAACGAAGTTAAAAAATATCCGGCAAATGATTTTGGACTATACGATATGGCTGGAAATGTAGCCGAGTGGGTACAAGATGTTTACAGACCAATTATTGATAATGAAGCGAATGATTTTAATTATTTCAGAGGGAATTTATATACCAAAAATAAGATTGGATCAGACGGTAAAGTTGAAATCGTTACAAAAGAGAACATGAAATATGACACTTTGAGTAATGGTAAAATAGTTGCCAGAAACTTTCCGGGTCAGATTGCTCAGGTTCCGGTTGACGAACAAGAGACTTATTTGAGACAAAATTTTGATAAAAGTGACAATATCAATTATAGAGATGGTGATAAACAATCTACCAGATATTATAACTTTGGATCGGAATCAGAAAGTGACAAAGACAAAGAAGAAAAAATCATGTACAATTCACCTAAGCACAATGTTACTACAGACAGTTTAGGGAAAATGGTAAGAAAGTACGATAAGTCAAGTAAAAGAACTACTTTGATCAACGACGAAGTAAGAGTTTATAAAGGAGGATCCTGGAGAGACAGAGCGTATTGGTTAGATCCTGCACAAAGAAGGTATTTTCCACAAGATATGGCTACTGATTACATTGGCTTCAGATGTGCTATGTCAAGAGTTGGTCCAAAAGCAGATAAGAAGAAATCAGCAAGAAATTAATTATAATATAAAATAGCAATAAAAGCCCTTTGATTAGGGCTTTTATTTTTTTAAATCAGTTTTAAATGGATATTAATTACATTCATAGTTTATTTTTAAAATGTAAATCGGTTTCAATAGATACTCGTAAAATTGAATCCAACTCATTATTTGTTGCCATAAGAGGAGAACGTTTTGATGCTAATACATTTGCTAAGGAAGCATTGGAAAAAGGCGCTTCCTATGTTATCATAGATAATAAGGCGTATTTTATTGATCAAAGAACCATTTTAGTTGAAGACAGTTTAGTGGCGCTGCAGGCATTAGCGAAGTACCATAGAGAATATCTGAAGTTACCTATAATTGCCCTTACGGGAAGTAATGGAAAGACAACTACAAAAGAGCTTATTAATGTCGTGCTTTCAAAAAAATATAAAACTAAAGCGACAGTTGGGAACTTAAACAACCATATTGGCGTGCCATTAACCTTACTTTCTTTCACTTCGGAAACTGAAATTGGTATTGTGGAAATGGGGGCAAATCATAAAAAAGAAATCGAATTTCTATGTGCATTAGCCCAGCCGGATTACGGGTATATTACCAATTTTGGCAAAGCGCATTTGGAAGGTTTTGGAGGGGTAGAAGGTGTTATTTCCGCAAAAAGCGAAATGTATCAGTATCTTTCTGAAAATGATAAGCTGGCTTTTATAAACCTGGAAGATCCGATTCAGGTTGAAAAAGCAAAGACATTGAAATCGTATTCTTTCGGTATTAATAAAGAAAATGCAAATGTGAATATAACGGGTGTAAAGGCAAATCCATTTGTTGTGATACAGTATTCCGGTCTTACGATACAATCGCATTTAATAGGGCTTTATAATGCCAATAATATTAATGCTGCGCTTGCTATCGGAAAATACTTTGGCGTGGATGATACTGCCGCTAAAGATGCATTAGAGGGCTATGTTCCGGAGAATAACAGGTCCCAGCTTTTATCAAAAGGAACCAATCAAATTATTCTGGATGCCTATAATGCTAATCCCAGTAGTATGGCTGTTGCGATAGAAAATTTTATACAATTGGAAAGCCCTAGTAAGATTATGATATTGGGGGATATGTTTGAACTGGGTCAGGAAAGCCAGCAAGAGCATCAGGCAATTGTGACAACGCTTTTAAAGGAGCAAAATGTACAGTCTTATTTTGTCGGATCTTTATTTTATTCCAATCGAATTGAGGCGGGGCATTTTCATTTTTATGAGACATTTGATGCATTCTCAAGCCATTTAAAAGAAATTAAAATTGAGAATAGTACGCTATTGATAAAAGGCTCCAGAGGTATGGCCTTAGAGCGAACACTGGATTTTATATAGTAGATCGTTTATTGAATTAAAAGCCATCATTTTAGTTTAGGATGGCTTTTTTGGTTCTATTAAATACTCATTAAAAATCCGATTAGATTTTCCTTTTTATGAAGGCCTAACTTTTTTCTTAATCGGTAGCGTGCCAATTCTACACCGCCACCGGAAATATTCATAATTTCTGCAATCTCTTTCGTTGACATATTCATCAGGAGATAGGTCGATAAGTCCAGCTCTCTGGGAGAAATGGTTGGGTACTTTTCTTTAAGTCTTTTTAGAAAATCAAAATGAACATTCTTGATGTGCTTCTCTAGATCTTTCCAGCTTTTATCAGTGCTTACCTCCTTTGTGATGCTTCTGTTAAGCTTTGTAAACTGAAATTTGGTAGATTCATCAAAGGATTCCACATTGATGTCTTTTAGCTTGTATATAATGCCATTGAGAATTTTGTTTTTCTTTACTACCTGCAGGGAATTATTAACAAGTTCCTTGTCTTTTGCCAGAATCTTAATTTGGAGTTTGTCATTTTTTAGCTTTTCAATCTCTTTTTCCAGTTCATATTGCTCTTGTCTGATTTTGGATTCTTTTTCCAGATACAATCTTCTTTGTTCTATAGTTTCGTAGTATTTGTTTTTTCTTATTTTCAATTTTACCCTGTTTCGGATATAAAAGATGGAGGAAACCACCAGTAGGATGTAAAATAGATATGCTAAAAAATGCCTGTACCATGGCGGAGAAACTGTAAAGGAAACAATCGCTTCGTCGGACTGAATTCCATAGCTGTTTCTCACTTTTAATTTCATGTTATAGTTGCCTTCTCTTAAATAGGTATATTCTTTAATTGAAATGGTAGACCAGTTGCTCCATCGGTCATCAAAACCTTCCAGTTTATATGAAAATTTGACATTTTCAAGATTTTCATAGGTTGGGGACGAAAATGTGAATTTCACATGATTTGAAGCGTATGGGATCAAATATTTCTCGACGTTTTTTTTCTCATTTCCAAATATTAATGTGTCCCCGGTAAAGGAAAAGCTTCGAATAAAAACTTTTGGTTTCGTTGCGTTGTTGTTTAGCAAATGGGAGTCGTAATGTGCCAGCCCGTCTGTTAGTCCTATAAATATGTTTTGCGAATTAATCGTGTTGATAGAAAGGTAATTAGTGACTAAATTGCCCGTTAGATTTGAAAATGGCGCAACAATGTTTGTGTAACTGCCATTGCTGTTTTTTCTCAATTGCCCTACTGATTCATTGAAAACATACCAGATGTTTCCATTGGCATCTTCGGTTGAGGTATAGATTTTGGGAATGTTTTTAAAAACGGAACTCATTTTTTTATCTTCATAAAATAGGTCCTGCTCTTTTGAATATTTGTAAAAATGATTGTTTGTCTGAAAGTAAATGATGTTGTTTATTTTTTGAATGCTGCCAAATCCTTTTTCGGTAGGGGATATGTCCTTTATAATCTTTATGGAGCTGAATTTTTTTAAATCATCCGATAGTCTCATTTGATATAATAATTCGTCTTTTTTTAGCCATACATAGTCGTTGTCCAGTTGTATGAATATCGAAGATTTATCAAATCCCGCAATTTGATTTCTATATACTAAGCCATTGGCTGTCTTTTCAAATAGTGCAAACCCGTTGTAGTTTGATCCTATGACAAAATTGGGGCGGCTGGGGATTGTTTTAAATCCAAAATAGCCCTTTTTATCCAATACTTTTGTGGCTTTTCCTTCTTGGATTATTAACGCTCCTATGTTATTTGCACAAATCAGTTCGTTGTTGATTACCTGTATGTTCCAGGCTTGTGCTGTTGTGCCTTCGACAAGAGCAAAGGCGTTTTCTTTGAATGTCTGATTCCAGGGATGATAAAACAAACCTTGGTTTGTGGCAACATATAATGTGCCTTTATGTATTACTGAGGCATACACGGTACTGATGTCATAACTGGATCCGAAATACGTAAAAGGAGAGCTTTCGTTAATAAATGTAATTCCGTTGTCAAGGCCAAGCCAAAGATTGTTATTATTGTCTACAAAAGAAGTAAGGACAGTGTTGTTTTGCAGTCCTTTTTTTCGGTTGATGTGTTGGATTATTTTACCGTTAAGGTCAGAAATAATGATCCCATTTAATACAGAGTTGAGGGCGATAAATTTGCCTTTAATAACAACACCTCCAAGAGAGCTGTTTTTCTTAATGAAAGTATTCGCTTCGGTATCCCAAGGCGTTATTTTTTCAGAATCGTATAGAAAAAGGCCTTTTTCCAAAGTGGCTATAAGGAGTTTGTTGTCGGGCATTTTAAACATTGCCCAAACCTCAGTGTTGTTTAGTGCTGTTGTACCTTTTAAAGGGTACAGTTGCCCATTTTTGAATTCTAGTAATCCAGCCGCTGTATCCTGAAAATAGAGCGTGTTGTCTATTTGAAATGAAAATTGAAATCTTCTTGGGGCCTGGAGTATTTTAAGTTTATTGTTCTTAAAAATATAGGCTCTGGCGAACGATTGAAAAATTACTTCGTCTTTTAGGATGTGAACCTTCCAGACAAAATCCAGTTCCTTGTCGTTTTCCGATTTGATTAATGTAGTTAGCGAAGTGTATTTCAGCCTGCCTTTTGCGTCAACTTTAAAATAGCCGAATTCTTTATAGCCTCCAATATATATAGTGCCGGATTCAGCAACCTTTACGCTGCGGACTGATGTTAAATTTGGCAAGGGATGTTTAGTCCATGAGGAGCCGTCAAATTGATAGAGGCCGTTATTGTTGGCAAAGTATAGGTTCCCATTTTGATCCTGATCAATACTCCAGTTTTGAGTTGCTCCTTTATAATCCGCTCTTTTATAATTCCGAATATCAGGGACTCCAATATTTTTTACCTGTCCAGACAGTATTGTTGATAACAAAAATAAAAGGTATAGAAAATGGAATTTTGTAGCTCTCATAATTAAATCCTAAATAGAATAGTTCGGTTGTTCTTTGAAAGTGCCTTTTATTCTAAAAAACAAGCGTTTAACGGACTGTCATTTTCGGCTAAATTCAATTTAATAGCTAAAGTAGCCGTTTTTTAATAAATGTAGTGTTAGTTTTTTATTTTAACTTTTTGATAACAGTTAAAATTAATTATCAAAATATTGATTTTCAGTAAATTATATATTTTTTGATGTGTTTTTGTTTAGTATAAAAAAAGGGTTTGATGTGTTTTTGTAAGGAAAAATAAATGCGTATACAGAAAAAATTGTCATAATATTGCTAGAAATCACTAATTAATTAACCAAAATTTTTAGAAAAATGAAATTTACAAAATTGTTTATTTTTTGTTTTTTATCTATTCTATTCTCAGTTTACGGGCAAGCGCAAGATCTTACTGTGAGCGGAAAAGTTTATGACGAAAACGGATTACCTGTTCCAGGAGTATCCATTTTAATTAAAGGAACGTCCAATGCTACGGCTACAGATTTTGATGGAAATTATCAAATAAAGGCCACATCAAAAGGCATTCTTGAGTTTAGTTATGTAGGTTACACCACAATTCAGGAACCTATAAACGGAAGAACTAAAATTAATATCAGGCTTAGTTCGACAACAGAAGCCTTGCAGGAAGTTGTTGTTGTAGGATACGGTACGCAAAAGAAAAGCGTTGTTACCGGTGCAATATCCAGTGTAAAAGCAAAAGATCTTGAAAAAGTACCTAATGGGCGTATTGAGCAAGCCTTACAAGGCAGGGTTTCAGGCGTTACCATTGCTGCCAGTTCTGGCCAGCCTGGTGCCGGATCAACAATACGTGTTAGAGGGGTAACCACCTTTGGGGACGGTGGTAACAACCCGCTTTGGGTTGTTGATGGTGTTGTTGTAGATGCAGGAGGAATTGGATTTTTGAATCAATCGGATATTGAATCTATTGAAGTGCTGAAAGACGCTGCTTCTGCTGCTATCTATGGAACACGTGCTGCTACAGGTGTTATCCTTGTTACAACCAAAAAAGGAAAATCCGGAAAAATTACGGTAAACTATAATGGATTCTCCGGTATTTCATCTCCAGAGAAGACTTTGAATTTACTGAACGCAACTCAGTATGGTGCTTTACTAAATGAGAAATCGGTTGCTGCCGGCGGGCCTGCCATATTTCCTAATCTGTCCGCTTTAGGTGTTGGTACGGATTGGCAAAAAGCGATTTTCAATTCCAATGCATTCCGTTATTCTCATGAATTGAGCATTAGTGGAGGAAGCGATGTTTCTAATTTTTATGCTTCTTTTGGAATTCAGGATCAGGAAGGAATTGTTTCCACAGAAATTTCAAACTATACGAAAAAGAATTTTCGTTTAAACTCTACACATAAATTATCTAAAGTATTTACTTTCGGACAGACTTTTGGATTTTCAAGACAAAAAACAGTTGGTATCGGAAATACAAACAGTGAATTTGGTGGGCCGTTAAGTTCTGCAATAAACCTGGATCCAACGACTCCTTTGATAGAAACAGATCCGGTAAAAGCGAATGGTGCACCTTATAGCTCCAATCCTGTAATCCGTGACGGAAATGGAAATCCTTATGGAATTTCAAGTTTAGTTGGTCAGGAGATGAGTAATCCGTTGGCGTATGCCAAAACAAGACTGGGGAATTATGATACTTCTGATGATTTAGTTGGGAATGCCTATTTGGAAGCGGCAATAACCAAGCATATCAAAGTGAGATCAACCCTTGGTGCAAAATTATCAACCTGGGGAGGTCAAGGTTTTACACCTGTTTTTTACTTAAGTGCTACTTCAAATGTGCTTAAAAACAGCTATAGCAAAAATGAAAATAAAAGTTTTGCATGGAATATTGAAAACATTGCAACGTATTCGAATCAATTTGGAAACCATAACTTAACGGTCTTAGTAGGTCAGGGATCCTATGTGGATAATATCGGAGGGGGATCCGGAGCTACAATGTTTGGCTTACCTGTTACTAATTATCGTGATGCCTCTTTTAACTTTGATATACCACAATCAGACAGAAGCAGTTATACCTATGATATGACAGAGCACAGACTGACTTCTTTATTTTCACGTGTGAATTACGATTTTAAAGAAAAGTATTTGTTTACAGGAATTATTCGTCGTGATGGTTCAAGTCGTTTTGGAGCTAACAATAAATTTGGTGTATTTCCGTCTTTCAATTTAGGATGGGTCGTGACCAAAGAAGATTTCTGGAAAGAAAACAATGTCCTTAATACTTTGAAAATTAGAGGAGGATATGGAGTTGTTGGTAATGATGCCTATTCTGGCAGCAATCCGAATTTCAAATATTTATCTTTAGTAGAAGGAGGTTATAATTATTCTTTTGGAAACGCAGGAGCAATAACAACTGGTTATGCGAACCTGACACTTGATAATCCTGATTTGAGATGGGAGGAAACTTCTCAGGCAAATATTGGTTTTGAATCCAGATTTTTCAGTGATTTTAATCTTACGGTAGATTTATATAAGAAATCAACCACCGGTATTTTGCGTCCTATAAACATTCCGGGATATGTTGGTGTAACTACAAATCCAGCAGGAAACGTTGCTGATATGGATAATAGAGGTATTGAGGTTGAATTGGGTTATAAAAAGAAATTTGGAGACGTTAATTTTTCTGTTAACGGAAACGTAGCTTATCTGGAAAACGAAGTTACTTATATCGCTGCTGATTCTGATTATATCGGTGGAGATGCTTCTTTTCAGTCTATGGGGCAAGTAACAAGAACACAGGTCGGACAATCCTATAATTCATTCTACGGATTTAAAACTGCGGGTATTTTTCAAAATGAGGCTGAAATTGCGGCGTATACAAATACTTCAGGTGGTTTAATTCAGCCAGATGCACGTCCGGGAGATTTCCGCTGGGTTGATACCGACGGCAATGGTTCAATTGGAGATGATGACAAACAGTTCTTGGGAAGTAATATTCCAAAATACACTTTTGGTTTAACCTTGAATTTAGAGTATAAAAACTTCGATTTTATGGCATTTACGCAAGGTGCTGCAGGAAATAAAATTTTTCAGGGATTACGCAGGTTAGATGTTGGAAATGCCAACTATCAGACTATAGCTTTAAGCCGCTGGACTGGTGAAGGAACCTCAGATGATTACCCTAGACTTACCAATAATGACACCAATGGCAACTTTGGTAAAATGTCAGATTTCTATCTTGAAAAAGGGGATTACCTTAGGTTAAAGCTAGTTCAATTTGGCTATTCATTGCCGAGTGAAGCGATTAATAGATTTGGCGCCAGCAAAGTACGTTTTTATGTAACTGCTGAGAATTTAGTGACGTTAACTAAATATACGGGATTTGACCCTGAAATTGGTGGAGGTGTTTTTGGGATAGACAAAGGGATTTATCCACAAGCAAGAACATTCATGTTTGGAGCCAATTTACAATTTTAATAAAATTTAAGAATTATGAAAACGATACAATTTAAATACTTACTTATTGCAGTAGCAATGTGTTCTTTTGGATCCTGTTCCGAAGAGTTTGTGGATTTAACGCCAAAGGGTTCCTTTCTTTCCGATAATTATTATGCTAACGAAGGACAAGCAACAGCTGCTCTGGTTGGAGTGTATGATCCGATCAGAAAAAATTCAGGCGGTTTTGAAAATATGATTACCATGATGAACGCAGGTTCGGACGATTTCTACGCAGGTGGTGGTGGCTCCACTGATGGAGCAGGAATTCAAGGTTTTTCTACACACACGCTTACTTCCACAATTGTACCGGGAAGTTTTTGGAACGATCATTACCAGGGAATTTTCAGAGCAAATACGTTGTTGTTAAAATTACCGGCCGCTGCTATGGCGGATAATCTAAAAGCAAGATTTGCTGCAGAGTGCAAAGCCTTACGTGCGATTTACTATTTCAATTTGGTACGATTGTTTAAGAATGTTCCTTTATTATTGGATCCTTTGACAGCGACGAATATGTATGAGGCTGAACAGGCAGCTCCTGAAGCAGTTTATGCCCAAATAGAAAAAGATTTAGCAGAAGCTATAGCTGTTTTGCCGGCAACCGTTCCTGCTGATACAGAATCTGGACGTCTTACAAAAGGTGCTGCTCAGGCAATGCTTGGGAAAGTATATTTATACGAAGGAAAGAATACCGATGCAGCTGCTGTTCTTGCCCAGGTAAATGGTACACCAGGGGGAACAAATCAATACGGTAATAAATTGTTGACTAATTTCAATGATCTGTGGGTGTTTTCCAATAAGTTTAATGCAGAGTCAATTATTGAAGTATCGCATACAAGTGCTGGTAATTCTGATTGGGGATTTTGGGGTTCAGGCAGAGATGAGGGAAATTCAGTAAATGTTATGGTAGGTCCTAGAAGTTACTCAAGACCATCAGGTTCTACAGCAGCAGATTTACCATCAGGATGGAGTTTTAACGTAATCACGCAAGACTTATACGATGCCATTAAATTAGATCCAAGATTTGGAGCAACAGTATTTGACCTTAAAGCATTAAAAGCAGCAGGTCAGGCAGATTATATCGGAGGATATCAGGATACAGGATATTTCTTAAACAAATTTCTTCCTCGTAAAGTAGACGTTCGAACAGGTGGTGGAGCTGCGGAGTTAAACTATAAGCAAAACAGCTATGTTCTCAGATTAGCGGATACTTATTTAATGGAAGCGGAAGCATTGGGTTCAGGACCCAGAGCACAAGCTTTGCTTAATGCGGTTCGATCCAGAGTTGGTTTGCCTTCTGTTCCGGTTACACTTGCAGCTATTAAAAATGAAAGAAGAATGGAATTTGCGGGTGAGGGGCATAGATTCTTTGACTTGGTACGATGGGGAGATGCAGCCGGCAAATTAGGAAGCAGAGGTTTTGTTGCTGGTAAAGATGAAGTTTTTCCGATACCAACCAGTGAGCTTCAAGGAACTAAATTGAAACAAAACCCTGGCTACAATTAATAAAAGATAAAATTATGAAAAAGATAAAATTTATTTTCAGCTTTATAGCAGTTTTAGCGGTAACTGTAAGTTGTACGGTTGAGGGAATCAGCAACGATACGGCTCTTTTGGGCACCGAATCTTCAGCAAATCTCAATAACATATTTGATATTAGTACCGATAATTCCGGAAATGTAAAAATAACCCCTACGGGGGATGGCGCTTCGTACTTTAAAGTAGAATTTGGTCACGGAACGGGATTTCCGGCAACGGTTTCTCCCGGGTCAAGTGTAACCCATGTTTATCCGGAGGGGAAATATACAGTAAAGATTACGGCGAACTCTGTTTCAGGAGCTAAAACAGAACAAACATTTCCGTTGGATATTGTCTATAGAGCCCCAGAAAAGCTGGTTATTACACCAACGGTGGAGGGTTATACAGTAAAAGTAGCTGCAAAAGCGGATTATGCGAATTCTTTTCTAGTCTATTTTGGGGATGTTGTTGGTGAAGTTGGAACCCCGTTAGCTGTTGGAGAAACTACACCAGCGCATACTTATGCGGTCGGTGGTGCCTATACTATTAAAGTTGTCGCGCTAAGTGGCGGTATTGCTAAAACGGAAAACACTTCAAGTGCAACAGTTTATGATCCTCTTGCATTTCCTTACACTTGTGAGCTTGCTTCTCAAAATTATTTAGCTGGAGGAACTTTCGGTGGGGTGAATTATTCTATTGTGGACAATCCATTTTCTACTGGGATAAACACTTCTTCAAAAGTGGTTAAGTTCGAAAAACCAGATGGAGCTGAAGAATGGGCAGGTACATGGAAACCTCTTGATGTTCCGATGGATTTTGCTACAGGAACTAAAATCAGAATGTATGTATATGCTACAGAAGTGGGTAAAAATGTAGGGATTGAATTGCAAGCCTCTACAAATGGCGCTCCAAATACGGTTGTTTTTGCAGCCACAACTGTCGCTAACCAATGGGAAGAACTTATTTTTGATACTACAACCAATCTTAGTATTCCGGCAGGCGCTAAATACAAGCAATTTAATATCAATTACAACAGGCCAAATAAAGGCTTGGGTGAAGTTATCTATATCGATAACATTAGAGTAACTAATTAATACTACAAATATGAAAACAAATATAAAATACATAGTAGGGCTTTTCATAGTGGCACTAACATTTATTAGTTGCAACGAAGAAGAATATAGTCTGGGCGATTTATCGGCACCTTCAAATATTATAGTAAATACTGAAGTTGTTGGTCAGGATGCAACACATCCAAATGGGGATGGTTCCGGCGATGTGAAAATTGCCATAACGGGTGATAATGTACTTTCTTATAAAGTAGATTACGATGCAAATACAGCATTGGATTTGGTTTATTTGCCAACGGGTAAAACAACCAAGAAGTATACTTCGGTTGGGGTAAACACGTATAGAATAACTGTTGTTGCTTATGGTAAAGGAGGATCTTCCACTAATGTTACTAAGGAGGTAACGATACGAAGTGATTTTACGGTAGCTCCGGCAATCGTTACGGCGTTGACCAACAATGCATCAAAAACTTGGGTTGTTGATAATAGTGTTGCAGGTCATCTTGGCGTTGGTCCATGGAACGTTGATTCTATCAGGCCAGAATGGTGGGCTGGTGGCGTTAATGAAAAAGTAGCTTCGGCAAACTGTTTTTACACTGCTACTTTTACTTTTGCTAAAGTTGCAGCAAACGGAACGTATTCGTTGCAGGTTGCTACTCCGGATGGCGCTTTTACCAAAACGGGTTCGTTAACTACACTTCCTGGTATCGCGGGTTCAGGAGATGAAGGATGTTATAATTATGGAGGAGGCTCTTCCGCTTTTTCTTTTGTTCCTTCTTCAACCGGGGCACCGGCAGTACCATCGAACGGAGATAATTCCCCTTCAACCCAAACAAGTATTTTGTTGTCTGGTGTTGATACTTTTATCGGATATGGTGCGGTACAAAAAGAGTACGAAATCTTGGTTATAACAGACACGTACCTGTATCTTCGAGTACAGGGTACTGAAACTGGAAATGCCTGGTATTTAAAATTGAAACCGGCACTTTAATAAATTCTACTAAATAAAGCTCAGCACTGTTGCTAGTTCTGAGCTTTGTTTTAGTAGTACTAAAAAAATTAAAAAGATGAGAAATAGTGAAGTGCTTAAATCTTTAAAAAATAATAACGGTCTGTTTTTCATTGTTCTGGCTAGTATTTTTTTGTTGTTTTCCTGTGGTGACAGTACGACAAATGGAGAAGAAGCGATACTAAAACCTTCAAATCTTGCTATTTCAGCAGTGGTAGAAGGGACAAGCACAGCTAATCCAAATGGTAATGGGAGCGGAACAGTAAATTTCAGCATCAATGCAACTAATGCGACTTCCTATAAAATTTTACTTGGAAATGGAGAGACCAAAGAACTGACAAATGGAAATTTTACTTACACCTATGCAACATCAGGCACAGAAACCTATGTTATATATGTGTCTGCATACAATTCAGCAGGTTTTGTTTCTTCGACTCTTTCAGTAACAGTTTTCGTAGGTTCTTCTTTAGTTTGGTCAGATGAATTCAACATTGACGGAGCCCCTGACAGTGCCAAATGGGGTTATGATTTGGGTGCCGGAGGTTGGGGAAATAACGAATTCCAATATTATACCAACAGGCCTGAGAATGTAATTGTTCAAAATGGAATGTTAAAAATACACACCCTAAAAGAAAGTTATAGCGGAAGCAATTATACTTCAGCCAGAATTTTAACGAAAGATAAATTTTCGTTCAAATACGGAAGGGTGGAAATTAGGGCAAAACTGGCTTCCGGTGGCGGCACATGGCCTGCTTTATGGATGCTGGGTAATGCTATAAGTTCTGCCGGTTGGCCTGCTTGTGGTGAAATTGATATTATGGAGCATGTTGGCAACAACCTCAATAAAGTTCATGGTTCCTTGCATTCTCCGGGACGTTCCGGAAATACGCCGGATACCAGTACGGTTACAGTTGCTAATGCTTCGACGGAATTTCATGTTTATTCTATAGATTGGACCGCTGCAGCGATTAAGTTCTATGTTGATAATCAGTTGTTTTATACTTTTTCAAATGCAGCTAGTTTTCCTTTTAATCAGAATTTTTTCCTGATTATAAATTGTGCGATGGGCGGTAATTTTGGAGGCGTGATTGATCCTGGTTTTACTGCTACAACTTTTGAGATAGATTATGTTAGAGTGTATAATTAATGCGTTTTTGTTTAGTTAGGTCTCATTAGGGGCTTCTATTTTTAGTTGGGTAGAAGCTCCAATGATGAAAATTAATTTTAAAATTGAAAAATGAAGCAGTCAAAAAAAATAATTAGTGCCATAATTTTGATTCTAATAGGGATGTTTTCCAATACTGCGCAAACATTAAAAGTGATGACTTACAATATTCGATTGGATATTGCAAGTGACGGTGAAAACGATTGGACACATCGAAAAGAGTATTTTAATTCTCAGGTTCAATTTTATGCACCTGATATTTTTGGGATTCAGGAGGCAAGACCCAATCAGGTTATTGCTATTGCAAGTTCACTACCGCAGTATAATAATGTTGGTGTCGGAAGAGACGGGATAGGGGAAGGAGAATCTTCGAATATTTTTTATAGAAAAGAAAGATTCGTGGTGAAAGAAAGCAATACGTTCTGGCTTTCTGATACCCCTAATGAAATTTCAAAAGGTTGGGATGCAGCATATAACAGAGTTTGTACTTATGCGCTTTTCAAAGATTTGAAAACAAAACGATTATTTTGGGTTTTCAATACACATTTGGATCACGTTGGCGTGCAGGCCAGAACCAAAGGCATACAGCTTATTCTTTCGAAAATAAAGGAACTAAACACTAAAAACTATCCGGTGATTTTCATGGGAGATTTAAATTCAGAACCTGATGAAGAAAGAATAATTGCACTTAAAAAAGTGATGGATGATACAAGAGATGTTTCAGAAGAGAAGCCATTTGGACCTTCAGGAACCTTCAATAATTTTAAACATAATGAACCGGTAACCAGATTGATAGATTATATTTTTATTTCGAAGAATAGTATTTTGAAAGTAAAAAAATATGCCATTTTGAGTGATTCAAAAGATTTGAGATATCCCTCAGATCACTTGCCGGTTTACGTCGAAATAAACTTTAAATAAAAATATGAATTATATAAAATATAGTATGAGAGTTTTAATCTTGTTAACCTTGTCAGTTATGCTGTCAAAATGTTCACCGTCCGGCGACGCAGCTGGTTCCACTCCAACTCCAATTCCACCAGTAGTTACAAACGAAATGGATTTTTGGCTGACAAAAGGAAATCAGAGTGCAGCACTTCAAAAGCAAACCACAATTTTAGCATTTGGTGCGAACTATAATAATTATGCCAATATTGAGGTAGATGATTCCAAAACTTTTCAAACTATTGATGGTTTTGGATACACATTAACCGGTGGAAGTACGCAGGTTATAAATCAGTTAAATGCGCAAAAGAGACAAGAATTATTAAAAGAATTGTTTGGAGCAACTGATACTTCAATTGCTATTAGTTATTTAAGGATTAGTATTGGTGCTTCAGATTTGAACGCAACACCATTTACCTATGACGATTTGCCAAGCGGTCAAACGGATGTGAATCTGGATAACTTTAGTTTAGCTCCCGATAAAAATGATTTGATTCCAATGCTAAAAGAGATTGTGGCTATCAATCCCAATATTAAGATCATGGCCACTCCATGGTCACCACCGGTTTGGATGAAAGACAACAATGGTTTCATAGGAGGAAGTCTGAAACCGGAGTATTACGGAGTGTATGCAAAATATTTTGTAAAATACATCCAAACAATGAAAGCGGAAGGGATTACTATTGATGCCATTACACCTCAAAATGAACCCTTACACCCCGGTAACAATCCTAGTATGCTGATGACTGCAGTGCATCAGGCTGATTTTATAAAAAATCATTTAGGTCCCGCTTTCAAGGCTGCTAATTTGGCAACTAAAATTGTAGCATACGACCATAATTGCAATAAGCCCGAATATCCTATTGCTGTTCTAAATGATGCTGGAGCTAATCCTTTTGTTGACGGTTCTGCATTTCATTTGTACGAAGGAGATATTAGTGCTTTGACTACAGTTCACAATGCTTTCCCAAATAAGAATATTTATTTTACCGAGCAATACACCTCTTCTACAGGAAGTTTTGATGGCGATTTGAAATGGCATGTAAAAAATGTAATCATCGGTTCAATGCGGAATTGGAGTAAAACGGCATTGGAATGGAACTTAGCCAATAACGCTTCTTTTGGACCAAACACTCCAGGGGGCTGTACTACCTGCAAAGGAGCACTAACCATAAATAGCAGTGATAGTTTTACCAGAAATGTAGGGTATTATATCATTGCGCATGCTTCTAAATTTGTTCCTGCAGGTTCTGTAAGAATTGCAAGTAATACTAGTGGCAATTTAAACAATGTGGCTTTTAAAACACCCAGCGGTAAAAAAGTTCTGATTGTTGAAAATGATGGGAATACAGCTGAGATTTTTAATATTCAATACAATGGGAATTGGGTTACCACTTCACTGGAAGCAGGTTCGGTAGGAACCTATATCTGGTAAACAAAATTTATACAAACTACATCATGAAAAAAATAACAACAATTGCCCTTTTGGCAGTGACTTTTTTTGCTTTTTCGCAGCAGAAAATGAAAACCAAACAACTGGCTTTTTCTACAAAAGGCAAAACAGTAACCGTTTATACAACAGCAGAGAATAGTAAATTAAGATTGACACAAACCGATAAATTAGGTTTTGGTGCTTCAAAACAACCGATTGAAACGGAGATTTCTGTTTTTGTACAGCCTGACAAAACGTTCCAGACCTTTATGGGAATTGGCGGAGCGATCACCGATGCCAGCGCTGAGGTTTTTGCGAAATTGGACAAAGCCAGACAGACAGAACTTTTAAATGCGTACTATGATACAGAAAAAGGAATTGGCTATTCCTTGCTAAGAACTACAATTCATAGTTCTGATTTTAGCAGTGGAAGCTATACTTATATCGAAGAAGGGGATGCCAATTTGAAGACTTTCAACATTGACCATGACAGAAAATACCGTATTCCAATGCTCAAAGAAGCTATAAAAACAGCTGGTGGAAAATTATTACTTTATGTTTCGCCATGGAGCCCACCCGCTTTCATGAAAAGTAATGGCAGTATGCTAAAAGGAGGAACTTTACTTCCGGAATATTACCAAACGTGGGCGAATTATTACACGAAATTTATCAAAGCCTATGAAAAAGAGGGGATGCCAATTTGGGGATTGACTGTTCAAAATGAACCTATGGCAACTCAAACTTGGGAATCTTGCGTTTTTACCGCTGAAGCGGAGCGGGATTTCTTGAAAAAATACCTTGGGCCAACAATGAAAAAAGAAGGTTTGGGAGATAAAAAAATTGTGGTTTGGGATCACAATCGCGATTTGATGAACCAGAGAGCCAATGTTATTTTCTCAGATCCGGAGGCTTCAAAATATGCTTGGGGAATGGGATTCCATTGGTACGAAACCTGGGCAGGCGGAACACAAATGTTTGATAATGTTCGAAAAGTACACGAGGCTTATCCCTCTAAAAACTTACTGTTTACTGAAGGATGTATCGAAAAATTTGATGCTAAAAAATACCAATTCTGGGCAAACGGCGAACGCTATGGAACTTCTATGATTAATGATTTTAATAATGGTACTGTGGGTTGGACCGATTGGAATATTCTCTTGGACCAAAACGGTGGCCCGAATCACGTAGGAAATTTTTGTTTCGCGCCAATTCATGCAGATACCAATTCAGGAGAATTAATCTATACACCAAGCTATTATTATATTGGTCATTTCTCGAAATTTATTCGTCCTGATGCCAAAAGAGTAAGTACAGCAGTAAGCAGAAGCAGTTTGTTAAGCACTTCGTTTCTGAATACAAATGGGAAAATGGTTACTGTGGTGATGAACCATTCGGACAAAGAAGTTACCTATAATTTAATTATTGCTTCAGAGAAAACGGTTGTTGTAATTCCGGCTCATGGGATTCAGTCTTTAGTTTATTAAATTATAAGGGGTTGTTTTAAAAATATAAGTATGAGAAAAATAGTTTTAATAGTCTTTATTTCTTTTTCGGTTTCCGCTTTCGGACAAGGTTTTTTACATAGGAATGGACAGGAAATTGTCGATGGAAATGGGAAAAATATTGTTTTGCGTGGTTTGGGATTAGGCGGATGGATGGTTCAGGAAGGTTATATGCTGCAAACAAGTGAATTTGCAGGTTCCCAACATGCCATTAAGCAAAAGATAGCGGATTTAATTGGCGTAGAAAACACCGAAGAATTTTACGATGGGTACAAGGCCAACGGAATAACAAAAAGAGATATCGATTCATTGGCGGCTTGGGGATTCAACTCCATTCGGTTGCCCATGCATTACAATTTATATACATTGCCTCTTGAACAAGAAGCAGTTTCTGGTCAGAATACCTGGCTGGAAGAAGGTTTCAAAATGACTGATGATTTACTGGAATGGTGTGCAGCCAATAAAATTTATTTGATTTTAGATCTGCATGCAGCGCCCGGAGGCCAGGGAAAAGATGCCAATATATCCGATTATGATGCCACCAAACCATCCCTTTGGGAAAGTACAGAAAATCAGGATAAGATGGTTGCGCTTTGGGAAAAGTTAGCGTTGCGTTATAAAGACAATCCCTGGATTGGAGCCTATGATATCATCAACGAGCCCAATTGGAATTTTACAGGAACCAATCAAAATGGTTGTGATGAAACTTCGAATGCGCCTTTAAGAGCGTTGCAGGTACGCGTTACCAATACCATTCGTGAAATCGATAAGAATCACTTAATTTTCATAGAAGGAAATTGCTGGGGGAATAATTACAATGGAATGTTTCCGCTTTGGGATGAAAATATGGCCTTGAGTTTTCATAAATACTGGAATCAGAATGACGTTGCTTCAATCCAAAAAATGTTGGATTACAGGACCCAGTATAATGTTCCGATTTGGTTGGGCGAAAGTGGAGAAAACTCCAATGTATGGTTTAAGGAAGCGATCTCTTTAATGGAATCAAACAATATTGGTTGGGCTTTCTGGCCAATGAAGAAAATTGAAAATTTAGCAGGAGTTACCTCGGTTACGACAACAGCAGCATACGAGCAATTATTGCACTATTGGAAAAAAGGAGGGACTAAACCAACAGTAGCCTTTGCAAAAAAAGCGTTATTTGAAATTTCTGAAAACTTCAAAATGGAAAAACTGACAATCCGATACGATGTGATTGATGCGATGTTCAGACAAGTGCAGACAACCGAAACTAAAAAATACAAAAACCACTCCCTTCCCGGGAAAATAGTTGCAACAGACTATGATCTGGGACAAAACGGATTTGCTTATTTTGATACAGACGTTGCTAATTATGATGGGACTAAATTCACCAAATGGAACAAAGGCGGAATGTTGCGAAATGATGGCGTTGACATTCAGGCGGCTACTGACAAAAGTACCAATGGTTTTTATGTTGCCTTTATTGAAGATGGTGAATGGCTGCAATACACAGTTGCTGTAGAAACCCAAACTACTTTTGATGTTGCGATTAGTTATGCAAGTGCAGCTGCTGGCGGGAGACTCTATTTAGAAGATGAAAACGGAAAAATTTCGGAAACAATACGGATTGAATCTTCAGGTGGAATGAATAAATGGAAAACGGTGACTTTAAAAAATGTGGTTTTAAAACAAGGAATTAATAAGGTCAGAGTACGTTTTGAAAAGGGAAATTTCAATTTGAACTTTTTGGAGTTCAAAAAGGCGAAAAAATAAAAAGCAGAAAATAGAAACGCGGTTCATACTGCTAAATAGCAGGTGAAACAACAAGAAATTTGAAATGAAAAAAATAGGAACTACAATTCTTTTATTGGCATACTGTCTGGGGTTTTCCCAACAAAAAACAATTGACCAAAAAGTAAGTGCTTTGCTGAAGCAAATGACACTCGAAGAGAAAATTGGACAACTCAATCAATATACGGGGGACAATGCTGCCACCGGACCTGTTACTATAAATCCGAATAAGCAAGCCGAGATTAAAGCGGGTTTGATTGGTTCTATGTTGAATGTTTTGGGAACGCAGCACACAAGACAATACCAGGAATTGGCGATGCAATCCAGACTGAAAATTCCTTTGCTGTTTGGCCAGGATGTCATTCATGGATACAAAACTACTTTTCCACTTCCGCTGGCAGAAGCCGCAAGTTGGGATTTAGATGCTATGGAGCTCGCTGCCAGGATTGCTGCAACAGAAGCGTCTGCAAGTGGAATTCATTGGACCTTTGCCCCAATGGTAGATATTGCTCGTGACCCACGCTGGGGGCGGGTGATGGAAGGAGCAGGAGAAGATACTTATTTAGGTTCAAAAATTGCTTACGCCAGGGTGAAAGGTTTTCAGGGGAAATTGGGGGATATCAATTCCGTAATGGCGTGCGTAAAACATTTCGCTGCTTATGGAGCTGCTGTTGGAGGACGGGACTATAATTCGGTTGATATGAGTGAAAGAATGCTTTGGGAAACCTATTTGCCTCCTTTTAAAGCCGCTTTGGATGCGGGTGCAGCAACCTTTATGAATTCGTTCAATGACCTTAACGGAATTCCGGCAACCGGGAATAAATATTTGCAAAGAGATATCCTGAAAGGGAAATGGAATTTTCAGGGTTTCGTAGTTTCGGATTGGGGTTCAATAGGTGAAATGATCAACCATGGATATGTAAAAGACAGTAAAGAAGCCGCATTAGCTGCCATAACTGCCGGCAGTGATATGGATATGGAAAGCAATGCATACCGTTATAATTTAGCACAATTAGTAAAAGAGAAAAAGGTTTCAGTCGCGTTGATTGATGATGCAGTAAAAAGAATTTTACGCAAAAAATTTGAATTGGGATTGTTTGATGATCCTTACAAATACTCCAATGCGGAAAGAGAACAAACGGCATTGAACAATCCTGAACACAGAAAAGCGGCACGAGAAATTGCGGCAAAAAGTATCGTTTTATTAAAGAATGAGAAAACTATTTTGCCGATTTCCAAACAAACAAAAACGATTGCTTTTATAGGTCCTTTGGTTAAAGAGCGCAAGCAGAATATGGGCTTTTGGTCAGTTGAATTGCCAGAAGTGGATTATGATAAACATGTTATTTCACAGTGGGAAGGTTTACAGAATAAGGTAGGGAATACTGCTACGCTGCTGTATGCCAAAGGATGTGAAATTGAAGGGGATAACAAAGATGGTTTTGCCGAAGCAATTGCGGTTGCCAATCAATCGGATGTTGTAATTTTAAGCATTGGTGAAAGAAGGGATATGAGTGGCGAGGCCAAAAGCAGGAGTACGCTGCGTTTGCCGGGAGTTCAGGAAGAATTGATAAAAGCGATTCAGGCTACCGGAAAACCGGTTGTGGTTTTGATTAATGCGGGACGACCGCTTATTTTTAATTGGACCGCCGATAATGTACCTGCAATTCTGTATACATGGTGGTTGGGAAGCGAAGCAGGAAATGCCATTGCTGATGTTTTGTTTGGCGATTACAATCCTTCGGGGAAATTGCCCATGTCTTTTCCAAGAGAAGAAGGACAGATTCCAATTTATTACAATCATTTTAATACGGGACGACCGGCTAAAAATGAGTCAGAAACCAATTATGTTTCGGCCTATACAGACTTGAAGAATAGCCCTAAATTTCCTTTTGGATATGGATTGAGTTATACTTCTTTTGCCTATTCAAATTTGAAGCTGTCAAAAAATAAAATTAAAAGTACTGAAAGTATTTCCGTTTCTTTAGCCGTAACCAATTCAGGAAAAGTGGTAGGTGAAGAAGTAGTTCAATTGTATTTAAGAGACAAGGTTGGGTCCGTAGTGCGGCCAATTATTGAACTACAAGATTTTCAAAAGATACAACTGAATGCGGGGGAAACCAAAACGATTCAGTTCACTATTAACAAAGAAAAATTGTCCTTTTATAATGCAGCCTTGCAATGGATTGCTGAGCCGGGAGATTTTGATATAATGATTGGGTCCTCTTCTGCCGATATTCGTTTGAAAGATACTTTCGAATTGGTCAACTAATAATTATTAGGAAAAGGCGCCTTTTATTTGGAAAGGTCTTTTAAAAAAGTAAGAATAAAAAAATGATGCTTTTGTTTGTAAAACCGTTGTCCTTCCTAAGGAATTCGGTAATTTAAATTTCATCTTTTGTTTTAAAGCATTTGCTATTTGTGTTAATATATAGAAATACCTTTTATATTTTAATAAACGATTGCCCTTTATAGCTGAAAATTAATATATTTGATACGGTATTTTTTTAATTTATTAGATGTTGCAGGATGTTGAAATTGATATAAATATAAATAAAAAAGTATTGACTCTAAATCAATTCTCCTAAAAAAACTTGTAGTTATGGTATTATATTAGGACAATAAATTTGATAAAGAGGGAGTTTAAAAAAGAGGTTTGTCTTACGAGATAACCTCTTTTAAATTCTGTTTTCAATACTTTTTTAATTAACAATTAACAACTAACAATCTTCTACTTCTTATTTGCTTCTTTCAATATAGCTTCCAGATTTTCGTCTGTAAATTTACCTCCGGATAACAAAAGAAATTTATTTATTGGCATATCTGCTAACATTGCTTCTAAAAATGAAGCTGCTTTTTTCTCGTCTTCAGTCTCTGCTTTTTTATTTTCTCCCGTAAAACTTTGAACAAGTTGAGCATATAGTACGGCACTGTTAGGTGCATTCTTGAACTCTTTGAATAATGATTCCCTTGTAAGAACAATTTGAGCCATTTTTGTAGACTCAATGTCAATAGTTTGTTGCAAAGGTAAATCACGAGAAGAGCCTCCCACACGGATATCAAATTTCCCTGATTTTATTGCCCAATCATGAGATTTTGAATTGAAATAAGCAAAATCACGTGAAGTTAAATGGAAAGTAACTGTTTTTTCTTCTCCTGGCAATAAAGCTATTTTTTCAAAATGTTTCAATTCGTTTTCTGGTCTTGACACTTCAGTTTGCTGTTCGTGTACATACAATTCCACTACTTCTTTACCGGCCACTTTACCTGTGTTTTTCACTTTCAAAGAAATCGTGATGTCATCGGTATCTTTAGCAGCTGTCTTGTTTGTCTTTATATCAGAATAGGCAAAAGTGGTATAACTTAAACCATATCCAAAAGGAAAGTTTGGTTCAATTTTCTTTTTGTCATAATAACGGTATCCAATAAAAATACCTTCACCATAATTTGCATTTCCGTCTTTTGAAGGAAAATCCATTGCAGTTGGAGTATCTTCTAAACGCATTGGAAAAGTTTCAGATAATTTTCCGGAAGGATTTACTTTTCCAGTCAACACATCAGCAATAGCACCACCACCGGCTTGTCCTCCAAGATACGCTTCTACAATTGCAGAAACGTCTTTTTTCCAAGGCATTGAAACAGCAGCTCCATTCATTAATACGACCACTACATTTTTAGTTACTTTGGCAACCTCTTCGATTAATTTGTTATGGCCATCCGGCAGGTCCATGTTTTTTCTGTCAAATCCTTCAGATTCATAAGAATCTGGTAAACCTGCAAAGACAATTACCAATTCTGCATTTTTAGCATTTTGTACCGCTTCAGCAATTTTTGCTTCATCTGTTTCACCAGCTGAATTGTAACCAGTTGCAAACGAAAATTGCGTTCCTTTTGCCATTTTTTGTAATTCATCAAGTGCATTTACTATTTGTGTAGGACGAACCTGTGAACTTCCTGCACCCTGATAGCGGGGTGTTTTTGCAAAATCACCAACTATTGCTATTTTTTTCAAAGTCGATTTAAGCGGTAATAGTGCATTGTCATTTTTCAATAAAACAATACATTCGGCACTTACTTCTCTCGCAAGAGTATTGTGTTTTACTTTGTCAACAACAATTCCTTTTTTATGACTGTCTTTCGCTTTTAGCGTAACGGCAACGATATCAGTTGCAATTTCATCTAATCTAGCCTCAGATAAAGTTCCTTTTTTTACTGCATCGACAATTTTTTTATCATTGAAACCACCACTTGCAGGCATTTCTAAATGCAATCCGGCAGCTACTCCTAAAGCTCTTTCGTTTACCGCGCCCCAATCAGAAACAACAAATCCTTTGAAGCCCCATTTATCTTTTAGAATTTCATTTAATAAATAAGGATTTTCAGAAGCATATACTCCGTTTACTTTATTATAAGAACACATCACGGTCCATGGTTGAGCCTCTTTTACCGCCATTTCGAAAGCAGGAAAATAGATTTCATTCAAGGTACGTTCGTCTACATTTGAACTATTGGACATTCGTTCTGCTTCCTGACTGTTCGCAGCAAAGTGTTTCATTGAAGTTCCCACTCCCTGACTTTGGACACCATTAATAAAGCTGGTCGCAATAGTTCCGGCAAGAATTGGGTCTTCAGAGAAATATTCAAAATTTCTTCCTCCAAGAGGGGAACGTTTCATATTTACTCCGGGTCCCAGCAGTATTTGAACATCATTGGCCTGAGACTCAATTCCTAATGCTTCACCCATTTTTTGAGCGAGTGCAGGGTTCCAGGAAGAGGCAAGAGCAGATGCAGTTGGGAAGCAAGTTGCAGGAACACTGTTCGTGAAATCAAAACCTTCCGCTTTACGTAAACCATGTGGCCCGTCGGTCATAAAAATGGAAGGAATCCCGAGTCTTGTGATTGCTTTTGTTGACCATGCCGTTTCTCCTGAACACAAAGAAGCTTTTTCTTCAAGTGTCATTTTTGCAACTAAGCTTTTAGCTTTTGCTCTGTAATCTACGCTTTGGGCATACGATTGAGCGGATAGCGTAAGCCCAATAAGTAGTAAAAAAAATTTTTTCATAATCTTTAATTTGGTGGTTTTTTGGTAATTATTTATTGCTTTAAAAGCATGTGTGTTATTTTGACGCAATGTACATATTTTTTTGATTCACAACGCATTTCGCATTAAATTTTTATATATTTTTTGGAAATGGTTTTTTTTAGTTAATTTTTGTGAGAATGTGGCGTATTATTGAATACGTTTGTTCTCTTAAATCGCTTCCTTTTTATTTAGAGGCGGTTGAAGACGAGTTTTGAAAATGGAGCATTTCTTTTTTCTTTAAAAAAATAACTAAATTGCAGCGCTTAAAACGGCATAAAATTAACCCTAGAAATTAGAGCACATGTTAAGAAATATTTTAGATAACAGGGAAGATTATCAGCCAGGTTTGTCAATAGACTGTGTGATTTTCGGATTTCATGACAATCAGCTAAAAGTATTACTGATAAAAACCAAGTATAGTGATGCATGGTCTTTGCCTGGAGGTTTTGTGCCTGTTGATGAAGATATAGATCAGGCCGCGGGTACTATATTAAATGGTCGAACAGGATTAAAAGGAATTTTTCTGAGGCAGTTTTCTACTTTTGGCGCTGTCAACAGAAATGGAAAACATTTTAGTAATCGCGTTTTAAATTTTTACGGGATAGGTTTGGAAGAAGGAAAATGGTATACGAATCGCTTCGTAACTGTAGGGTATTATGCATTGGTGGATTTTTTAAAAACGGTGCCACAACCCGAAGGTAAAAATGAAACGGTGGAATGGATTGACCATCATGCAGTGCCGGATTTGATTTTAGATCACAAGGAAATTTTAGATAAAGCATTAGAGACTTTGCGCATGGAATTGAATCTGATGCCTGTTGGATATAATTTACTTCCCGAAAAATTTACCATTCCTGAATTGCAGAAACTATACGAAACCATATTGGGCAGAAAGCTGGATCGCAGAAATTTTCTCCGCAAAATAACGGCAATTGGGATACTGACAAAACTGGATGAAAAGAAAAGTAATGTCGCCCATAAAGCACCAAATTTATATAGTTTTGATCAGGAGAAATATAATGAAGTCGTACGAAATGGCTTGCATCAGGGTTGGTGATTTACATTGCATGACGTGCTAAGTCGGCTCCGAATTGTGCTTAAAGACGGGGCTGCAGTATCACTTTTTTACTTAAAAATACGACACGATTATATAAAAAAAAGAGGCTTGTCCGAAAATTACTTTTCAGACAAGTCTCTTTTTTATTCCTATAAATTAGGGATTCCTGATTTTTCAGGAATTGAAATTGTAAAGAATTTGTTTAACCCATATAGATTGGATTTTCTACTTAACCATTTCTGTAACAATCTTTTTTGCCTGATTTGAATTGCCCCAGTTTGCAATTTCATGTAAAACAGGCATCAAGCTTTTTCCCAAATCGGATAATGTATATTCTACTCTTTGGGGGCTTTCTTTAAACTCTTTTCTATCGATTAATCCCAGCGTCTCTAATTCTTTTAATTCATTTGAGAGTACCTTGTTTGAAATGGCGGGCATTAATTGATTTAGTTTCCCAAACCGCAAAGAACTTTCACCAATACAATTTAATATTATAGGCTTCCATTTTCCGCCAAAAATTGACATTGCTCTTGTTACAGGACAATCATAAGGGTTTTCAATATATCTCATACAATTTGTAGTTACCTGTTGGTTACCGGTATTTAATTTGTTGGTTACAAATATACACTAATGGTTGTAAATTTGTAAAAAATTATAAAGCCAAGAAACATGAAAAACATTTTAGTACTACTGACATTAATTTTAGCTGCAGCTAATTCGAACGCGCAAACAGCATCAGATGTTATTGTTAAAGACTGGGAAAGAGCTAAAGCCTATACTAGAGAGTATTTGGATGCAATGCCTGAAACTGGCTATTCTTTTAAACCAACAAAAGAAATGCGTTCTTTCTCAGGTCAGGTTTTGCATTTAAGCGACGCTATTTATGGTTTTGTGGGTTCTGCTACCGATGAGAAACCGGCGGTAGGTTTTGGGGATTTAGAAAAATCCGGCGATGAGAATAAAGCAAGTGTTACCGGCAAAGTAATGGCTGCCTATGATTTTGCTATCAATGCCATTAAAAAATATCCCAATGCAAAACTTTCAGAGCCTATTAAA
Source organism: Flavobacterium rhamnosi (assembly GCF_048286515.1). Lineage (NCBI taxonomy): Bacteria > Pseudomonadati > Bacteroidota > Flavobacteriia > Flavobacteriales > Flavobacteriaceae > Flavobacterium > Flavobacterium rhamnosi. Next base: position 296,561 of record NZ_JBLVPS010000002.1, on the reverse strand, counting down.
TTGTTCGGAAAATTTGATATGAACAGAGCGCAAGTGTTAGACAAGTGTTTTGAACATCAAACCCATCATAGGGCTCAAACAACAGTTTATTTGAGATTGGTGGGTGCTACGCCTCCGGCTGAAAAATTATTTTAATACCTATATTTATATGAAAATTAACAAAAGTATCTGGATAGCCATTTATTTGCTAGCCTTTGTAAATGTAGTAGCTCAAACAAATACTACTGAGAAAAAGGAGATCATTACGAATTTATATGTGAATCCAAATTTAGGGAAAGATGACTCTGATGGAACCAGGGATAGTCCTATTAAATCATTACCAGAAGCAGCTAAGCGTGTAAATAAAATGGTTGGAGAAGGGGCAATTCAAGTCTACCTTTCAGCGGGAACTTATGGATTGTCTGAAACGGCGGCTTTTAATCCCGCTAATTGGAAATTTTCAAAAAAAGATCGTTTAATCATTCGCGCTGAAATTTTACCTGACAGTACAGTTTGGAATCCGAGTGAAATGCCTATCATTATTTCAACAATGCCTTTTAACATAGAAACGAATGATAAAAAGGAAGTCACAGGTGGTTCTAACTATGGTATTTTGATTGAAACGAGCCATGTAACAATTCAGGGCTTACGCATATTAGGGCAACCAGTGCACGAGAACCCTTCGAAAGGGGTTTTGGTTAGGAATTACCCCATAGTTTGGGAAGGTAAGAATTTAAGTGATATGCGAATAACACAATGTTTATTTTTAGGCAACAAATTTGCCCTGCCAAATCACTTAGGGGTTTTAGCTAGTGGTGAAGAATTAGAGGTTGATCATTGTGTTTTTTATGGTGTTAAAGACGCAGTTGTTATGTGGAATTCACCAGCAGAAGAATGTGCATTGCATCATAATTTGTTTTTAAATATTTATGGGGCTGCGGTATGGACTTGGTCCACAACGGAGGATTTTAAATTCTATAACAATGTACTTAGTGGTGTCAATGTATTGTGGGTTTTGGAAAAAGAGGCCAAGTATTCATACACAATTCAGAATTCAATGTTAGTTGGGTACAATGAATTAGTTAATAAAGGAGGTGGTCCACAAGATTTTGGAATCCCAGCAGACCGAAAGAAATTGAAGTATAATTCGGATTTTAAGATTAAAAAAAATAAAAGTTTAGCTATTGAAGAAGATCAAACTAGCCGTTATTATTTACAATTGAAGCCGGGAACATTAGGGACCTCCTATGGTGCAGGATTGTTTTATAAAGCAAACTAAAAAAATGTCGATGAAAAAAGTAGCAGTAGCATTTCTAGTTAATGTAGTTTTTTGTTGTAGTGCGTGGGGTCAAAAGCCGTTGCGTCATTTTATGCAAAATAAAGATGTGCCGGCGTATCACATTCCTTATGGAAATAATCCGCAGGCCGGGCACTATGTACAAGCAAAGGATGCCAAAATTTATTATGAAGTATATGGCAGTGGACAGCCCATATTCCTGCTTCACGGCGGATTAATGGGTTCTATTGATGAAATGACTGAATTTATTGATAATCTGAAGCCCTCTTATCAGGTAATCGCAATTGCTACTCGTGGACATGGGAAATCAGAAATTGGAACTGCACCTATTACTTATGAATTAAAAGCCAATGATGTGATGGCTGTGGTTAATGCAGTCACGAAAGATAGTGTTACCATTCTTGGGTTTAGCGATGGGGCCTATGCGGGTTATAAGGTGGCAAGTATGTATCCTAAGCGGGTTAAAAAAATGATTGCAATTGGTGCAGGCGAGCAAATACCCGGTTTACGTAAGCTAGTTGCCTTCACTAAAGAGACGGTAGATTTGAATAGTGAATTTTGGAAACAAAAACTGGCACTAATGCCAGAGCCCGAAAGACTTGAAGAGTTTTGGATCAACATGGCCAACTTTTATAATACCATGACTGCCAGTAAAGAATTGTTCTTTACAATTAAATGTCCGGTTCTTGTAATGTCCGGTGAAGTTGACCGCAACGCACCTTTGCCAACAGTCATAAATGCATACAACATGATACCCAAAAGCCAGCTGAGTATTATACCGAATACTGGTCATGTCGTTTTCATGGAAAACTTTGCTGCTGTTTGGGCAAGTATCGTTCCGTTCTTAAACCAAAAATAAATCATCTCCACATGAAAAAAGTAATTTTATCCAGCGTCCTTGTTCTTTATATGACTGGAGTATTTGCACAGAAATTTACCTGGGACGAAAGGGAATTTGAAGCCATAAACAGCAAAGCAGAAATCGTCACTATGGACGGTGCCCAGGTATTAAAAGTAGAGCGTGACTTAAATACTTTCCCTTTCGACGAGAAAAATATTGACGCCTCAGTAGACGGCCCTACATACGTTAAACTAACGAATGCTGCTATGGAGAACGGGACGATTGAAGTTAAAATGTTAAGCCGAATCATGGAAGATTCTCCCTTTCCTGCTGCCCGGGGATTCATAGGAGTGGCTTATAGGATAGACCAGGAAAATAGGAATTTCGATGCCATTTATCTTCGCCCAAGTAATGGAAGAGCCGATGATCAATTGAGGCGCAACCATACCGTTCAATATTTCTCCTATCCAGGTTATACCTTTAGCCGATTGAGAAAAGAAGCAGACGGTTTGTATGAGACCTATGCCGATATAGGCCTAAACGAATGGATTGATGTGCGTATTGAGTTGCAGGGAGGAAAGGCCGTTTTATACATCAATAATCAAAAATCCCCATCATTTATCGTTGCTAAAATGCTGGGGACATCTAAAAAGGGCAGTATTGGGCTTTGGGTTGACATAGGAACGATAGGATATTTTAAAGATTTGAAAGTAATTCAAAAATAAGGGATTCTTAAATTCGATAATTTTTCGAAAAGTAATTTTTTTTTGAAGGAATAGGTGCTAAAGGAATTACAGATTCATTTTTGTCACAAGGGAAAACAAAAGCACAAAGGCAGTCTAAAAAAAATAGGGTGGCCTTTGTGCTTAAAAAACTTTGTGCTGGTCATGTTATTTTTGTAATAATTTCAGGCTCTTATTTTTATTTTTGGCATACATTTTTTTATTATATTTAAACCGTTTATCCTTAAAGTTACACTTGCTGTTATTTTTAGGATAAGTAATTATAAATGGGTGAAAATTTATAAAAGTATGCAACAGGCTGAAAAGTTATCAAAATTGAATATTTTCTTGGAAGATGTAGAAATTAAGGACAAGAATTTCCATATAAGGTTAGGAGCAAATTATCCAATTATCAGTGATTTATTTGAAAAATTATATTCCAATAGTCTCTACAAGGAGGAAGCATTTAAATTGTTGCTGCATTCTTTGATCAAAAATTTTGACAAGCGTTCCAGTTTGCAAAAGAAGCGGGATTTAACACGGGTTTCTAATCCCAATTGGTATTCCAGCGAGAAAATTGTTGGGATGATGTTGTATGTTGATCTCTTTAACACTGATTTTAATGGGCTGAAGGAAAAAATTCCTTACTTCAAAGATTTGGGAATTAATACAGTGCATTTGATGCCTTTTTTGGATGTGCCGGAATTTGAAAATGATGGCGGGTATGCAGTCCGCAATTATCGCGAAGTGAATCCTAAATTTGGCACAATGGAGGATTTTGAAGCTTTGGTAGAAGAGTTTCAAAAAAATGACCTGAATTTAATTATGGATTTTGTCCTCAATCATTGTGCTGATCAGCATCAATGGGCAGTTGAAGCACGTAAAGGAAATCCTAAATACAAAGATTATTTCTATTTTTTCCCAGACAGGACTTTGCCGAATGCTTATGAACGGACAATGGCCGAAATTTTTCCGGATACATCACCCGGAAATTTCACGTACCTGCCCGAGAGCGATCAGTGGGTGATGACTTTATTTTATGGCTATCAATGGGATTTGAATTATAAAAATCCAATGGTGTTAGTTGAAATGATAGACACCCTGTTATTCTGGTCCAATAAAGGAATAGATATTTTTCGTTTAGATGCAGTGGCTTTCATGTGGAAGGAGATAGGGAAGTTTAATCAAAATCTTCCGGAAGTTCATCTTTTGCTGCAGCTCTTTAAATTATGTGGACAAATTGTAGCTCCGGGTGTGGCCTATATTGCAGAAGCGATTGTAGCTCCTGAAGAAATTATAAAATATTTTGGTGAAGGATTGTCTCAGGGAGACGAATGTGATTTGGCGTACAATGCCAATTTTATGGCATTGAGTTGGGAAGCTTTGGCGACGCGCAACACCAATTTGCTTAAAAAATCAATGAACGCTGTTCTTAAGAAACCAAGAAACACCACATGGATAAATTATGCGCGTTGTCATGATGATATTGGATTTGGATTTGATGACAGGTTAGTGACCGAATTGGGATTGGACAGCTTGCAGCACCGCTTGTATATTTTGAAACACTATTGCGACGGTTTTAATGGCAGTTTTGCACTTGGACGGCGCTTTATGATTGAGCATGACACAGGGAATGCCCGACTCTGCGGATCTATGGCGGCATTGTCAGGATTAGAAAAAGCATTGAAGGGAAACAATGAAAGGGAGATTAAACTAAGTATTAAACTGATCAATTTACAGCATGCCATTATATTGTCTTTAGGGGGGTTACCAATGATTTACAGTGGAGATGAGGTTGCCATGCCAAACAATTATGACTATCTAAATGATGAAAGTAAGAAGCATGATGACCGTTGGCTGCACCGTTCTAAAATGAATTGGAATTGTATTGAAAACATGGAAGATTCTCCTGCAGCACACGCCCAGGTCTACAGGCAATTAAGAATCTTAATAAAAATTCGCAAACAAACGCCTGCTTTTGCGGATACTAATGATTTGGAATTTATCGAGTATGAGAATACGCATTTGTTAGTGTATAAAAAATCAAGTAACAATGATGTCGTTTATGTTATTGTAAATTTCTCTGAATTTGATACCTTATTCGAAAGTAGTCTGTTTTCCGATCTGAACGAAAATAAAGTATTCAATCTGGTGACGGAAAGCGAAATGGAGATTTACGAAAAGAACTTTATAAGCGCATATGATGTATTATGGCTTAGAAAATAATGCTACTGAAAAATTTGAAATACTAAGGCAGACGAGTTATAACAACCATTCGGACCATGCTGCTTTCTTGCAAAATATAGGGTTAAAACAAGTCAAAGACTTTTTAGAAAGATACTATGAGCCACTGATTAAGTCCTAAGAATTCCTGGAAAAAAGTAGACTAAAAAGAGGTTGTCTGAAAATTAATTTTTCGGACAGCCTCTTTTTCGTACGAGTCACAATGCTTTGTTTTGAATTATTCTATGGATTGAAATAAATGTAGTTTGAAAAAACGGAATAATTTTACTACTGCTAATTTTAACTTTATGCGATTATTTTGTTATTTATGTGCGATATTCTCAGCAATTGAGTATTATTTTTTTAGTACTCAAAAAAAATACAAATATATTGATGCTTAGTGTATAGAAAAAATTATATTTGTCAATTAAACAATTAATGTTTTAAAGTACAAAAATGAATCGAAAACAATTGCGCAGAATATTTTCATTTTTTTTTATAGTAAGCATGATATTTTCAGCTAGTGCCACCGAAATTTGGGTTTCTCCACGGGGTAATGATGCTAATGTGGGTACTAAATCCAGTCCATTGGCTACACTGCAAATGGCTTTAAGAAAAGCGAGAGAAATGCGCCGATTGCATGATCCTTTAGTGAGCGGCGGTATACATATTATTTTAACGGACGAAACTTTTTATTTAAACGAGCCTGTATTTATACGGCCGGAAGATTCCGGAACCGCAGAAAGTCCAACTATTATTGAAGCACAGTTAAACGCAAAACCAATAGTAAGCGGAGGAGTGCAAGTTGTAAATTGGAAGAAATCAAACAGTATAAACGGGTTAAAAAAGGGTACTGTCTGGGTGGCTGATGCACCTGAGAAAGCCGGTGCAATCATTAATTTTAGACAGTTATGGGTAAATGGTAAAAAAGCGGTAAGAGCAAAAAGCACCCCTGCTGTAAAGATGGATCGGATTTTATCCTGGGATAAAAAAACGCAAACCTGCTGGATTCCATTTAAAGACAAATCCATTAAGTTTGAACCGGGAATGGAAATGTTTATTCAGCAATGGTGGGCAATAGCCAATCTGCGCATTAAAAACATAGAAGTGCATAAGGATAGCGCCAAGGTTTCTTTTGAGCAGCCGGAAAGCCGTATACAAAGTGAACACCCATGGCCAGCACCTTGGATTTCTGACAAAACTGGTAATTCTCCATTCTTTTTGAATAATGCAATTTCATTACTGAATGAACCTGGTGAGTGGTATCTGGATAGAAAAAACGCAAAAATATACTATTATCCAAAAGCTGGAGAAACTATAAATTCAGTAAAAGTGATAGTGCCTGTTTTAGAGAACCTTGTTGAGATTAAAGGAACCATTGATTATCCGGTGCATCATATCTCCTTTAGAGGAATTTCCTTTGAATACAGCAATTGGGTTCGCCCGTCCCAAACCGGGCACGTCCCTTTACAGGCAGGGATGTATATGCTGGATGCCTACTCCTTAAAAATCCCCGGAACACCAGACAAGGCAGGTTTAGAAAATCAAGCCTGGATTGGCAGGCCAAGAGCGGCTGTAGAAGTCAATTATGCACACAATACAAAATTTGAAGCCTGTAATTTTGAGCATTTATCTTCCACAGGATTGGATTTTCATCGGGGGACAAATCACAACACCATACAGGGTAATTTGTTTAGGGATATTGGTGGAAGCGCAATTAATATGGGCGTTTTCTCTGATGAAGCTTTTGAAACACATTTGCCCTATAATCCAAAAGACAGCAGAGAAGTTTGTTCGGATGAATTAATTGCGGATAATTTAATTACAGATGTTACCAATGAAGATTGGGGTACGCTGGGTATTAGTGCTGGATTTGTAAAAAACATCACTATCGAGCACAATGAAATTTCTGATGTTTCTTATACCGGAATAGGTTTAGGCTGGGGTTGGACAAAATCTTTAAATGCAATGAGCAATAATAAAGTAATTGCAAATAAAGTGCATCATTATGGAAAACATTTATATGATGTTGCCGCGATTTATACCCTTTCGGCACAGCCAAAAAGTATAATTGCAGACAACTATATTGATCGTATTTATTTTAGCCCTTATGCTCATGATCCATATCATTGGTTTTATTTATATACCGATGAAGGCTCTTCTTCTTTTACGGTAAAAAATAATTGGGTGCCAGCCGAAAAGTTCTTGCAAAATGCCAATGGTCCAGGTAATGTTTGGACCAATAACAATGCATTTGTAGGGGACGCCGTTGCGAAAAATGCAGGTATTAGAAATCCATATTCGTACTTAATTAAAGAGGCTGTTATCGATGCAACGTGGCCTTTGCAGGAAGTTCCTCATTTTGCAGCTATCGAATTAATCGGCACTGATTTTTCTGTTGAAAAAATTATATCGATTGCGAAAACCAATGGCGTAATAGCCCCTGAAGTGTATAAATGGGAAAACCATCTGGTCCTCTATGCTAAATTGAATTATATAGAAAGTTTAAAAAAGGAATTGACGCTGGTGTATCCGGCGGCTCAAATTAAAACATACGATAAGCCCCTTTATAATTTTAGCAATTTTGAAAAATGTAAAGATTCAAAACCTGCTGCAGAATGGGAGCATATCGTTTTAACGGCAAACCTAGTAGAAGATCCTAAGCTGCAACAGGAATATGTGGATTATCATCAGACACAGTTTCAGAAATGGCCGGAAGTCGCGCAAGGATTCTGCAACGCAGCTTTTCAACAATTGCAGGTTTTTAGAAATGGAAGACAATTAATGTTGATTATCAGCATTCCAAAAGGAGCAAGTTTAGCTGAACTGAATCCTAAAACAGTAGAAAATAATCCTCGTGTAAACGATTGGAATGCATTAATGAAGAAATATCAAACTGGAATTGATGGAACAGAACCTGGTGAAATCTGGGTGTTTTTGAAAAAGATAAACTAAAAATAAACCTGAAGAAATGTTAAAAATAGCTATTCTCGGTCTCGGAGAGGGTCGTAGTACCATGTCGGCAGCTTTAAAAAGCTCCAAATTAGAGCTGGTAAAAGTATGTGACAGAAATGAAGAATTGTGTAAGCAAAGAGCAAAGGAATTTGATTTTCATTCTTATACTCAAAATTATGAAGAGCTGTTGACAGATGATACCATTGATATCATTGCCATTTATACACCGGATCATCTGCATGCCGAACATGTTAAACAAGCCTTGTTGCATGGAAAACATGTGGTTTGCACCAAGCCTTTCATTGATGATTTGTCTAAAGCAAAAGAATTGCTGGAGCTGAGCGAGAAAACAGGTAAAAAAGTTTTTATAGGTCAGAGTTCCCGGTTTTTTGAACCGATGAAAAAACAAAGAGCCGATTATGAGGCCGGTTTAATTGGAGATTTAATTACCATTGAGGCGCATTATCATGCCGATCATAGATGGTTTTTAGCAAAAGACTGGTCCTTGCTGCAATCCTTCAAATGGCTTTACGGCGGACTAAGCCATCCTGTTGATTTTATCCGGTGGTATTTACCCAACATTGAGGAAGTAATGGGTTACGGAATGATTAGCAGCAACGGAAAAGAAGCAGGTTTGAAAAATGAAGATACGATGCACTTTATTTTTAAAGCAACGGATGGCAGGATCGCAAGAGTGAGCGGAGTGTATACATCTCCCACACAACCTGCGCAGAGAGACAGCGGTATGAGCTGTATTTTAAGAGCAGCACAAGGGGCAAGTCAGGCTGACTATCACGAACTGCGGTATGCTGTTACAACTAAAGACGGGGAGCAAAAAATAGTTACATGGGGGGATGATACACTAAAACACTATTTCCGTTTTGAGGGACAAAGTCATCATGCCGGTGAATACCAAAACTACTTAGAATATTTTGCCGACAGTATCGAACAGGGCTTTGAGGCTTATCCAAATATGAAGGAAGGTATTGGAACAGTAGCATTATTACAAGCTATGGACAAAAGTTTACAAACAGGAATGCCAGTTAAAATGGCTGATGTTTTAAAAGAATATGAACTATGAATAGTATTTATGACAAGTTAACCACATTAGATTTTATAATCGTAGCTATTTATTTAGTGACATTATTGGTGATAGGTTATGTGGTAAGCAGTAAACAAAGTAAGAAAAACGAAACGCTTTTTCTGGCGGGTAATTCTCTGAACTGGTATAATATAGGATTCAATATGTGGGGGACCAATGTTGGCCCGTCTTCCTTATTGGCTTTTGCCAGTATTGGTTATGCTACTGGTGTTGTAGCCGGAAATTTCGAATGGTATGCTTTTGTATTTTTATTGCTGTTAGCAATGGTTTTTGCCCCGCGTTATATTGCAAGCAAGGTAAGTACCATGCCCGAATATATGGGTAAACGCTATGGAGACAGCACTCAAAATATTTTGGCCTGGTATGCTATGGTGAAAATTTTGGTGAGCTGGCTCTCGCTGGGCTTGTTTAGCGGAGGTGTTTTAGTACGTCAGATTTTAGGAATTCCGATGTGGCAAAGTGTGACCGTTTTAGTAATTTTTTCTGGTATTTTTACTTTTGCCGGTGGCTTAAAAGCAATCGCAAAAGTGAACGTATTTCAAATGATTTTATTAATAATCGTATCGCTCACGCTTTCGTTCTTAGGATTGCAAAAAGTAGGAGGTATAGAAGCACTGATCGCTAAAACGCCTGCTAATTTTTGGAATTTAGTGCAGCCTGCAAGTGATGCAAATTATCCCTGGCCTGCCATATTATTAGGCTATCCTGTTGCTGCAGTAGCCTTCTTCTGTACGGACCAGTCCATGGTTCAAAGTGTATTGGGGGCAAAAAATTTAGAGCAGGGACAGCTTGGCGTTAATTTTATAGCCTGGTTAAAAGTATTGGCATTGCCACTATTTATTTTGCCGGGTATTCTTTGTTATGTTTTATACCCGGAATTGGGTGAAAATTCAGATTTGGCTTATATGACAATGGTTACCAATTTATTTCCTAGTGGAATGAACGGTTTGGTTATTTGTGTTTTAATAGCAGTATTAGTGGGTACCATAGGTTCCTCACTTAATGCGCTTAGCACTGTTTTTACCAATGATATTTATGTAAAGAAAATTAATCCTGCAGCAACCATTAAGGAGCAAATAAAAATTGGTCGTATTACCATTGCAGCTGGATGCCTGTTTGCTATTCTGATAGCGATCGCCATTGACAATATTAAAGGCCAAAATCTATTTAACATTTTTCAGGCAGTGCTGGGGTTTCTTGCTCCTTCTTTATCGGTGGTATTCTTGTTGAGTATTTTTTGGAGACATACTACCAAAAAAGCAGTAAATGCAACTCTGTCATGGGGTTCTGCATTTAGTTTGTCTGTTGGAATTTTGTATTTATGGATTTTTCCTGCGGATGTATATGCAGCCTGGCCTCACTTTTTATTGATTTCGTTTTACATTTTCGCTGTGCTGTTGGTAGCGGCGGTCATCATTTCATTAACCGATAAAAATCCGGAAACAAATTTTGTAAGCGAAACCAATGTTCCTAAAACCAGCAGGCGGGTTAAAGTATTATTTACTTTATTGGGCTTAGTCATTTTGAGTTTATACCTCATTTTTAATTTTAATTAATATGAACACATTTTTATCTTTTGTCAATTCTCTGCGCCATGGCGGAAAAACCTTTGTTTGTCTTTGTGCTTTATTGTTTTTATCGGAGAGCTCTACTGCTCAAACCTGGATATGGTACCCGGGAGATTTTGAGATTAACCTGGCCAATAAAATGCAAAACCGCAGAACCGAAAGAGCTTCTTTTTTACCTGTTTTTTGGAAAATGGACAGCCACTACAACCTCATTGATTTTCATAAAGAGTTTACGCTGACAGCACCGGAGGAAGTTGCTATAGCTGTTGAAGGAACGTACAATATCAAAATTGACGGCAAAGCATTTCAGGGTTTGCCAAAGAAAATCACAATGCCGGCCGGTACCCATAAATTGAGTCTTAAGGTATACAATCAAGGGGCCGTTCCGTCCATATTTATAAATGGGAAAACCGTTAAATCTGACGCCACCTGGCTGGTTACTTTTGAAGATAAAGAATGGATTGATGAGACGGGAAAAGCCTCAGACCAGTCCGGAACTACCTGGCTGCAAGCTGGAGCTTGGAATTTGAATGACGCAAATCAGCCGCCTTCAAAATTTGCTTTGCCTGTTACGAAAATGGAGCCGGTAAGTGTCAGCAAATTGGCTGAAGGAAACCTTTATGATTTTGGTAAAGAGACCTTTGGTTTTATTAAATTAAACGCAGTGCAAGGGAAAGGTACTGTCGATATTTATTATGGAGAGTCTAAGGAAGAAGCTCTTTCTAAAGCGCATTGCGAAACATTAGATCATATTGAAATCGATTTTAGTGCCAGGAAAGATACCGTTATGGAGCTTTCAAAGGCGTATCGATATGTGCAGGTAGTACCTTCTTCAGGAGTTAATATTGGTGCTGTAAATATGTTATTTGAATATGCGGATTTAAAAGACAAAGGGAGTTTTAACTGTTCTGACGATCAGATCAATCAGATTTACGATGTCGCTAAATATACTTTTCACCTTTCCTCAAGAGAGTTTTTTATTGACGGAATCAAAAGAGACCGTTGGATCTGGTCCGGTGATGCTTATCAAAGTTACCTGATGAATTATTACCTGACCAATGATTCGCCAACAGTGGAAAGAACACTATTGGCTTTAAGGGGAAAAGATCCGGTTACGGCGCACGTCAATACCATTATGGATTATACTTTTTATTGGTTTTTAGGGATTTATGACTATTACCAATATACCGGAGACAAAACTTTTATCAAGCAGTTTTATCCAAGGATGCAGTCTTTAATGGAGTATTGCCTGTCCAGAAGAAACACTAACGGAATGATGGAAGGACTTGCCGGCGATTGGATTTTTATCGATTGGGCTGAAGGTTTGAGTAAAAAAGGAGAAGTGAGTTTTGAACAATTATTATTGGCTCGAAGTTTAGAAGCAATGACCGTATGTGCTAAAATTGCTGGAGACGATGCAGGATCTTCTAAATATAAAGGCTTAGGTACGCAGCTAAAAAGCAAAATTTTTGATAAATACTGGAATCCGGAAAAGGGGGCATTGGTTCATAGTTTTGTTGATGGAAAACAGACTGAGAATGTAACGCGCTATGCTAATATGTTTGCCATCTTTTTTGATTATTTTAGTGATGCACAAAAACTGCAGGTTAAGAATACGGTATTGCTCAATGATAAAGTGCAAAAAATTACCACTCCGTATATGCGTTTTTATGAATTGGAATCTTTGTGTGCCATGGGAGAACAAGATTATGTTTTGAAAGAAATGAAGGATTACTGGGGCGGAATGTTAAAATTAGGGGCTACCTCTTTTTGGGAAGAATACAATCCGAATAAAAAAGGAACAGAACATTTGGCCATGTACGGCAGGGAATTTGGAAAAAGCTTATGCCACGCCTGGGGTGCCAGTCCAATTTATTTACTGGGGAAATATTATTTGGGTGTAAAACCATTGCAGCCAGGATATGCTGAATATGAGATTAAACCCAATTTAGGCGGATTACAATGGATGGAAGGAAAAGTGCCAACACCCAATGGCGAAGTAGCGATTTATTGCAGTACAAAAGAAATTAAAGTTAAAGCGGGTGAAGGAGAAGGAAAATTGGTTTTTGAAAGTCAAAACAAACCTAAAACGAACAACGGAAAAATTACGCAACTGGAAAAAAATAAATACCAACTGACCATTAAACCAAATGTTGCTTATCAAATAAATTATAAAGCTCTTTAATAATGCAAAATACTATAAATAGATACCGTCTCTTTTTTGTCTTTTTAACCTTTCAGGTTGCTGCTCAGGTTAAAAATACGGAAACACAAATTCAATATTTGTCCGGTAAAGGGTATAAGGATACTAAAGCTTGGGAATTTAAAATTTCAAAAGATAGAAAAAGCGATGCTTGGGGTACAATCAACGTGCCTTCGGTTTGGGAACAGGAAGGGTATGGTAAATACCAATACGGAATACGGTTTTATGGAAAACCGCATCCTGAAGGGATAGCAGATGAGGTGGGGCAGTATAAATATACTTTCAAAGTCCCTAAAGAGTGGGAAAAAAGAAACATTCGCATCGTTTTTGATGGCGCGATGACTGATGCCCAAGTGAGAATCAATGGTCGCTCGGCAGGAGACATGCATCAGGGTGCTTTTTATCGTTTTAAGTATGATGTTACAGGACTTTTGAAATACGGTAAAGACAACCTTTTAGAAGTTACGGTAAGTAAAGAGTCCGAAAATGGCAGCGTGAACCTAGCCGAGCGAAGAGCTGATTATTGGAACTTTGGGGGTATTTTCAGACCGGTTTTCTTAGAGGCACTTCCAGCGCAATTTATAGATTATACGGCGCTGGATGCCAAAGCAGACGGAACATTCAATGCGAATATCTTCTTGGGAAGTGGCGCGTCGGATCTTAGAGTTGAGGCTACCATTACAGATAAAAATGGAAATAAAATTGGGGAAACCATATCGAATAAGGTGGTTCCCGGGGGCGATAAAGTATACCTGTCGGGTACGTTTAAAAATATCAAACAATGGACTGCTGAAACACCAAACCTTTATAATGTGGCTATTAGGCTTTTTAAGGGAAAAGAAGTAGTGCATCAGGTGGATGATGTGATCGGATTCCGTACTATCGAGATTAAAAAAGGAGATGGGATCTATGTAAATGGGAAACGTGTTTTGATGAAAGGAGTAAATCGTCATAGTTTTTGGCCAGAATCAGGACGTACTTTAAATACAGAATTAAATTATGCTGATGTTCGATTGATTAAAGAAATGAATATGAATGCGGTGCGGTTGTCACACTACCCACCGGATCCGGATTTCCTCAAAGCCTGTGACGAGCTTGGTTTGTATGTGATGGATGAACTAGGGGGATGGCACGGTCATTATGATGACAATGTCGGAAAAAAATTGGTTAAGGAAATGGTGCAAAGAGATTTGAATCACCCGAGCATTATCTTTTGGTCCAATGGAAATGAAGGCGGCTGGAATACCAATTTAGACAATCAATTTGCAATTTGGGATTTACAAAACAGACCCGTATTGCACCCACAACAAGAATTAAACGGTGTTGAAACGATGCACTACCGGTCGTATGGAGAAATGCTGGAGTATTTTAGAGGGGATAAAATTTTTATGCCAACGGAGTTTTTACACGGTCTTTACGATGGTGGTCATGGGGCAGGATTAGATGATTACTGGGAAATGATGCGCAAGCATCCCAGAAGTGGTGGAGGATTTCTTTGGGTATTGTCTGATGAAGGAATTGCACGAACCGATCAGGATGGAAAAATAGACAATCAGGGAAACTACGGTGCCGATGGTATTGTAGGGCCACATCATGAAAAGGAAGGAAGCTTTTTCACCATTAAAGAAGTTTGGTCGCCGATAATGGTAACTACTCCAAAGAAACTAGCTCCTAATTTTGATGGTGTTTTTACAATGGAAAACAGGTATGATTTCACCAATGTGGACCAATGTTCATTTGAATGGGAATTGGCTAGTTTTCCGGATGCCAGTTCCGGAAAAGCAGTTCGGACTACGGTTCAAAAAGGAACAGTTTCCGGAACTTCCATTGCGCCGCAAGCTACAGGAAAAGTAACAGTGAATCTGCCTAAAAATTGGAAATCTGCAGATGTATTGTATTTGAAAGCAATCAATGCTGAAGGAAAAGAATTATGGACATGGGACTATACGTGGGATAAAGAGGCAACGGTAAAAGCAGAAAAATCAGGAAATGTAGTATTGCAGGAAACAGCTGGTGCTTATGTTGTGGAAAGTGGTGCATTATCGGTAAAGATTGATAAAAAGTCAGGCAAATTAGTTGAAGTAATACAATCGGGTAAAACAATCAGTTTTAAAAACGGACCAAGATTTATTGAAGCGCGTCGTGGTGATCGTACTTTGGATGGTACTATAGATCCTGCATTTTTAAAAGGAGAAGATCGTATTTATAAAGAATTTGAATGTATCGATAAAGAGGTTAATTGTGCAGAAAATCTGGTAAGTATTGTTGCTCAGAAAACAGATAACTCGGTAAAAATTGAAGTGGTTTATTCCGGTTCACTTCAAAAAGTAACCTGGACCATTCAGCCTCAGGGAACTGTTCAGCTGGATTATGAATACCAGTACAATGGTGTAGTGGATTTGGCGGGTGTTTATTTTGACTATCCGGAGGAAAAAATGAAATCTAAAAAATGGCTGGGTGACGGTCCGTACCGTGTTTGGCAAAATCGTCTTAAAGGAACCACTTTGGGAATTTGGGAAAATGAGTACAATGACCCAATTCCAGGAGAATCATTTAATTACCCGGAGTTTAAAGGGTATTTTAATAATTGGAAATGGGCGACTTTTAACACTACAGAAGGAGAAATTTCAATAAGCAATGCATCAGGGAACAGTTATTTAGGAGTATATGCGCCAAGGGACGGCAGAGATGCCTTGCTGTATACTTTGCCGAACACCGGTATTGCCATTTTTGATGTTATACCACCAGTACGAAATAAGGTAAATGCAACGGATTTAGTTGGACCTTCATCACAACCAAAATGGTTGAATGGGGTTCAAAAACACACCGTTTATTTGAAATTTAAATAATACGTTTTTAGTTAAATAAGATGGATAAAAGTAAAATATTCTCGGCGACGGCAGTACTGATTTTTGCAGTACTATTTACGTCCTGTTCTTCAAAAATGAAGAAAAGAGAAATCACGGATGGGGTAATGCAGGAGATTTATAACGAAATAAAAACGCCTTATAAATATGGTTTGGTGATGGTGCCAACGGACAACTCCTATAAAATGGATTGTCCGAGTGTATTTAAGAAAGACGGAAAATGGTTTATGACCTATTTGATTTATGGCGGAAGAGGTTACGAAACCTGGTTAGCAGAAAGTGACGATTTACTGCATTGGAAACACTTGGGAAAAGTAATGTCTTTCTCTAAAGATACGACGCATTGGGACGTGAATCAAAAAGCGGGATATATTGCTTTGCAAGATCCTGCCTGGGGGGGAAGCTATGAATGGGAAAAGTATGATGACAAGTATTGGATGAGTTATTTTGGAGGAAATACCAAGGGGTATGAGGCTGGATTGTTGTCTATCGGGATGGCATATACCAAAGAATCGCCTACCAAAGCGCACGAATTTGATCGCCTGGAAAAACCCGTGTTAATGTCTACTGACAAAGACGTTAGTTGGTGGGACAATAGTACGATGTATAAGAACACGGTTATCAGAGATACCGAAAAAGTTACAGGACATGATTTTATTATGTACTACAATGCTCGAGGTGATAGCCTTAAGCCTGCACGTGGAGCAGAAAGAATCGGAATGGCGGTTTCAAATGATATGAAAAACTGGAAGCGTTATGGGAAAAATCCATTACTTAATAATCATAAAGGAATCACGGGTGATCCGTACATTCAGCGTATTAATAATACCTGGGTGATGTTTTATTTTGGCGCTTTCTGGAAACCGGGAGCTTTCAACCGTTTTGCAGTTTCCAACGACTTGATTCATTGGAAAGATTGGCAAGGAGAAGACCTTGTCAAATCTTCGGAGCCTTATGATGATTTATTTGCCCATAAATCCTTCGTGGTTAAGGACAAAGGCATTGTATATCATTTTTATTGTGCAGTGAATAAAAAAGAACAAAGAGGAATTGCAGTAGCAACTTCTAAGGATTTAGGTAAAAGTGAAATGAATTTTGTCGCAATAGATAAGAAATAATGAATAAAGTTAGAGTAGTATTTTTTTTCCTCTTGGGCATTTGCGCTATGCAAGGGCAATCCGTTACTGGTGAGCCGGCAGGAATTCCGGAATTACACAAGAAATATGAGTTTGCCCCTTGGGAAGACCCAACAGTCACGAGCATTAATAGACAACCGTCCAGAGCAACGGCGTATTCGTACACCAATGTTGAAGATGCTTTAGCAGGAGACAGAACCAAGAGCCGGCTTAAAATGCTGAACGGAGAGTGGGATTTTAAATATTCGGTAAATCTCAAAGAAGCCTCTAAAGATTTCTATAAAGGGAAAGTCTCCGATTGGGATAAGATTGAAGTACCGTCCAACTGGGAATTAAAAGGGTATGACAGTCCAATTTACAAGAGTGCCGTATATCCGTTTAGACCGATTAATCCTCCTTTTATTCCTAAAGATTATAACGGAATCGGTTCTTATCAGCGCAGTTTTACCGTTCCGGAAAATTGGAAAGACATGACCGTAACCTTGCATTTTGGGGCAGTAAGTTCTGGTTTTCAAGTTTGGTTAAATGGAGAATTTTTAGGGTATGGCGAAGATAGTTTTCTTCCGTCAGAATTTGATATTTCACCTTACCTAAAAGAGGGCGAGAATGTAGTGTCTGTACAGGTAATTCGATGGGCAGATGGTTCGTATCTTGAAGATCAGGATCATTGGCGCATGAGCGGAATTCAACGTGAAGTTTTTATTATGGCCGAGCCAAAATTGCGCATTCAGGATTTCTTTTATCAAACCAAATTGGATAAAGAATACAAAGATGCTGTTTTTCAGCTAAGACCAAAAATTGAAAATTCGACAGGTAAAAAGGTCAAAGATTATACTTTTCAAGCGCAATTATATGATGCAAACAATGTCGCTTTATTAAAAGAGCCACTTCAAAAACCTGTCATTGATATGATAAACGAAAGTTATCCCCGTTTGGATAATGTGCGATTTGGAATGTTTGAACAAACGATTATAAACCCATTAAAATGGAGTTCAGAAGTACCTAATCTCTATACTTTGGTAGTTACATTAAAAGATCCGAATGGGAATATTACAGATGTTAAAAGCTGTAAAGTAGGTTTTCGCTCTGTCGAGTTTTCCAAAGAGAATGGAAAAATGCTGATTAACGGAAAAGAAACCTATGTCTATGGCGTCAACCGACACGACCATCATCCTGTTAGAGGTAAGGCCGTGACAAGAGCTGATATTCTGGAAGACATAAAAACGATTAAAAAATTTAATTTTAATTTGATTCGAACCAGTCATTATCCTAATGATCCTTATTTCTATGACTTATGTGATGCCTACGGGATAATGGTAATGGATGAGGCGAATCAGGAAACCCATGGTATTGGCGGAAAATTAAGTAACGACCCAAAATGGACAAATGCGTACTTAGAGCGTATGACCCGAATGGTAGAAAGGGATAAAAATCATCCCTCTGTTGTTTTTTGGAGTTTAGGCAACGAAGGTGGTAAAGGACCTAATCATGCTGCTATGGCAGGATGGGTGCATGATTTTGATATTACTCGTCCGGTACATTATGAACCGGCACAAGGAAATCCAAGATTAGACGGCTATATAGATCCACTTGATCCTAAGTATCCTAAAACTATAGATCATGCCTATCGATTTGAAAATCCTCAGGATGAGCCTTACGTAGATATGGTCAGCCGATTTTATCCCGGGGTTTTTACGCCTAAATTCTTAGTCGACCAAAAGCAAGATACCCGTCCTATTATTTTTGTGGAGTATTCACATGCTATGGGTAATTCCGTAGGGAACTTAAAAGAATTATGGGATGAATTTCGTTCACTTCCGCGCGTTATTGGCGGATGTATCTGGGAATTCAAAGACCAGGGACTGTTAAAAAAAGATTTGAGATCAGGCCAGGAATATTTTGCTCATGGTGGGGATTTTGGTGAAAAATACCATGACGGTAATTTCAATACCAAAGGAATAGTTGATTCCAATGGAAGACCAAAAGCTTCGATATATGAGAATAAATGGGTATATCAACCGGTAGTTTCAACTTTAAAAGAGGGTTTTCAACTTGAAATAAAAAACCGCCAGGCTGTACAATCGTTGGGGGACTATATTCCTGTTTTACAAATATTGGAGAACGGAACAATTATAAAAGTCCAAAAATTGCAGCCTTTTAAATTAGAAGCAGGCGAGTCCACGATTTTAAATGTGAGTTCGTATTTGCCAAAAATGAAAAAGGATGCTGAATACTATTTGAACATCGAATTTCAGCTTTCAACAGATAAAGAGTGGGCCGCTAAAGGATATCCGGTTGCAACGGATCAGTTTTTGCTAAAAAATAAAGAGACTGTCGCTTATGATTCGAAAAAGGAAAGTACAGCTAAAGCTAAAGTTTCTGAATCGAATACTGAATTTAAAATAGAAGGAAAATCTTTTGGCATCGCTATCAGCAAAGTTAACGGGGCACTTTCTTCTTATATTTTCAATGGTGAAGAGCAAATTTTTGCGCCATTACTGCCTAATTTCGTAAGACCTCTTACGGACAATGACCGCAGAGGATGGAAATCGCATAAAGTTTTGAAACCCTGGTATAAAGCCAATCCGAAATTGACTGGCATTGCGATGGATAAAACAGGGGCTCAGATAAAAATTAGTAGCGACTATGAAGTTATAAAAGACAGTGCCAATGTAAGTGTGGTTTATACTATTGAAGAAGACGGGACTATCAAGGTAGATTACAATTTACAGGCTTCCACGAAATTGCCTGCTATTCCGAAAATAGGAATGCAAATGGGAGTACAAAGGAAGTTTGATCAAATTTCATGGTACGGTAAAGGGGAGTTAGAAAATTATAACGACCGAAGTTTTGGATTTACAGTTGGAAGATATTCGTTGCCTATTAATCAATTTATAGAGCCTTATGTAAAACCACAAGAAAATGGTAACAGAACTGAGGTGCGATGGATGGCTTTTACAACCCCTCAAAAAAACAAAGGATTGCTGGTGGTTAACGATTCTAAAGTAATGAGTATGGGAGCATGGCCCTACACTCAGGAAAATTTAAGCGAAGCCACCCATACTTTTGATCTAAAAGACCCTGGTTTTCTGACCGTGAATATTGATTTGATTCAAATGGGTGTTGGTGGAAATGACAGCTGGTCTTCGGTGGCGCAGCCTATGGAGAAATATCAGATTCCTTCCGGGAATTATAAGTATAGTTTTTACCTAATCCCTTTTGCTTCATCAGGCAATGGACTGAATCAAAACTTGAAAAAATTTAAATATTAAGGACAATGTTTCGTAAAAACTGCATTTGGCTCATTATACTCGTAACAGGATTGGTTTCAGGTCAGGTACCTCACCAAGAGGGAGCTGCTTTATTTCAGCCTACGAAAGAATCTTCAAAACCTTGGGTGTACTGGTATTGGATGCAAAGTGCCTATTCCAAAACGGGAATCACAGCTGATTTGGAAGCGATGAAACAAGCCGGAATTGCCGGAGCTTATTTAATGTCTATTAAAGGCCCGACGGAGCCGCCATTAATCAATCCGCCTGTCTTGCAATTGAGTGCGGAATGGTGGGATATGGTGCACTGGGCATTAACGGAAGCGGATCGTTTGGGGTTGAAAATCGCTTTTCATGCCGCCGATGGTTTTGCAGTTGCCGGAGGTCCCTGGATTACTCCGGAAATGGCAATGCAAAAAGTAGTTTGGTCTGAAACTGCCGTAAATGGAGGGGCTAGAATTACTGCCAAATTAAGTGTTCCGACGGGGTACCAAGGGTACTATAAAGACATAGCCACATTTGCAATTCCGCTTAAAGAAACACAATTGACTTCACAGGAGCAGCTGCCTACAGTGACTTCTTCTGCAGCAAATACAGAAGTGTCTTTTTTGGCCAATCCCAAGAAGGAAGGAAACTTTAAATTAGATGAAAAGGGATGGATTCAGTATGAATTTAAAAAACCGTTTAATTGTAAATCTATTCTAATAGAAACCAAAGGCAACAATCATCAGGCGCAGCGTCTAATCGTCGAAGTCAGTGATGATGGTGTTCATTTTAGATTCCATGAAAGGATGATTGCGCCACGCCACGGCTGGCAAGATACGGATGCTCCTTATACGCATGCCATAAAACCGGTGACAGCTACCTTTTTCAGATTGGTATATGATCCAAGCGGAACAGAACCGGGGGCAGAAGATCTGGATGCTGCTAAATGGAAACAGAATTTAAAAGTGAGCAGAATTACACTTTCCAATCAGTCACTGATTGATAATTTTGAAGGAAAATCAGGAGCGATTTGGCGCCTCAGTCCCCAAACTACAAGGGCTCAAATTCCGGATGAAAATTGTGTGTCAAAGGCTGAAATGATCAATATTTCAAAATTTATGGATGCAGAAGGCACTCTTTCCTGGAACGCTCCCAAAGGAAAATGGAAGATAGTACGAATGGGACATACTTCTACCGGACACATGAATGCCACTGGTGGAGCAGGAAAAGGATTGGAAGTCGATAAGTTTAATCCGGAAACGATTCGTTTTCAATTGGACCATTGGTTTGGCGAAGCGATACGTACGGCTGGTCCGGAACTGGCAGCAAAAGTGATTAAAATACTTCATATTGACAGTTGGGAATGTGGCAGCCAAAACTGGTCTTCCGTATTTCAAGCAGAATTTATAAAAAGAAGAGGGTATGATATCGTAGCTTATTTACCGGTTATGGCTGGGATTCCAATCGAAAGTGCCGAAACAACGGAAAAAGTGCTTTATGATCTACGGAAAACTATTGCAGAATTAATTGGAGATAATTTCTTTGGCACAGTAGCCGAAGAAGCTAAAAAAGCCGGGGTAAAGTTCAGCTCCGAAAATGTAGCGCCTACCATGGTGAGTGATGCGTTATTGCATTTTAAACATGTGGATTATCCTGGGGGTGAGTTTTGGTTGCGAAGCCCAACTCACGATAAGCCAAATGACATGCTCGATGCCATTTCTGGTGGCCATATTTATGGTAAATCCATTATACAGGCAGAGGCTTTTACCGAACTGCGAATGGATTGGGACGAGCACCCGGGGAATTTAAAAACACTGGCAGACCGAAATTATGCTTTGGGAATAAATAGGTTTTTCTACCATGTATTTGTGCATAATCCCTGGACTGACAGAAAACCGGGTATGACATTAGATGGCGTTGGCTCTTATTTTCAGAGAGACCAGACCTGGTGGGAGCCTGGGAAAGCGTGGGTAGCGTATTGTCAGCGCGTGCAATTCCAATTGCAAAAAGGAAGTCCTGTAATTGATCTGGCTGTTTTTATTGGTGAAGATATTCCTTCTCGGTCTGTGCTTCCCGACAGGCTGTTGCCTTTTATTCCAAATGTTTTTGGAAGTCAACGTCTTGCCAGCGAAAAAGAACGCTTGGAGAATGTGAATCAGCCTACGGCAAAAATGCCTAAAGAGGTTACGTATTCAAAAAACATTACCGATTTATCACAATGGGTAAATGCTTTAAATGGCTATAAATACGATTCTTTTAATTCGGATGTATTACTGAACAATGCAAAAGTAAAGAACGGAAAGGTGGTATTCAGTGATGCTATAGCATATAGTGCTTTGCTCTTTCCCGGAAGTCATAAAATGGCTCCGGAGAAAATGATATCTTTACAGGTAGCAGAAAAAATAGTAGCATTGGTAAAACAGGGAGCCACGGTTTTTATAGCCGAAAAACCAGTTCGAATTCCCGGACTCCATTCCGATGTTGATAAAGGGAAATGGCAAAATATAGTAAATGAAATTTGGGGTGGAATACCCGATTCTAAAGAAATTAAAAATTCAGGAACTTCGTGGAAGCTTGGAAAAGGAAATGTGATTCAACTTCCCTATTTAGGGAATGATTTCAGTGAAATAGGGATTCAGCAGGATGTGTTTTTTCCAAAATTGAATAGGGAAGAAACAACAACAATAGACTGGACACACCGCAGTACACCGCAAGAGGATATTTATTTCCTTTCCAATCAAAAAGAAGTAAAAACAGAAGTACTGGTGTCGTTTAGAGTTAGCGGAAAAACACCGGAATTGTACCATCCGGTATCGGATAAGACAACAGCCCTAAAAAATTGGAAAACGGAAAATGGCAGGACCATAATTCCATTGCAATTTGATAAGAATGAGTCTTATTTTGTGATTTTTAAAGATGTTAAAGAGCCGCAAAAAAAATCAGTTACAGGCCAAAATTGGTCCGATTTTGAAACTGTTGAAACGTTAAGTGAAAATTGGGCAGTTCAATTTGATCCTAAATTTCATGGGCCGTCCGAGACCGTCGAAACAGCTGCGCTTTTTGATTGGAGTACAGCAACCAATGACAGTATTAAATATTATTCCGGAACAGCGATCTATAAAAAGGATTTCAGCTGGAAGGGAAAAAGCAATGGGAAAATTTGGCTTGATTTAGGGAAAATTGCAAATATTGCCGAGGTAAGTGTCAATGGAAAAGACTGTGGGACGCTATGGACGTATCCCTACAAAGTTGATATTTCAGAAGCACTTAAAAAAGGGAAAAATACACTCACGATAAAAATTACCAACACTTGGGCAAATCGACTAATAGGAGATCAGAAGCTGTCAAAAGAAGATAGATTAACCTGGACAACGGCTCCTTTTAGATTAGAGGGAAGGGATTTGCTTAAAGCAGGTCTGCTGGGTCCGGTTACAATTGTAAAAGAAAAAAAATAGAAAAATGAAAAGTTTAAGACCTATTATTATTGCGATTTTATGCTTTTTAGGAAGCTTTCAGGGGAATGCAAAAATTAAGTTAGCCGCTTTGTTTTCTGACAACATGATACTACAGCAGCAGCGCAATGTGCCAATTTGGGGCTGGGCTGACAAGAATAGTAAAGTTGGTATTAGAACTTCCTGGGATTCGAAAGCGTATGAAGTTAAGGCCGATAAATATGGAAAGTGGAAAGTAGCGGTACAGACTCCGATAGCAGGGGGACCATTTACTATTGAAGTGGGGCAGAGAGAAGAAAAAATAGTTGTAAAAAATGTGCTAATTGGCGAAGTTTGGTTGTGTTCCGGTCAGTCTAACATGGAGATGCCTCTGAAAGGTTTTCCGGGTCAGCCCGTCCTGAATGGAAATGAAATGATTGTCAGATCTACCAATGCTACTATTCGATTGATTACCGTACCAAGAGCCACTTTGCTGGTGCCACAAGAAGATTTTGAAGGAAAATGGCAAATGGCAGCGCCGCAAAGCACGGCTGATTTTAGTGCTACGGCATGGTATTTCGGATCGCTTTTGCAAGCCGTTTTACAAGTTCCTGTTGGGTTAATTCATGTCTCTTACGGCGGTTCCAGTATGGAAGCTTGGATGAATGAGGAGATGTTGAAAGATTTTGAGGGCGTAGCAATTCCCACTAAGAAGGAGGATCTTGCAAAAGACCCAAACCGTGTTGCCACGACTTTATTTAATGGGATGCTTTCACCGGTAATTGGTTATGGAATTAAAGGCTGTATCTGGTATCAGGGAGAATCTAATTATGAACGGGCTGCCCAATACAAAGACTTATTCAAAAAAATGGTGAGCAGTTGGACGGGTTTATGGAATCAGGGAGAGTTCCCTTTTTATTACGCCCAAATTGCACCTTTTAATTATGCACAGTTTCATCCAAAAGATAATTTAGAAAAGTATAATTCCGCTTATTTGAGAGAAGCACAACTGAAAGCAGCGAAAGTAATTCCGAATTCAGGAATGGCCGTTTTGATGGATGTTGGTGAAGAAAATAATATTCACCCGGCGGATAAAGAAAAGGGAGGCAGTCGACTGGCGTATCTGGCCCTGGCCAAAACCTACGGAATACAGGGGTTTGAATTTGCGAGCCCTGAATTTAAAGACATGGAAATTGTAGGAAGCACTGTAACTGTCGCTTTTAATGAAGCGCCAAACGGAATTACATCCTATGGAAAAGAAGTAACTGGTTTTGAGATTGCAGGAGAAAATAAAGTTTTTTATCCGGCTCAGGCGGTAGTTCGCAGAAAATCGGTGGTGCTTTCTTGTGCCCAGGTAGTAAAGCCAGTGGCAGTTCGTTATTTATTCAAGGATTTTGCAAAAGCGGAGCTTTTTAGCGTTGGAGGTTTGCCTGTTTCGTCTTTCAGGACAGATGACTGGTAGGATAAAATAAATATTGATTGAAATTTTAAGATGAAATACACGGTTTATTTATTTCTGTTTTTTACGCTTTTTGCTAAAGCGCAGCTTCCTGTGCTCGACAATTACAATCCCATCTGGAATACCCAAAGCAGCAATTCATCAGAATCAATGCCGTTGGGAGCAGGCGATATTGGTTTAAACGTATGGGTAGAAAAGGGGGATTTGTATTTTTATATTTCGCGTAGCGGAACTTTTGACGAACACAATACACTGCTGAAATTGGGACGTGTAAAAGTAACGTTAACACCCAATCCGTTTAAAGACAAGGAAGGATTTCATCAGGAGCTGGTGTTGAGAGACGGCTTTGTAACAATTGCTCAGAACACTACCCGTATTAAACTTTGGGTAGATGTTTTTAAGCCGGTAATTCACTTGGATTTGACAAGCGGAATTCCTTTAAAAATGAAAGCCTCTTATGAAAGCTGGCGCTATGCCAACCGGGCGGTAAAAGGAAAAGCGAACAATGCGAATTCGTATAAATGGGCGCCTCAAGGAGAAATTATAACCTACAAAGACTCTGTTTCTTTTGAAGGTAATGGCATAAAATTTTACCATAGAAATCGTAAACAGACTGTTTTTGATGTTGCAGTGCAACAGCAAAAAATGGAGTCAGTGAAAGATCAGATGAGCAACCCGTTAGCGAATCTCACTTTTGGGGGCTTTATGGAAGGAAAAAATATGAAGCCAGCAGCAACATATTTGGGAAAATATCAGAATACCGATTTTAAAGGATATGAACTTTCAAGTGTACAATCTTCCAAAAAGCATCAGCTTAAGATTTATTTATACACGAATCAGTCAGGAGATCAGTCTTTATGGGATGATGGTTTAAAAAATCAAATTTCGGATGCTAAAGCAAAAGGAAATAAAGCCGAAAAACGTACGGTCTCCTGGTGGAATAATTTCTGGGAACGCAGTTTTATTTATGTTCAAAAAAACAACTCGTCCAAGAAAGATTCTGTTTATCAAATGGGACAAAATTATCAGTTGTTTCGGTATATGCTGGGCTGCAATGGGTATGGTAAATACCCGACGAAGTTTAATGGAGGGCTCTTTACAGTGGACCCCGTTTTCACGGATTCAACTTTAAACTTCACACCTGATTTTAGAAATTGGGGAGGCGGAACGATGACGGCTCAAAATCAGCGTTTGGTTTATTTTCCGATGTTGAGAAGTGGGGATTTTGATATGATGAAATCCCAGTTGGATTATTATTTGGGTCTGCAAAAAAATGCAGAATTACGAAGCAAAGTGTATTGGAATCACGGTGGCGCTGCATTTACGGAACAATTAGAAAATTTTGGATTACCCAATCCTTCCGAATACGGATGGAAACGCCCTGATGGATATGATCCGGGAATGGAATACAATCCCTGGCTGGAATATGAATGGGATACCGTTTTAGAGTTTTGCCAAATGATGCTGAAGCAACAGGAATATAACGGGGAACCTATTCAAAAATATACTCCGTTTATTATAAGCTGTATCCGTTTTTTTGATGAGCATTACCAATATTTAGCAAAAAGCAGAGGCAGTAAAGCGTTAGACGCCAATGGTGATTTGATTCTTTATCCGGGTTCTGCTGCGGAAACCTATAAAATGGCGTACAACGCCAACAGTACTATTGCGGGATTAAAAGTGGTTACCGAGCAACTTTTAAAACTTTCACAGGTTACATCAAACAAGGAAGATTATGCGTATTTAAAAGCGTTTTATAATCGTATTCCGCCTTTGAATTTTGCGGAAATCGAAAAGCATAAAACACTTGCGCCTGCAAAATCATGGGAACGTGTTAATAATACGGAAGTCCCACAATTGTATCCTGTTTTTCCCTGGGGGATTTATGGCATTGGGAAACCTGATTTAGAGATCGCATTAAATACATGGAAATATGATAGTGATGCTCTTAAATTCAGGAGTCATATAGGATGGAAACAAGACAACATTTTTGCAGCACGATTAGGATTAACAGCCGCCGCTGCAAAATTTAATTTGTTGAAAATGGCGGATTCAGGCCGAAGATTTCCAGCATTTTGGGGTCCGGGTTTTGATTGGGTTCCGGATCATAATTGGGGAGGCTCCGGAATGATTGGCATGCAGGAAATGCTATTGCAGGAAGCGGAGGGTAAAATTTATCTCTTTGCAGCCTGGCCAAAGGATTGGGATGTACATTTCAAATTGCATGCTTCACAAAAAACGACAGTAGAAGCAGTACTTCAAAATGGCGTATTGAAAATTATAAAAATAGTTCCCAAAGAAAGGGAGAAAGATATTGTGAATCTGTTGGAAATGACTGTTGAGAAAAAAATAAATTTGAATTAAAAGATTGTAAAAATGATAAATAAAGTAGTACGCTGTCTTGTGTTGTCAGCTGTTTTAGCTGCAAATGGATATTGCCAGACAGCAAAGGAGGGAACAGAAAAACAAATTATAAAAGTTGATTTTGACTTTTTTCAACGAAGAGTTGAAGAGGTCAATGATCCGCATTATAGCTCCTGGCCCATAAGTGAACAAAAGGAATCTGAAAAATCTTTTGGGGATGTTACCATTAAATTAAAAGGAGATTTTTCTTCCAGCTGGTATAAAGTAGGAATGAATGCACCGCATTACAGCAGATTGGCCAGTGATGGTCTGGTTACAAAACAAAATTTAGAAGTGCGTATCAGTGGCCTAAAAGAAGGGGAGCACTCGCTGCTCACTTTTCACAATACCTTTGATAAAATAGAGGGCAAGACCTACTCTCCAATAAAAATTTATGTAGATGGAAAATTGGCGGAAACTGTAGTGCCCAGCAACAGAGCAAATTCCACAATAGCTGCAGCTACTGCCTATCTTACATTTAATGCTAAAGCTGCCAAGGATGTAGTGCTGCGATTTGAGTTAGATGCAGCAAGCGATTTTATCCAACAAATGGTACTTAACGGCTTTGAAATAGATACGCCAAATTTGAAAAAACAGGCCCATTCCCCTAAGCCGGAAAATGGCGATGAGCACGTGATTCTGAATGAAAAGCTGCTATTGAAATGGGAAGCATCAAAAGAGGCCATTGCCCACAAGCTGTATTATGGAAGAGATAAGAAAGCAGTTGCAGCAGCAAATGAAAAAGCACCTGAATATAAAGGACAATTAAATAAAAATGAATTTCCTGTGGAAGATTTGTACAGCAGGAATACGTATTATTGGAGAGTAGATGAAGTTGATGCAAAAGGAAATAGTACACTGGGTACTGTCTGGTCCTTCCAGCCTGCTCAATTGGCTTTTGTTGGTGCCGAAGGGTATGGGCGATTTGCAATAGGAGGAAGAGGCGGAAAAGTAGTCGAAGTTACCAATTTAAACGATAGTGGTCCTGGGAGTTTACGCGATGCCGTAAGCCAGGATATCGGACCCAGAACTATTGTCTTTAATGTATCAGGAAACATTAAGCTAGAATCAAGATTGGTTGTTAGCAGTCCTTATATCACTATTGCAGGCCAAACAGCGCCAGGAGATGGGATCACTATCAGCAAAGCACCTATTGGTCTTACCGGAAATGAAGGCATTATTCGCTTTCTAAGAGTTAGAATTGGTGAAGGAAGAACCTATGATGGCATGGGACTTACCGGTGCCAATCACAGTATTATAGATCATTGCTCGATAAGCTGGACAATTGATGAATCCTTTAGTTCTCGTAGTGCCCATAATATTACCCTGCAGCGTACTTTAATTTCTGAAGCCTTAAATGTTGCAAATCACGGTAAGTATGAAAAAGGAAAAATGCATGGCTATGCGGCCACTATCGGGGGTGATATTGGTAGTTTTCATCATAATTTATTAGCGCATAATTATGGACGTAACTGGAGTATAGGTGGTGGATTGAGTGGTGATGGCTATTACACCGGAAGATTAGATATACGAAATAATGTCGTTTATAATTGGGGGCGCAGGACTACAGACGGCGGTGCCAATGAAGTTAATTTCGTTAATAATTATTACAAGCCGGGAGCTTCCACTAAATTTTTCTTTGCATTGAATGCGCAGCATGAGGGTGTAGGTTTGGGAAAACAGCAGTATTATTTTGCAGGGAATCGTATGGAGGGCCATTTTGATGAAAAAAATCAGGAAAAAGGAAGAACCGCTACCATATCCCATAATGAGAAAGTTAATTATGAAACTTTCCTGGACAAACCCTTTTTTGAATCGTATGTAACTACCCAAAGCGCTAAAGCTGCCTATAAAAATGTGCTTTCAGATGTAGGAGCAACCCAGCCACTATTTGATAAACAGGATGCCCGTATTATTCAGGAAACTCTGGATGGCTCTTACCATTTTAAAGGAAGTAAAAGTGGTTTGCCTGGTATGATAGATACCGAGCAGGATACAGGAGGCTGGCCGGAATATTCTCAAGAAGTGCGCGCTGCAAATTGGGATACGGATCACGATGGATTGCCTGATTGGTGGGAAGAAGCACATGGGTTGAACATTAAATCTGCTAAAAATGATTTTTCAGAAACGAATTTAGATAGTGATAAAGATGGCTTTACGCAATTGGACAACTACTTAGAGTGGATGGCACAACCGCATTATTTTATAAATGACGGAGCAGAAATAGCGCTTTCAGCGGTATCATTTTTTAAGGGATACACAAACAAGCCGGTATATAAGATTAGTGACATTCAAAAGGGAACAGTTTCCATGAAGGACAACACAATTAAATTTAAAGCCAATCAAAAAGGGTTGGCCTCTTTTAAAATAACAGTAACAGATAAAGAGGGCGATACTATGGATCGTGTCATAAATCTGTTGGTAAAATAAAGCAAGCATGGCGATGAAAACAAATATAACAGTACTGTTAGCGGTATTTTTTTTTACGACATTTATTTCTGCACAAAGTAAGGGTTTGGTGGCCAATGCCGATAGTCCTTATTCAAAATTGCAAAGTGTCAATTTACAGGATGTGAAATGGACCAATGGTTTCTGGAAGGAGCAATTTGACGTTGAAACAGAAAGTACATTACCCTATATGTGGGATTTGTATCATAACGACAGCATTACCCATGCCTATCATAATTTTGAAATTGCAGCAGGTTTGGTGAAGGGACAGTTCAAAGGACCTTCCTTTCACGATGGCGATTTTTATAAAATTTTTGAGGCTATGGCGGCAACCTATGCCGTAACAAAAGAGGCGGAGCTGATGGCGAAAATGGATAAGGCTATTGCGTTGCTTGCCAAAGTGCAACGGGAAGATGGCTATATACATACTCCGGTTTTAATAGAAGAAAGATGGGGAACCTTAGGTCCTGAAGAATTAAAGAAGCAGTTGGGTTTTGAAAAATATAATATGGGCCATTTGATGACTGCAGCCTGTGTGCATTATCGTGCTACCGGAAAAACTAATTTTTTAGAGATTGCTAAAGGAGTGGCTAATTACTTGTATGATTTTTATAAAAAGGCATCTCCCGATCTGGCTCGTAATGCGATTTGTCCCTCCCATTATATGGGGATTGTGGAAATGTATCGTACTGTAAAAGATCCAAGATACCTGGAACTTGCGAATAATTTAATTACTATTAGAGGAACGACGAATGATGGTACTGATGATAATCAGGACAGAATTCCTTTTAGGGAACAAACCACTGCAATGGGTCACGCGGTACGAGCGAATTATTTGTATGCAGGCGTGGCGGATTTATACGCTGAAACTGGAGAAAAGAAACTTTTGGATAATCTACAATCGATATGGGATGATGTGGTATATCGAAAAATGTATATCACAGGTGCTTGTGGGGCTTTATATGACGGAGTTTCTCCGGATGGTACATCCTACAATCCTACAGAAGTACAGAAAATACATCAGGCATACGGGCGACCTTATCAGTTACCGAATGCCACCGCGCATACCGAAACATGTGCCAACATAGGTAATGTTTTATGGAATTGGCGAATGCTTCAAATTACCGGTGATGCAAAATATGCCGATATTGTAGAATTGGCACTTTACAACAGTGTTTTATCAGGAATCAGCCTTGAGGGTAAAGAATTCTGCTACAATAATCCCTTAAATGTTTCCGATAAATTGCCTTTTAAACAACGGTGGAGTAAGCAACGCGAAGGTTATATCGCGTTGTCCAATTGTTGTGCGCCAAATGTTACCCGTACGATTGCTGAGGTAAGTAATTATGCTTATAATCTGTCCAAAGACGGATTATATGTTAATTTATATGGAAGCAATACCTTGAAGACCGTAACGGTAAATGGTGAAAAAATAGAAATAGAGCAGCAGACCAACTATCCGTGGGATGGGAAAATTGTATTAAAAATCGCAAAAGCACCAAAAGAAGGCTATGCTTTTTTTCTGAGAATTCCGGGATGGAGCCAGGGCGCTGCTGTTTTAGTGAACAATAAAACCTTAGAAAATGAAGCTGTTTCTGGGACTTATATGAAAATAATTCGAAAGTGGAAAAAAGGGGATGTTATTGAACTTAACCTGCCTATGCCAGTAGAATTGATGCAGGCGAATCCCCTTGTGGAGGAGATTAAGAACCAGGTAGCTGTAAAGCGAGGTCCTATTGTGTATTGCCTGGAATCGAATGAGCTTCCGGAGAACACAAGTGTAAATGATATTGTTTTAAATAAAAATTCTCCGTTTACCACTGCTTTTATTGAAATCGACAATAGGAAATTACTAACGATTAATTCCGTAATTAATCAGGATACTTCTTGGGAAAAAAAATTATACAGACCGCTTTCTCAGAAATCAATTAAGGATTACAAGGTCAGATTAATTCCCTATTTTGCTTGGGGCAACCAAAGCAAAGGAGAAATGACTGTTTGGATGTCTCATTAATAGAACAGTAAATTGGCCAATCAATTATTCTTACAATTCCGTTTTATAGTGCTAAAGTAGTGTACTATAAAGGGGAGTTGTAAGAATTTACTTTTTAAAGAAAATAAACTTATTTGCAGCTGTGTTTTTTTTTTTTGATAAAAGTAGCGGGTACTTCTTCAGAATGATTGCCTTGCTTAACGGAATTGTTTTTTTGTACTGCTGAAAAAGCAATACGGCCCCTTTAGTAATTCGGTAGGAAATGAATTTAAAGGAAATGCGGCCTTAAAAAAGAAATTAGCAGTTCCTTTAAATACTATTTCGTACTTAAAGCTCGAATTGTTTGCCGTTGACTTTACAGCGTGCGATTTTTTTTTAGTGGGTGCCTCTTGTGTTTTCAGGGATGTTGTTCTTTGGAGAATAGTCCTCTAATAAGTCAGATTATCAGTGTATTAATATTTTTTAATTTAGATAATCGCCTGTTGTTAAACTATTTTTTACAGTCAATACAAGTTATAAATTGATGCGCTACCCGTTGTAGTACAGTGCCGAGAACAATATTTTTGGGGTATTAAAAAGAGTGCAGATTTGGTCTGGACCTGTTTTGTTATTTTGCTGTGAAATACTGGTGGCGCTACCGAATTATATGCAAACGAATCCTTTTTTTTTTAATTTACTACTATTTTATTCGTCTTTTTTTTATCAATATGATTTATTTACAGCTTTTTTTATTTGATAATAGCATTAAAGCAGGACAGTACAGGACAGTTACAATGTTTTATGATTATATATTTGGGGCATATATAATAATTGTCTTTTTAACACTTAAAAGTTAAATCAAAAATTAACTTTAAATAGAAATGGTTTTTTGTATTTTTATTCGGTTTAGGAAAGACGGTTTTTTTATTAACTAACTAACTATTAATTAATTTAACTAAAAGCACTTATGAAACAAACAATCGCAATGAGATGTGGTTTATTTTTGTTTGCACTAATGAGTTTGTCGGGCTATGCTCAAACAACCGGTCAAGAAAAAATTATAACTGGAAGCGTAATCGATTACGCAGGAACAGCTATCCTAGGGGTAAATGTAAATGTAAAAGGGACGAAAAAAGGTGTTGTTACAGACGCTGACGGACGTTATATTATAACAGTAAACAAGGGAGATATTCTTACGTTTGCTTATATTGGAATGGATAGAGTGGAAAAAACAGTTGGCAATGAAACTGTTATTGATGTAGCGATGAAAGAAGATTCATCGGAATTGGAAAATGTAATTGTTGTTGGTTATGGTAAGCAGAAAAAGGCGCATCTAACGGGAGCTATTGAAACCATTAAAATGAGTGAAATCGAAGATCTTCCTGTTGGAGATTTAGGAACTGCTTTGGCAGGACGCGTTTTAGGTGTTGGAGTTTCAGGTGGTGCTGCAAGACCTGGTATTAAATCGACATTGACAATTCGTAGGCCGTATACGTTAGCTAAAGATGGAGGAAATTTGAATCCTTTATATGTAATTGACGGCATTTTGCAAATTGATGCTCAGGGTTTAAATGACAGTACTATATTTGATAATTTAGACTCTTCCGAAGTAGAAAGCATTTCCTTTCTTAAGGATGCTTCCGCTGCTATTTATGGGGCACGTTCTGCTCAAGGGGTAGTTTTGGTAACTACTAAAAGAGGGAAAAAAGGAGAAGCGAAATTTAGCTACAGTGGTGCTTATGGTACTAATGATAAAACATACCAGACAAAAGTATTAAATGCTTATGAGTTTGGTCAATATGTTAACATCATGAATGGTCCGAACGGATACAATCAAACTGCAGGAG
Source organism: Flavobacterium rhamnosi (assembly GCF_048286515.1). NCBI lineage: Bacteria > Pseudomonadati > Bacteroidota > Flavobacteriia > Flavobacteriales > Flavobacteriaceae > Flavobacterium > Flavobacterium rhamnosi. Next base: position 262,854 of record NZ_JBLVPS010000002.1, on the reverse strand, counting down.
ATCCTCAGTATTTCTTTTCAGAAGATGAACTGGAGCATTTTAAAACGTTAAAGAATACTTTCTTAGATGATGAGTGGTCCCCTTCCTATAGTATGCGTCATAATTTGAATGTGGGCGGAGGTACTGAAAAAGCTACTTATTTTGCAGGGGCTTCGTATTACAAACAAAATGGTAACTTAAGTACGCTGGATTATAATAAATGGAACTTCAGAGCCGGTGCAGATGTAAATTTATCCAGTAATTGGAAAGCAGGTTTGCAGTTGTCTGCATTCTACTCTGATAAAACAAATACTTTTAATAAAATTGGAGGAGAAAAAGAAGAGAACGATTATAATGAATTATTGCTTCACGTACCTTATATTCCGAATTACGTTAATGGAATGCCGATGGAGTTGACCAATAATAATGATGGTAACCAGAGGTATCACTATAACGAAATCAAACGTTTAAATAATCTTGCGGAAACTACAGCCAGCACGATGACTATAAACATGTACACGGAATATAAAATCCCTTTTATTAAGGGTTTGATGGCCAGAGGATCGTATGCACGTAATATGGGTACTTCCAGAGGAACACAAGTAGGTACAGGATATACTTTGTATCAGTTTGAAGGTCTGGGAACTAATGGACATATTTTTAGTGATGCTATTACTTCAGCACCTCTTAGATCTAAATTCTACGAAAACGGGAATCGTTTGTATTTTTCAAACACCACCAATTTCTCAGAACAATTAAACCTTAGTGCTTCTTACAACCGTGATTTTGGTAAACATAATGTAAGTGGTTTGTTTGCAATTGAAAGGTCAGAAGCGACTTCTAACAATGAAGTGGTTTTTAAAGCAGGTGTTTTAGATGGTACTAACGGGCAATTTAATACCGCTACGGGTACTATTGATGGTTCTACTGCAAAGAGTGAATCGGGTTCATTGTCCTATGTTGGTAGGTTAAATTATGCTTATGATGATAAATATTTAGCGGAGTTTTTATTCCGATCTGATGCTTCGACTAAGTTCTCTCCTGAGAATTACTGGGGTAAATTTTACTCTGTATCTGCGGGATGGGTAATCTCCAAAGAAGACTTTTTTAAATCTTCAGTGATCGATTATCTTAAAGTTAGATACTCAGTAGGTTTGTTAGGTAAAGATGATACCAGAGCCTGGTTGTGGAGACAACGATATACGTTCCAAGGTAATAAAGGAGTTGTGTTTGGAGGCAATTTAGACAATACGAATGGATGGAAAATGGAGGCTTCTCCAAATCCGGATGCTACCTGGAGTGACGAATTAAAAACCAATTTTGGGGTTGATGCAAGATTCCTTGACAACAGATTGTCTTTTAGTGCAGAATCGTATTATAATATCGGGACTAATTTACTTTTAAACAGAACAGGTAATGTACCCTTTACAGTTGGTGGAACAGTAGCTGCTGAAAATTACGGATCAGTAGATACATTCGGATATGAATTTTCACTTGGATGGAGTGATAAAATAGGTGAAGAAGTTAGCTACGGCGTTGATATGCGTTTTGGCTGGTCAGGAGACAAAGTAATCAAGGCAGACTTCAATGATCAGGATGTTTTGCTTCCTTGGAATAATAAACCAGGTCAGTCCTCTGATAATGGAGTTTGGGGTTATGATAATTTGGGGATGTTTAGAACGCAAACAGATATTGATTCCTACGTAAGTCAATACGCAATTACCTCTGTTTTTGGTGTTCCGGCAGCCAATCTTAAACCAGGAATGTTGTATTATTCTGATGTAAGAGGTGCATATCTAGGGAACGGTGAATTTGCCGCTCCGAACGGAATCATTGATGTAAATGACCAGGTTCAATTGTCTAAGAGAGCTGCTACCAGATACGGAGCAGGTACTACTTTAAGAGTTGCTTATAAATCATTTAGTCTGAATGCGGTTGTTAATGCTTCTTTTGGAGGTGGCTGGTCTAATATAGACAGTAATGCCAGAAAATCATTAAAAACTAAAATTCCACAAATTATAGACAATACAGTATCAATATGGAATGATATTTATGACCCGGTTGCTAATCCTGATGGAAAAATGCCAAATCCGGCTTTTGAAGAGATAAACTCTCAGGTGTCTCAATTTTGGCAAGTAGATGCCTTTAGAATTGCGTGTAGAAACATAACATTAAGTTATGCATTACCGGAAAGAGCTTTAAAAGCATTGAATATGAACAGCTGTAAACTGAATTTGACAGGGATTAATCCTTTTACACTTTATAATCCTTATAGTTTTCAAGAGGCTAATGGAAGTTATATGGACTATCCAACCCTTCGTACAATATCCTTGGGGCTTAACGTAGGATTCTAATTTGAGATTAATAAAAATTAAAATTAAAAAAATGAAAAATATAAAAGCGATAGGTTTGTTTGCCATACTGGCAACCTTTTCTTTAGAAAGTTGCAATGATGATTTCCTTGAAGAGAAAAAAGATTTTAATGGTGTTAATGAACAGGTTTTTCAAGTACCTACATTAGCAGGGCAATATGTGGATTATGTTTATGGTTTGTTTTTACCAGGTAATAATGCTGCTGTATTCACTTGGGATCTTGCCTCGGGAGGTAATGATGATTTTAGTCAAACAACTGAAGAACTTGCAGGGGAAGTCAATTGGAATAAAGTATGGGCAACAGTGTCTCCTACTAATGCACATTGTTTGCCTTACATAGGGAGTAGATTATCTTCCAGTATCGCTAATAATAGCTGGACTCGTTTAAGACAAATTAATATTTTCTTAAGTCAAATTGATAAGAACGGGATGGCTGATGCGGATAAGAATCCATTGAAAGGACAAATGTATTTTTGGAGAGCCTACCAATACTATGAATTGGTGAAATTATATGGCGGTGTGCCGATTGTTTTAACCGAGCAGAACCCTATCCTGGACGATGCGTCGTTAGCTCAGATTCCAAGAAGTTCTACTTCGGAGTGTATTGAGCAAATTGTTTCTGATTTAGAACTGGCAAAACAGTTATTGCCAGGAAAATGGTCAAGTAACGCTGATTCGGGAAGAATTACCAGTGGTGCTGCGGCAGCTTTCAAAGGACGCGTGTTGTTGACTTGGGCAAGCCCAATTTTCAATCCGACTGATGATACACAACGTTGGCAACGTGCTTATGATGCCAATACGGAAGCAAAAGCACTTTTGGAAACGAATGGATATGGTCTTTTTACTACAGGTGGTGTTGCTGATGGAAAAGCTTGGGGCGATATGTGGTTTGCTGAAGTTGGAAATAAAGAAGCAGTAATTGTTTTTGGATTTAATAATTCATCTACTGTAAATCTTCAAAGAAATAATGGTTGGGAAAGAGCTGCTCGTTCTAAAGCATCAGGTGGAAATGGAGCAATCTCTCCTACTAAACAAATGGTGGACGCGTTCCCAATGAAGGATGGACAACCGATCTCAAGTGCATCCGGAACGTATCCTTATTCTCAAGGGTTGTTCTACAAGAACAGAGACCCAAGGTTTTACAAAACATTTGCTTATAATGGTGCAACCTGGAAATATGCTGAAAATACTGCCTTTAAACAATGGACTTACAGTTGGACAGCTTCCGGATCCGCAAATGCGACTACAATTCCAAATAAATTTACGGAAACAGCCGGACCGAATTCAAGTGGTATCTATTTGAGAAAAGCCACTAACGAGATCGCTACCAGTGCTAGTGGTTACCTGAACAGTGGTACTGATTATATGGAAATGCGTTTTGCTGAGTTAGTATTAAATCTAGCGGAATCTGCAATCGGTATTAATAAATTAGCAGAGGGTAAAACTTTAATTGAGTCGATCAGAAATCGTGCAGGTATTATCAACGGAGATGGCAATTATGGTTTAGCTGCTGTTTCTTCCAGAGACCAGCATTTTGGTGCCGTTCTTAATGAAAGAAAAATAGAGTTTGCCTATGAGAACAAACGTTTCTATGATTTGAGACGTTGGAAGCTTTTTGATGCTACTGCCGGAACAACTGCGAGATTAGGTGTTACACCTCTTAACGGTACCAGAAGAACGGGATATTATATAGTTGCTAAAAAGGCAGATGGAAGCAGATATGTAGGTTCTGCAGATCCTTTCTTTGTTGCTACTGGAAATGCTTCTGTAGCCAATAGAGAGCCTGCTTCGTTTCCTGTTACAATAGGAACAACAACGATTAATAACTTTGATGCGTATTTGGATTATTTATATACGAATCATTTTGAGGTGGTCGTAAGAGATAATTTAGATCCCACTACAAACAATTGGAAATTTATATGGTATAAGGAATATTATTATTTTGGTATTTATCAAACTTTATTAGATTCGGCGCCATATTTGCAACAAACTCAAGGTTGGGGTGGTTCATTTGACCCACTTAAATAATAAACAGAATAAGAACGTATTAACCTGTGTTTTACAATAATTCAGGTTAATGCGTTATAAAATTACTTAAATTTCAAGATGAAAAAATTCAATATAATTTTATTTATTTTATTAGTGGGGTTTACTAAAAGCTATGCTCAATATCCGAAGCTTTCTGCTGAAGTACAAGCTAAGGAAAAAGCGATAAAAGACGAGGCCAATAAACTATCTGATGAAGCCTGGGAAAAAGCCAGCGTAATTATTGAACAAGAAGCCAAAGCAGGTAAACCATTCATTCCTTGGGCATCTCGACCAACGGATTTACCGCAAGCAGAAATACCTGCATTCCCGGGAGCCGAAGGTGGAGGGATGTATAGCTTTGGGGGTCGCGGTGGAAATATATACACAGTGACCAGTTTAGAAGACAGAGGACCGGGGACATTACGCGAAGCTTGTGAAAAAGGCGGAGCAAGAATCATCGTTTTTAATGTTTCAGGAATTATTAAAATAAAAAGCCCATTAATCATCCGTGCTCCGTATATAACTATTGCAGGGCAAACTGCTCCTGGTGATGGTATTTGTGTTGCAGGGGAATCGATATGGATCGATACACATGACGTAGTGATAAGACACATGCGTTTTCGTAGAGGAGAAACTTTTGTAGGGAGAAGAGATGATGCTATTGGTGGTAACCCGGTAGGGAATATTATGATAGATCACGTTTCTGCAACCTGGGGGTTAGATGAAAATATGTCCATGTACAGGCATATGTATAGTCCGGGAGCGACTTATCCGGATGAAAAGAAACCTACCGTAAATATTACCATTCAAAATAGTTTGTTTGGAGAAGCTTTAGATACGTACAACCATGCTTTTGGTAGTACTTTAGGAGGAGAGAACTGCGCTTTTATTAGAAATATGTGGGCAAATAATGCCGGTAGAAACCCTTCAATCGGGTGGAATGGTATTTTTAATTTTGTTAATAATGTAGTATTTAACTGGAGTAACAGATCAATAGATGGTGGTGATTATACCGCTAACTATAATATTATCAATAATTATTTTAAACCGGGTCCCGTAACTCCAAAAACAGAAGCTATCGGGTATAGAATATTAAAACCGGAAGCAGGAAGAAGTAAGCTGGATCATATGGTATTTGGCAGGGCTCATGTAATTGGTAATGTAATTGATAATAATCCAAGAGTTACTAAAGACAACTGGGACGGAGGAGTTCAAATCGAAAATAAAAAAGGGGAGTTGATGAGTTTTGAGGAGTCAAAACCGTTTTTTGATAAAATGAAAAGTAACAGGCCATTTCCAATGCCGTGGTTCAATAAAATTTTGAATGCTGAGGAAGCGTATGATTATGTTCTTAAAAATGTTGGGGCCACATTGCCAATAAGAGACAAGGTTGATGAAAGAATTGTAAGGACTGTGAAAACAGGAGTACCTGAATATGCAAAAGGACTTGATCCAAAATCATTTTATCAATTTGAGCACCGTCGTTTACCTGCAGATTCCTATAAAAATGGTATTATAACAGATATTGCTCAGGTAGGTGGTTATCCGGAATACAAAGGGAAACCCTATGTAGATACAGATAAAGATGGAATGCCTGATAAATGGGAGAAAAAACATGGTTTAAACCCAAAAGATGCAGCGGATGCCAAAACGGATTTAAACAACGACGGGTATGCCAATATCGAAGATTACATTAATGGTGTAAACCCTGCAATGAAAGTAGATTGGAAAGATTTAGCCAATAATAAGGAGACTTTAAAAAGTCCATTATTGGAATAGTTTTTTAGAGTGTGGTTTTTTTTTAAGCATTCTTATTCCATTACTTGTAGTATGGCGTAAGGATGTTTTTTTAAATAAAAATAGAATAGAAATCAAAAAAAAATAATATCATGTCAATAAAAAAAATAAGTATAAGCATTTTATTTTTACTGTTTATCTGCAAAATAAGTGCACAACAGCATTTAAATCCGGAATACATAAAGGTAACAAATGAGAGAGCAGCTAAAATTGTTGCTAAATTAGAGTTGTCCAATGCCACTAAAGAGACTGCTGTTTCCAATATCATTGCGCAACAATTTAGAGATTTGAGTAAAATTCAGGACGAAAGGGATGCTGCAATTGAGAAACTGAAAAGTAGTGATTTGTCAAAAGAAAAGCAGAAGGAGAAAATTGAAAAATGCAAAGTAAAAGCGGATCAATTAATTGGTAAATTGCATAAATCATATCTAAAAAAATTAGGGACTCAGTTAAATGACGCTAAAATCACAGAAGTCAAAGACGGAATGACTTATGGTGTTTTGCCAATCACTTATGCAGGCTATCAAGATATGCTGCGTAATTTAACAGAAGAACAGAAAAGTTACATTTATAAAAATTTAGTGGAAGCCAGAGAGCATGCAATGGATGGAGGTTCTTCTAAGGAAAAACATGCCTGGTTTGGTAAATACAAAGGAAGAATCAATAATTATTTATCCGCTCAGGGGTATAATTTAAACAAGGAAAGCACTGATTGGCATGACCGTGTTGCGGCACGTGAAAAGAACAAACCTAAAAAATAGGTTTCGTTTTTTTTAATAGATTCAAAATAATTTTTTAAAATCTTTTCCATGCAACACATTCAGCCCAACAGGATTTTTAAAAGAACACTGACAGTAGTCTGTTTTTGTTTTTCTTTTTCAGCAGTGCTAGCCCAATATCCAGAAATTCCTATCCCGCTTCAAGCTAAAACAGATTCGATTTTAGCGCAGGAAGAAGTGCGATTAAATACAATTTGGAAAGATAATTATGCCGCTATACAAGAAGATGCAAAGCATGGCAGACCTTATTTGCCATGGGCTTCATATCCTAAAGATTTCGTACCGGCAGAAATCCCGGCTTTCCCTGGAGCCGAAGGCGGAGGTGCCTTCACCCAAGGCGGTCGAGGCGGTAAAATATTTGTAGTAACCAGCTTAGAAGATAGCGGTAAAGGCACCTTTAGAGAAGCTTGTGAAGCAGTGGGTGCGCGAACAATCGTATTCAATGTTTCTGGAATTATTCGATTAAAAAAACGCATCAGTATGCGAGCGCCTTATGTTACTATAGCAGGACAAACTGCCCCAGGTGACGGTATTTGCGTAGCTGGAGAAAGTTTGGAAGTAGATACACATGATGTTATTATAAGACACATGCGCTTTAGAAGAGGGGCAACCGATGTTACCCGAAGAGATGATGCACTCGGGGGTAACCCAATAGGAAATATTATTATAGATCATTGCTCGGTAAGCTGGGGGCTGGATGAAAATATTTCAATGTACAGACATCAGTTTAAAGCGAATGAAAAGTCAGAATTGTTAAAATTACCAACTTGTAATATTACCATTCAAAACACTATTTCCTCTGAAGGTCTGGACACCTATAATCATTCTTTTGGAAGTACAATTGGTGGTTTAAATAGTACTTTTATAAGAAATTTATGGGCAGATAATATTTCCAGAAATGCTTCGATTGGGATGTACGGTGATTTTAATTTTGTAAATAATGTAGTATTCAATTGGTGGAATCGTTCCTTAGACGGAGGAGACTACCGTTCGCTGTTTAATATTATCAATAATTATTTTAAGCCAGGACCTATAACTCCGGAAGACAAGCCAATTCGGTATCGAATCTTAAAACCGGAATCGGGGTATATGAAGCCAAAAACTTTTGGAAGAGCGTACGTTTCAGGGAATTACATAGACGGAGTTCCGGAAGTTACGGCAGATAATTGGAATGGCGGAGTGCAATTAGAAGATCTTTCATTAGAAGAGGCTAAAGGATATTTAGAAGCTATCAAACAGCCAAAACCATTTGCAATGCCGCAACTCACTATCATGAAGGCAGAAGAAGCATATGAATTTGTATTGAACAATGCAGGGGCAACATTGCCAAAAAGAGATGCAGTTGATGAAAGAATTATTAAGCAGGTTCGTACCGGAAAAATAGAATACAAAGAAGGACAGGAAAATGCCATTGGTAAGGAATTCATCAAAAGAAGATTGCCGGCAGATTCTTATAAAAAAGGAATTATTACCAGTATAGATCAAGTTGGCGGTTATCCGCAGTACAAAGGGAAGGCTTATAAAGATTCAGATAATGATGGGATCCCGGACAACTGGGAAAAAAAATACAGTTTGAACCCAAAAGATCCGGCAGATGCCAATAAAGATTTGAACGGTGATGGGTATACCAACATTGAAAAATATTTTAATGGTATAGATCCCACGCAAAAAACAGATTGGAAGAAAGTAGAAAATAATGCCGACTCACTTGCAAAATTGTCTGCGGGACTAGTACAATAATTTCAGTTAAAATAAAAGTTAACCTGTTAAATACCACTTTAACGTGAATTTTAATCAATTAAAAAATACAATACTTTCAAAACAGGATATACTAGTTTTATCCTGTTTTGTTATGTTTTTTACCTTTAGCAAAAGCAGTGCCCAAAGTACTTACCCGGATATTGTAAATGCTAAAAATGGAGGTATAAGCTATAGCGCTGATACGGCAGGAAATCGAATTCCCGATTTTTCCTATGCGGGGTATATGGCTTCGGAAAAACAGATTCCAACGGTGGCAATTCAGATTTTTGTACCGAAACAAGAAGGTGATGCGACTCAAAAAATACAAGCAGCACTGGATTACGTAGGCAATCTCAAACCAAACAAATCAGGTATTCGAGGTGCTGTGCTTTTAGATAAAGGTACGTTCGAAGTTAGCGGTACTTTATATCTCAAAAAATCAGGTGTGGTGTTGCGCGGAAGCGGAAACACCGAAAACGGAACACTACTTTTAGGAACAGGTGTTAAGCGGGAATCTTTAATCAGAATTCTTGGGGTAGACGATAAAAAAGAGGGCGAGACATTGGATTTTGAAACTACTTTTTCTCCACTTGGAACCCAGAAAATTCAATTAAAAAACGCAGTTAAACTAAAGCCTTCGGATGAAATTAGCATCAGTAGGCCTTTAACCGATATTTGGATTAAGGAATTGAAGATGGAAGAGTTTGGAGGAGAAACGTCTTGGATAGGTTGGAAAGCGGGCGATTGGAATATGACCTGGAATAGGGTTGTAACCACTATAAGCGGCAATGAAGTTACATTGAATGCCCCCTTGACAATGGCTTTAGACGATGCCTATGGAGCTTCAAAAGTAACAGTATATACCTGGTTGGGTCGAATTCAGCAGGTTGGGATCGAAAATATACTGCTTAAATCAACATACAATTCTTCAAATTTAAAAGATGAAGAACACCGATGGCTGGCGATCAGCATGGAAAATGTAAAGAATGCCTGGGTAAAACAAGTGAATTTTAAGCATTTTGCAGGGGGAGCCGTTTCGTTGCTAAAATCTGCCCAACAAATTACAGTGGAAGATTGTATGGCTACAGCCCCTATTTCAGAAATCGCAGCCTTTAGAAGACATACCTTTTATACCGAAGGGGAACAAACATTATTTCAGCGTTGTTATTCAGAATACGGTTATCATGATTTTGCCGTAGGTGGTTATGGTACAACGGGCCCGAATGCTTTTGTACAATGCGAGTCCCATTTGCCATACAGCAACAGTGGAGCGATTGGCAGCTGGGCTTCGGGAGTGTTATTTGATATTGCTAACATAGATGGTGCAGCGTTAAGTTTTAATAACAGAGAGCAAAATGGAAGAGGAGCAGGATGGACAGCCGCAAACAGTGTTATGTGGCAGGCATCAGCTTCAAAAATAGAATGCTATAGTCCGCCAACAGCTCAAAACTGGGCTTTTGGAGTTTGGGGACAATTTGCAGGTAACGGTCATTGGAAAGATGTAAACAGCCATGCAAACCCCAGAAGTTTGTTTTATGCACAGTTAGAAAAAAGGCTGGGGAAAATTCCCGTAAACGCTTATTTGTATGATATAGGTTCAGAACCTTCCTCCAGCCCAACAGTAGAACAGGCCGAAGAATTGACTAAAATTGCGGTTGATACCCTGATGAGTTTACCCCAATGGATAAACGAGGTTTCTAAATTAAATCCTATTGCAACAGACGCTTCTGGCGTAAAAAAGAGTACTGATTTAAAACAGAGCACCAATCAAAAAGACACCAAAAGCCTTTCTAAAGTAAAAATAGATAATGGATGGCTTACGTTTGGAGAAAAACTGATCGCAGGTAAACAAGCTCCTGTTATGTGGTGGCGCGGCAGTCTTATAGACGATGATGTTAAAAAGTCATCTCCACACCTGACCCGATTTGTTCCGGGAAGAAGAGGAACGGGACTTACCGATAATATTAACGAGGTCGTGGATTATTTAAGCGCTAATAATATAGTGGCCCTGGAACATAATTATGGATTGTGGTATGACCGCCGAATGGATGATCATGAGCGCGTGCGTCGTATCGATGCTGATGTTTGGCCACCGTTTTACGAGCAGCCTTTCGCCAGAAGTGGTGACGGACTGGCTTGGGATCACCTGAGCAAATATGATTTAACAAAATACAATGCCTGGTATTGGGATCGTTTGGCTCGTTTTGCAACTTTAGCAGAACCGAATGGACAATTGCTGATAAATCAACAGTATTTTCAGCATAATATTTTAGAAGCGGGAGCGCATTGGTCCAGTTCTCCCTGGCGTTCGGCCAACAATGTTAACGGTACCGGTTTTCCAGAACCACCTCCGTATGCAGGGGACAAGCGTATTTTCATGGCCGAGCAGTTCTATGATGTTACCAATCCGGTGAGAAAAAAATTGCATCAACAATTTATTAGAAAAGCATTAGCGAATTTTGAAAATAACAGCAACGTAATTCAGCTTACAAGTGCTGAATATACAGGGCCGCTTCATTTCATGCAATTTTGGCTGGACGAAGTTCAAAAATGGAAAATGGAAACGGGCAAAAATCAAATAATAGGATTAAGTGCTACTAAAGATGTTCAGGATGCAATTTTGAATGATTCCCAAAGACTAAAAACAGTTGATTTAATTGATATTCGGTATTGGTATTACAAAGAAGATGGAACAACTTATGCTCCTCAGGGAGGTCAAAATTTAGCGCCACGCCAGCATGCCCGAAAAATAAAAACAGGAAAAGAAACGGATGATCAGGTTTACAGAGCCGTTCGGGAGTATCGTGAAAAATATCCTGACAAAATAATTTTGTATTCTACCGATGGTTCACCAAGATTTGGCTGGGCTGCGTTAATGGCCGGAGCATCACTTGCTGCCATTCCTAAAATTGAGCTTCCGGAGTTTTATAGTGCTATTCCCACTATGAAGTATGCGCAGGGAACTACATTCTCAGACCCGCTCTGGAGGCTGGAAAACAAAGGTAAAAGTTATCTGATCTATGCAAAAAAGGCACAAGATATTGCCATAGACTTAAGCGATTATAAAAGTGAATTTTTGGTGTATGGCATTAATTCCAAAACGGGAATCGTGACCAAAAAACAAACCATTCGTGGTGGAAAAAGTGTTACAATTTCAACTTCTGATACTTCAGAAAATATACTATTTATTCTAAAAAAATAATTTCAAAATGATTAAAAGACAAACGTACGGATTTGCATTTTTTATAAGCTTTTTGCTGCTTTTTGCTGCATGCAACGGGTATAAAAAAACAGCTGGAAACACCACTTCGAAAGGGGGATTCGAGTTGCCAAAACTTAAAATTTCAAAGAACCAGCATTATTTTGTTACGCAAGACGAGAAGCCATTTTTCTGGCTGGGTGATACAGGCTGGTTGCTGTTTTCAAAATTAAAAAGAGAAGAAGCAGCACAGTATCTGGAAGACAGAAAGCAAAAAGGATTCAATGTGATACAAGTGATGGTAATACATTCAGTAGATGCGGTGAATGCTTACGGAGATAAAGCACTTGAGGATCAAAAATTATCAAAACCTGTTGTAACTCCGGGGAACGATATTAAGGATGCAACGCAATATGATTTTTGGGATCATGTCGATTATGTCGTAAAACTTGCCGAGGAGAAAGGCTTGTACATCGCGATGGTACCAGTATGGGGAACTAATGTGAGTGAAGGAAAGGTAACCAAAGAAGAAGCTAAAATTTATTCCGAATTTTTAACCAAACGATACAAAGACAAAAGCAATATTATCTGGCTGAATGGTGGAGATACTTTTGGAAATGAATTTACGGACGTTTGGAATACCATCGGAGAAACCATAAAACAGAACAATCCTGATGTGATTCAGACTTTTCATCCAAGGGGCAGAATGACCTCTTCGGATTGGTTTCATACGGAGTCCTGGCTGGATTTTAATATGGTACAATCAGGACACAGACGTTACGATCAGGACGATTCAAAAAGAGCGTACGGGCAAGACAACTATCGCTATATAGCGACAGATTTTAATTTGAAGCCAACAAAGCCTACCCTAGACGGAGAGCCATCATATGAAGGAATTCCGGAAGGTTTGCACGACACCCTGCAACGCAACTGGAATCATGACGATGTAAGACGTTATGGCTATTGGTCTGTTTTTGCTGGAGCTGCGGGTTATACCTACGGACATAATGCCGTAATGCAAATGCATAGGAAAACAGATAAGGCAGCTTATGGCAATAAAGCCTTATGGACGGAGGCCCTTGATGCTCCAGGAGCAAAACAAATGCTATACATTAAGAAATTAATGCTCGATTTTCCGTACTTGGAGCGTGTTCCTGATCAGTCATTAATTGCTGATCAAGGCGAAAAATACGATTATTTAGTAGCAACCAGAGGAAAAGAGTATGCTATGGTCTATACCTATAATGGCAGGAAAATTGTTTTAAACATGGGTAAAATTGATGGTGATCAGGTGGCGGCAAGCTGGTATAATCCACGCAATGGCAAAACCACTACAATTGGAAATCTGCCCAATAAAGGCATTCAGGAGTTTCAACCTTCCGGAAGTAAAGAAGATGGGAATGACTGGGTACTTATTTTAAAATCCAAAAAATAAATTATGAAAATCAAACAGATCTATTTGATTATTTTATTCTGCTGTATTGCAGGATTGAATACTGTTTTTGCAGCGAACGACGGCTGGATAAATATCCTGAATGAAGGCGGAAACAATAAAGGAGTAAAATGCACGGAAGCGATTCAGAAAGCAATTGAAAAAGCATCTAAAAATGGAGGCGGAACTATTTATTTTCCTGCCGGAGAATATTTGACGGGAGCCCTAAAATTAAAAAGCAATATCACGATTCATTTAGAAGCAGGAGCGCTTTTAAAATTTTCAGACAATTTTGATGATTATTTGCCTTTTGTTGAAGTGCACTGGGAAGGAACCGTTATGAAAAGCTTTTCCCCTTTACTATATGCTAAAGATGCTGAAAATATAACCATTACCGGAAGAGGCACAATTGACGGACAGGGAAAAAAATGGTGGTTAGACATGTATGCTATCGAAACTGCCAAGGTAAAATTACCGCCCAACCAATATCAAAAAATGTGGAAAGCACAAAATGAGGGATTGGAAACAGCACCCTACTATCAAAGAACAATGGATCTGATGTTTTTCCGTCCGCCATTATTTCAAGCTTTTCGCTGTAAGAATATTTTGATTGAAGGGGTGACGATTCAGAATTCTCCTTTTTGGACCATAAACCCGGCGTTTTGTGATAATGTAGTTATAGATGGAGTTACGGTTTTTAATCCGCCATCCCCTAATACAGATGGTATCAATCCGACTTCTTGCAAGAATGTACGTATCTCCAATTGCCATATTAATGTGGGGGATGATTGTATTACGATAAAATCCGGTAGAGATATGGATGGCAGAAAATGGAATGTTCCGACCGAAAATGTGACGATTACCAATTGTACCATGTTAAGTGGTCATGGTGGAGTTGTAATTGGAAGCGAAATGTCGGGAGGAATAAAAAAGATCACCATTTCCAACTGTGTTTTTGACGGAACTGACCGTGGAATCAGACTGAAATCGGCTCGTGGAAGAGGCGGCGTAGTAGAAGATATTCGCGTGGATAACATTGTGATGAAAAATATTAAAGAAGAAGCTATTGTTATGGATTTGTTTTACGACAAATCAAGTACAGCAGAACCGGTTTCTGAACGAACTCCAATTTTTAGAAACATTCATATCAGTAATGTAACGGGTGTAAATGTAAACAGAGCAGGTGTTATTCGAGGAATTTCTGAAATGCCGATTCAAAACCTTACTTTTTCAAATATAAACATGGAAGGTAAAGAGGGCTTTTCCGTTACTACAGCTAAAGATGTTGAATTTCATAATGTAAAAGTAACTGCAAGCATAGGGTCATCCTTTGAAATAGAAGACTCACACAACATTATTTTGGATAATGTGGGAACTGCTGCACCCCTTAAAAATACCCCGGTTGTAAAATTGAAAAATACACATAACATGATGATAAATAATAATTTTCCAATGTTTGCTACCGATATTTTTATCGAAGCAGATGGAAAAGGAACAAAAGATATTTTTCTTAAAAACAATGTGTTCCATCATGTATCCACTGTTGTGAAAAAAGGAAAAGAACTGGATAAAAAAGCAATTGTTGAATAGCAGCCTTATTGAATTATGACCATGAAGAAAATATTCGCCATTATATGTATTGCAGTACTCACTGTGAGCTATTCTCAGAAAAAAAAGGAAATATTTCTATTTACTTCTTTTAGAGAACCGGCGACCGAAGGTTTGTACCTGGCGTACAGTAAAGATGGGTACAATTGGAAAGGTCTTGAAGGTTCTTTTTTGAAACCAGAAGCAGGCGCGAGCAAAATCATGCGGGATCCTTCTATCGTAAAAGGGGCGAACCATACCTATCACATGGTTTGGACCACGGATTGGCGTGGCGGAAATGGTTTTGGATATGCCAGTTCCAAAGATTTAATTCATTGGTCTAAGCAAGAATATATTCCGGTTATGAAAAACGAGCCTGAGGCTGTAAATGTCTGGGCTCCCGAAATTTTTTATGATGATGTTAAAAAGAATTACATAATTATTTGGGCCTCTACCATTCCGTTTCGATTTGAAAAAGGGCAGGAAGAGGAGCAAAATAATCACCGCATGTATTATGTAACGACGAAAGATTTTAAAACTTTTTCGGATGCCAAATTGTTTTATGAACCCGGTTTTAGCGTCATAGATTGTGTTATCGTAAAGCGCGCCAAAAAGGATTATGTTTTGGTGTTGAAAGACAACACCAGGCCGATGCGCAACATAAAAGTTGCCTTTGGGAAATCGCCATTAGGGCCATTTGGCAAAAGCTCCGAACCCTTTACGGCTTATTTATCAGAAGGACCGACAGTGCTTAAAAAAGACAATAAGTGGCTGATCTATTATGACAATTATGGCGAAAAGAATTACAAGGCCTCAAGCACTTCAGATTTCATGAATTTTGAAGATGTTTCTTCGAAAATAAAACTTCCGGAAGGTCATAAACACGGTACAATTGTTACCATTTCAAAGAAAGTTTTAAAAGGATTAATTGAAAAAGAAAATTAAGAATAATGATTGCATTCCAAAAAATAAAACACACTATTGTCATAACAGGTACTATTTTGCTAACGTGTGGAGCTGTTGATGCTGCACTGGCACAAGACACGGTACGTTATGTTGGTAAAACACTTTCTAATGTAGATTATCACCATGGACAATTGAGTCCTGCCGTTGGTGTACATGCCACCCAGATTATGCGTGCCAGCAGAGAACATCCGGAGAAAGCAGATGGTTTTGGCTGGACTTACAATCATGCTACCAATATGGCGTACTGGAACAATACTTTTTTTGTGCAGTATTTGAGTGATCCGACAGGAGAACATATCCCGCCGAGTCAAACCTTATTAATGACTTCAAAGGATGGTGAAAAATGGAATAAACCCACCGTGCTTTTTCCTATTTACCACATTCCGGACGGTTGGAAAAAAGAGGGTCGGGAAGGGGTTGCCAAAAACCTGGATGCAATAATGCACCAACGAATGGGATTCTTTATATCTTCAGATAAAAGACTGCTTACCCTGGCGTATTATGGTATTGCCATGGATGAAAAAGACGATCCCAATGATGGGAAAGGAGTCGGCCGTGTAGTGAGAGAAATTCATAAAGATGGCAGTTTTGGCCCTGTTTATTTTATCCGTTACAACAAAACCTGGGATCAGTCTAAATCGGCATTCCCATTTTATAAAAAAAGCAAAGACAAAGGATTTGTAAAAGCCTGTGATGAATTACTTTCTAAGCCCCTGATGATGCAACAATGGGTAGAAGAAGCCGACAGAGACGATCCTTTGGTGCCACTAAAAAAACAATTTAAGGCGTTCAATTACTACCATTTACCAAATGGAAATGTAGTGGGCCTTTGGAAATTTGCCCTTACTTCCATTAGTAAAGATCAGGGGAATACTTGGGAATATGCTCCGGTTAGAGCGCCTGGTTTTGTCAATAGCAATGCTAAAATTTGGGGGCAAAAAACGGCTGATAACCGATATGCAACAGTTTACAATCCTTCAGAATACCGTTGGCCATTAGCGATTTCAACAAGTGATGATGGTTTGAATTATAAAGATTTATTGTTGGTTCACGGAGAAGTGAGCCCAATGCGCTACGGTGGAAACTACAAATCCTACGGGCCACAATATGTGAGAGGAATTCCTGAAACGGATGGAACTCCGCCAGATGGTAAGCTTTGGGTAAGTTACAGTGTGAATAAAGAAGACATTTGGGTAGCCTCTATTCCAGTTCCGGTGGTTGGCACTGTTACAGAAGATGTAAAAGATGTTTTTAATGAACTTCCAGGTGATACGGAATTAAAGATGTGGAATACCTACAATCTTTCCTGGGCTTCTGCCAAAGTTGAAAAGAAAACCGATGGAAAAAAATGGTTGACATTAAGAGACCAGGATGCTTTCGATTATTCCCGCGCGGAACGTGTTATTCCTTTTGCAGCCAAAATGGAAGCTACTTTTACCGTGATGCCGGAACAGAATAATCATGGCTTGCTGCAAATTGAATTTCAAAACAAACAAGGACTTCCTGCCATTCGATTGATTTTTGATTCCGATGGCGTTTTAAAAACAAAAGCGGGTGCCCGATACAATAGTATAAGCAAATATGTAGCCGGGACAGCCTATACTATCACGGTTAAAATAAATGCAAAAACACGTTCGTATACCGTAAAAGTAAATGAAGATAAAGAGTCGACTAAAATATTTTATGCACCGGTAGATGGTTTTGAACGCATTATGTTCCGCACCGGGGAGCAACGCTTTTCTCCAAATGCAGATACTCCAGCTGATAAAGACGATTATGATGATTTGCCGGATGCCGGTAAATTAATTCCGGAAGCGGTATTTAATATTAAATCACTGACCACCAAAAGGCTACACTAAATATGAAGTTTTTCAACAAAATACTGTTTTTATGTCTTTGGCTCACCGTTAGCACCAATGCACAAACGCTGGCAGAACATCTGACTTCTGAAATGGCTGTAAATCCGTTGGCTTTAAGCCAACAGAAGCCGAGACTCAGCTGGCAATTGGTGTCAAAAGGATTAAATGTGTCGCAAACCGCCTACCAGGTATTGGTGGCGTCTTCTGAAGAGAAACTTCAAAAAAATGAAGCAGATATTTGGGACAGTGGGAAAGTGATTTCAACTAAAAACCTCCAGATAAACTATAGCGGCATTCCTTTAAAAAGTGAAACAAAATACTTTTGGAAAGTAAAGGTTTGGAACCAGAAAAATAAAGCTTCCAATTGGAGTGGACCCGCTTTTTTCAGAATGGCACCTACTGCAGCGGATTTAAATCCAACTTGGATTGGTGCTATTACAAAAGCCAACAGTCATTTACCGGAAGGCAGAAATTTTCATGCAGTAACATTTAAAAAGGAGAAAAAAGAAGCCATAATCAAAGCCGTTGATTCTTTGGCACGTAAAAGTATTATGCTTCGCAAAGCGTTTACTGCTTCTAAAAAAATCAAAGAAGCAGTCGTTTACATTTCAGGCCTGGGACATTACGCGTTAACGATTAACAATAAAAAGATTGGCAATAGTGAGTTTGCTCCTTTATGGACGGATTATGATAAAACGGTTCATTACAACACCTATGAATTAGGCGCGCAAGAATTGCAAAACGGAGAAAATGCAATCGGGGTTCTTTTGGGCAACGGAATGTATAATATGGTTGCCGAAAGGTATGCCAAGTTCTTCGTGAGTTTTGGGCCGCCTACTTTATTTTTCAAAATGAAAGTGCTTTATGAAGACGGTTCTCAGGAAATTATAAAGTCTGATGGAAGCTGGAAGTATTCCGAAAGTCCCATCACCTACAATAGTATTTTTGGAGGAGAGGATTACAATGCAAACTTAGAACAAAAAGGGTGGAATACGGCCGGTTTTAAAGCGGAGTCCTGGAAAAAAGTGGTGCTCCAGGAAGCGCCGAAAGGAAAATTGACTTCACAAATAGCACCGCCAATTACTATTGAAAAGCACTATGGGATTAAAGAAGTTAAAACCATTAAGCCTGGGACGTTTGTTTTTAATATGGGGCAAAATCTTTCGGGATTTCCAACCATTAAAGTCACAGGAAAAAAAGGGCAAACGGTTCGTGTTTGGGTTGGAGAAGGCTTGAACGAAGACGGAACAGTTGGACAGGGAAGATCAGGAAAACCCTATTACTACCAGTACACACTAAAAGGAGAGGGGACAGAAGAGTGGCAACCTAAATTCAGTTATTATGGATTTCAGTATGTTCAAATTGAGAATGTAAATTATAAGGACGTTAAGAATGCTGATTTCCCGACAATTTTAGATGTAAAATCCAATTTCATATATAATTCTGCGGGTGAAGCAGGGATGTTTGAATGTTCCAACGAAATTTTCAACAAAGCGCATGAGCTGATCAATAATGCGATCAAAAGTAATTTTCAGAGCGTGTTTACGGATTGTCCTCACCGTGAAAAGTTAGGATGGTTAGAGGAAGCCCATTTAAATGGTCCGGGATTGATTTTCAATTACAATTTAGAAACCTATATTCCGAGCCTGATGCAAAATATTGCAGATGCGCAACGTGAAAATGGTCTTATACCGGCTGTGGTACCGGAGTATGTAGTCTTTGGCGGTGATTTTACCGACTCTCCTGAATGGGGAGTTGCCGGAGTTATCCTGCCTTGGATGTATTATGAATATTATGGTGATGCCTCTTTATTGGAAAAATATTATCCTGTAATGAAAAAGTATGTGGATTACCTTACATCAACTTCAAAAAATCACATTGTATCCCATGGTTTAGGAGATTGGTATGATTATGGCGACCATCCGGCGGGATATTCTAAAAATAGTCCAATTGCTCTTTCGGCAACAAGTCATTATTATTACGGAGCAAATTTGCTTGCAAAAGCGGCAAAATTGTTAAACAAAAAAGATGATTTTTCTACATACGAAACATTGGCGACTGCCATTAAAAATGCTTTCAATGCAGCATTTTTCAATGCAGCAACCAAGCAATACGGTACCGGTAGCCAGTTCAGTAATGCAGTACCTGTTTTTATGGATATTGTAGCGCCGCAGTACAAAACCGAGGTGATGCGTAATTTATTGGAAGATATAAAAAACAGAGGTTATCGATTAACTACAGGTGATGTTGGAAACCGCTATTTATTCCAGGCTTTGGCTCAAAATGGCGAGAATGAGGTGATGTATAAAATGCACAATCATTATGACGCGCCCGGATATGGTTTTCAGATAAAATTTGGATTGACCACCTTAACCGAACAATGGGATCCTCGTAAAGGGAATTCCTGGAATCATTTTATGATGGGACAAATTGAAGAATGGTTTTACCAAAGTTTAGCAGGAATTGTTCCTGATGCTGAAAATCCAGGATTTAAGCATTTCTTTATCCAGCCGGAAATTGTTGGAGACATGACATTTGTAAAAGCAAACTATAAATCCGTTTACGGTACTATTGCTTCGGCATGGGAGAAAAAAGAGGGTAAAGTAATCCTGGAAGTTGTAATTCCTGCCAATACAACCGCTACGGTAAAATTACCGGTTCCCAAGAATGCTGTAATAACGGTAAATGGCAAATCGTTAAAACGATTGAAACTGGATTTGAACACTGATAAGAAGGGAGAGAAATCCTCTTTTACGCTAGGATCAGGAACGTATAAAATAATGTGTACTTTATAAAACACTAAGAAAACAGCTAATGAAAATTCAAAAATTACAGTACGCAGTACTGGTGTTAATGCTTATGATGACACTTTCAAAAGTGCAGGGGCAGACATCGGATGAAAAGTACCGAAAACCAATTGTGGAAACGATAAAAAAAATCGAAGCAATCTTTAAGGTGACCGTCGAGGATAAGCGAAAGTTGTTAGATGGTAAAGAATTGAATTATGCCGACTGGCGTATTCAGCAGGGAAACTTAGAAGTTTCTCTGACCAATGTATTGGCTCCTTTTGATCTTACTTTTTACAAAGAAGCAGATTCGACCTACACCATCAGAAAATTTGAATACCATAAGGTATCCGTTTCTAAAGGACAGGATCGACTGGATTATCTTTCGGGCTTGTATGACACTGCAGAGGAGTGGGAAACCAGAAAAGCAGAACTTAAAAAATGTATTTATACGGCTATAGGACTGGATAAAGCACCTCCAACGCCGAAATCAAAGCCGATTTTAACGCCGAAAAGAAATTATGGAAATTATACGGTAGAAAATATTGCTTTAGAAATTCTTCCCGGTGTTTATGTTGCGGGATCGATGTACAAGCCGTATCCTTTAAAAGGAAAACATCCGATTATCTTGACGCCGGACGGACACTTTTTTGATGAAAGGTATAGAAAAGATGAACAGTACCGTTGTGCTATGCTAGCCAAAATGGGGGCTATTGTAGTAGGGTATGATCTTTTTGCATGGGGAGAATCAAAATTGCAATTTCCGGTAGAAACACATCAAAACAGTATTGCCGAAACAGTTGAGGTCCTGAGCGGAATTCGTATTTTGGATTATTTGTCAAAATTGAAAGAAGCCGACCCAACCCGTGTAGGTGTTACCGGTGGTTCCGGCGGTGGTTCGCATACGATGTTTTTGGCAGCTATAGATGATCGTGTAAAAGTTTCAGCTCCCGTGGTGATGGTTTCTTCGTATTTCTCGGGTGGATGTCCGTGCGAAAGCGGTCGACCAATTCATTTGTGTGGCAATGGAACCAATAATGCAGAAATCGCTTCGATGATGGCTCCAAAGCCCCTGTTGATTGTTTCCGACGGTGGAGATTGGACCAAAGACGTTCCTGAAGTGGAATTTCCTTTTATTCAGCGCACCTATGGTTTTTACAACAAAAAAGAGATGGTGAAGAATGCTCATTTTGCCAAAGAAGGACACGACTTTGGGGTTTCAAAACGGATGGCCTTATATCCATTTATGGCAGAACATTTAGGCTTGAATTTAAACAAAGTGAAGAATGCAAAAGGTGTCATTGACGAGTCAGACTGTGTGATGGAAGCTAAAGAAAAATTATTGGTATTTGGAGATAATGGCGAACGATTGCCGGCAAACGCTTTAAAGGATATTGATAAATTGTATGAGATGTTTGGAGAAAAAAATCATAAAGAACATGAAGTTAAAAAATAAAAGTACCGCTGTTTTCTACGGAATACTGTTTCTTATAGTGCAAAATTTAACGGCACAAACTACCGGTGGACTAAAACTATGGTATGATAAACCGGCAACGATTTGGAACGAGTCCCTGCCTTTAGGCAATGGCCGTTTGGGTGCGATGGTATTTGGAGATCCTGCAGTAGAGCGTTTGCAATTAAATGAGGAAACCATATGGGCTGGGTCGCCAAATACGAATGCGCATACAAAATCATTGAATGCATTGCCCTTGGTAAGACAGTTGGTTTTTGATGGTAAATATGATGAAGCTCAGGAATTGGCGACCAAAGATATAATGTCACAAACCAATAATGGGATGCCGTACCAAACTTTTGGAAGTGTGTACATTTCATTCCCGGGGCATCAGAATTACAGTAATTATTACAGAGATCTGAATATTGAAAATGCTACAGCAACAGTAAAGTACACTGTAAATGGAGTAGTGTATACAAGAGAGATTCTTTCTTCCTTTTCAGATCAGGTTATTGTAGTGAAACTTTCGGCAAGTCAGCCCGGGAGTATTACCTGTAACGTATTTATGAATAGTCCGTTTGATAAAACAGTTCCCGCTACACAAGGGAATCAAATTGTATTGTCAGGAGTTTCAAGTACCTATGAAGAGCAAAAAGGGAAAGTGAAATTTCAAGGAAGGGTCGCCGCTAAAAATACTGGTGGAGCAGTTTCGGTAAGCAATGGTATTATCAGTATTGACAAAGCAGATGAGGTGACACTTTATATTTCCATTGCCACCAATTTTAAAAACTACAAAGAGCTTACCGAAGATGAAGTGGCTAAAAGTCAGGCCTATCTGGAAAAAGCCATTGTAAAAGATTTTGCTGCAATAAAAAAAGCACATGTTGCCTACTATCAAAAATTCTTTAACAGGGTTTCATTAGATTTAGGAACAAACGATGCGATACGAAAGCCGACAAATGAAAGGATCCGTGATTTTTCTAAGCAGTTCGACCCGCAATTGGCTGCCTTGTATTTTCAATTTGGCCGTTATCTTTTAATTTCCAGTTCCCAACCCGGAGGACAGCCTGCCAATTTACAAGGAATTTGGAATGATATGATTTCACCACCCTGGGAAAGTAAATATACAATGAACATCAATGCCGAGATGAATTATTGGCCGGCAGAGGTAACCAACCTTTCTGAAATGCATGAGCCTTTTATCCAGATGGCAAAAGAATTGAGCGTTACAGGACAGGAAACTGCCAAGATGATGTATGGTGCTGATGGCTGGGTATTGCATCACAATACAGATATTTGGCGTATTACCGGCCCGGTAGATTTTGCTGCATCAGGCATGTGGCCTACGGGAGGTGCTTGGGTATGTCAGGATTTATGGGAAAGGTATTTATATACAGGAGATAAAAATTACCTGAAAGAAATTTATCCGATACTGAAAGGTGCAGCCGCTTTCTTTCTTGATTTCATGATACCGGACCCGAAAACGGGATGGTTGGTAGTAGTGCCTTCCTGCTCTCCGGAGAATACGCATGCGGGCGGTTCTGGTAAGGCAACAATAGCCGCAGGAACGACTATGGATAACCAATTGGTATTTGATTTGTTTACCAATGTCATTGCGGCAACAAAAATAGTTTCAGGAGATGAGGCCCTTTCTAAAAAGTTACGTCAGGCATTAGCTAAGATGCCACCGATGCAAATTGGCAAACACGGGCAATTACAGGAATGGATGCAGGATTGGGACAATCCTGAAGATAAACACCGACATGTTTCTCATTTATATGGGTTGTTTCCAAGCAATCAGATATCTTCTTTTAAAACTCCTGAATTGCTGCAGGCGGCCAAAAATTCGTTAAATTACAGAGGCGACGAATCTACAGGATGGTCTATGGGATGGAAAGTGAATTTATGGGCCAGATTATTAGATGGAGATCATGCGTATAAATTACTGCAGGATCAATTGCATTTAGTTACTCCCGAACAACGAAAAGGCGGTGGAACGTATCCCAATATGCTCGACGCGCATCAGCCGTTTCAAATAGACGGTAACTTTGGCTGTACTGCAGGAATCGCAGAAATGCTCGTGCAAAGTCAAGACGGAGCGTTGCAGCTTTTACCGGCTTTACCTGGCGTGTGGAAGGATGGAACTGTGAAAGGCCTGGTTACAAGAGGTGGTTTTGTGATCGATATGGCCTGGAAAAACAATGCAGTCTCGACTGTGAAAATTTATGCTAAAATAGATGGAAATTGCAGGTTGCGATTGGAAAATACGTTAGGCGCCAGTAAGGGAATTCAACTTAAAAAAGCAAAAGGAAAAAATTCCAATCCGTTATTTTTTGAGGTTGAAATCAAAGAACCGATTATCTCGGAAAAAGCAAATATTAAAAAAGCAGTGTTGCCAAAGTATATGGAATATGATGTTGCCATGAAAGCAGGGAAAACCTATACTTTTTATGCAAACTAAAATAAAAAATGAAGATAAATATGGTACCACATATCAATTATAGGAGTATAGCATTAGCCATTGTGATTTCGGCTTTGAGTATTAGTTGTACATCAACAGCGCCAATTTCGAAAAAGGGAGCGGCTGCGGTTTTGAAGCAGGATAATTTCAAGCATTATGTTGATTATTTCAACACGATGGAAGACGAAAACATAAAAGGGGCTATTCCTAATGACAGTGCCTGGGTATGGATGAAAGCCAATATTCCTTTGTTTGAATGTCCGCAACAAAATTTTGAAGAAATTTATTATTTCCGTTGGTGGTCTGCGCGAAAACATATCAAGAAAACACCACAAGGATACGCTATTACAGAGTTTTTGGTAGAACGTTCTTATGCTGATAAATACAATATGATCAGTTGTGCTTTGGGACATCATATCAATGAATTCAGATGGTTGCATAATCCGGAATACCTGGAGAGTGATGTGCATTTATGGTATAGAGGACTTGATGGTAAGCCCATGAAAAAATTAAGAACCTTTAGCAGCTGGACAGCAGATGCGTTGTACAATCGGTATTTGGTCAATAAAGATGATGCGTTCTTATTGGATATGTTTCCTGATCTGGTGTCGGAATATGCTGCATGGGAAGGCGACAGAAAACGCAAAGACGGACTGTTTTGGCAGTTTGATGTGAAAGACGGAATGGAAGAATCATTAAGTGGGGCAAGGAAGTTTAGAAATGCGCGCCCTACTATCAATAGCTATATGTATGGAAATGCAAAAGCATTGGCTGCTATAGCTAAGATTAAAGGAGATACTAAACAGGAAAAGTATTTTGCTGCCAAAGCAGATACGCTTAAAACATTGGTAGAAACTAAATTGTGGAATCCTGAAGATGCTTTTTTTGAAACATTTACAGAAAAAGACACTTTGGCAAAAGTTAGAGAGGCTATCGGTTTTATACCCTGGTATTTTAATCTTCCGGAGCAAGACAAAGGTTTTGAAAAAGCCTGGGAACAAGTAAAAGATGAAAAAGGGTTTTCAGCTCCTTTTGGATTGACAACCGCTGAAAGAAGAAGTCCGCGTTTTAGAACACATGGTACGGGAACTTGTGAATGGGATGGTGCTATTTGGCCTTTTGCCAGTTCGCAAACCTTAACGGCAATGGCCAATGTCCTGAATAACTACAACCAGAGTGTGGTAGGAAAAACCGATTATTTCAAACAGATGAATCTGTATGTAGAATCGCAATACTATCGAGGAAGACCGTATCTGGGAGAATATTTAGACGAGACGACAGGCTATTGGCTTATGGGTGACAGAGAACGCAGCCGCTATTACAATCATTCGACTTTTAATGATTTAGTGATTACCGGAGTAGTAGGATTGCGACCGAGAGCAGATGATAAAATAGAAGTAAATCCTTTAATTCCACAAGAAAAATGGGATTGGTTTTGCTTAGACAATGTGTTGTATCATGGAAATACCATCACTATTCTTTGGGATAAAACAGGTGAAAAATACCGTAAAGGAAAAGGGTTCAAAATTTTCAAAAATGGAAAAGAAATCGCTGCGTCCGAAAAACTGGAGAAACTAATAGCAGAATAAAACAGAATTTATGAGAAAGCTTTTTATAAATAGTATATTTTTTGTCACGCTGTTTTTTTCGGTTGCTGCCATAGCTCAGAACGGAATAAGTGTCAGTGACCTGCAATGTGAAATGCTGACCGATCCGGAAGGGATAGATGTGATGCAGCCACGCCTGAGCTGGAAATTAAAAGCAAATGTAAATCAGATAGAGCAAACAGCCTATCAAATTACAGTAGCCTCGACTTTAGAGAATTTAAATGCTGACAAGGGTGATTTATGGGATAGCGGGAAAGTAGAAAACGATGAATCGGTCAATATCATTTATCAGGGAAAACGATTAGAAAACAGGCAGGACGCCTTTTGGAAAGTAAAGGTCTGGACCAATAAAGGAGCAGTTAAAGCGACAAATGCTCATTTTAGCATGGGTATTTTAACGTATGCTGACTGGAAATCGACCCGATGGATTGGATATGACAAAGCTTCATTAGGGGATAGTGTTAGCCAGTTTTCAAGATTGTCAGCACGGTATTTAAGAAAAGAGCTTGTTATAAAAAAGAGCATTAAAAATGCCAAAGTATACATTATGGGCATGGGCTTGTATGAATTGTATATTAATGGTGGAAAAATTGGAGATCAGGTATTGGCACCTGTTCCGACCGATTACACCAAAAACATAAAATACAATGTTTTTGATGTGACGGCACAGTTAAAAGAGGGTAAAAATATGGTAGGGACTATTTTAGGAAACGGACGGTTTTTTACCATGCGACAGGATTTTAAACCGTACAAAATAAAAACATTCGGTTTCCCAAAAATGGCCTTGCAATTAGCGATAACGTATACCGATGGGAGCAGCGAAATTATCAGAACAGATGACACATGGAAACTGACCACCGACGGTCCTATTTTAACCAATAACGAATACGACGGAGAAGAATATGATGCCCGCAAAGAAATGAAAGGGTGGAGTACCATTAATTTTGATGACAAAAAGTGGCTAAATGCGGAATACGTTCAGGAGCCGGGCGGTTTTTATGAGGCACAGATGACCCCAAATATGAAAATAATGGGCGAGGTGAAACCAATTTCCATAAAATCAACTCCAAAAGGGACTTATATTTTGGATATGGGGCAAAATATGGTGGGTTGGCTGCAATTAAAAGTGAAAGGAAATCCAGGGGATAAAATCACCATGCATTTTGCAGAATCTTTAAAGGAAGACGGCACTTTATATACCGAAAATTTAAGAGATGCCAGAGTAACCGACGTCTATACTTTAAAGGGCGAGGGAGAAGAAATCTGGGAGCCTACTTTTGTATTTCATGGTTTCCGATTTGTCGAAGTTATAGGCTATAAAGAAAAACCTACTATTGCTAATTTCACAGGAAAAGTAGTCTATGATGCCATTAAAACCACTGGTGATTTTGAGTGTTCAGATGCTACGATGAACCAGATTTTCAAAAATGCCTATTGGGGGATCAGAGGGAATTACAAAGGAATGCCTATTGATTGTCCGCAGCGTAACGAGCGTCAGCCATGGCTTGGCGACAGAACAACAGGAGCATACGGTGAGAGTTTTTTATTCGATAACCAAACTTTGTATGCAAAATGGCTGGACGATATTAAAAAT
This sequence comes from Flavobacterium rhamnosi, assembly GCF_048286515.1. NCBI lineage: Bacteria > Pseudomonadati > Bacteroidota > Flavobacteriia > Flavobacteriales > Flavobacteriaceae > Flavobacterium > Flavobacterium rhamnosi. The sequence goes on along the minus strand of NZ_JBLVPS010000002.1, from coordinate 235,214 downwards.
GCACAAACGGCTGATGGGGGTATCCCGGATGTTGCACCTGCATTTTGGCGTTATTACGGTGATAATGTAACCTGGCCAGGGACCTACATTACAGTGGCCGATATGCTGTACCAGCAATTTGCCGATACGAAAGTGATCGAGAAGCACTATTCATCAATGAAAAAATGGATCGTGTATATGGAAGAGAATTATCTGGTTAAAGATTTAATGACAAAAGATAAATATGGAGATTGGTGTGTTCCGCCGGAATCATTGGAACTGATTCACGCCAAAGATCCATCCAGAAACACAGATGGTGAATTACTGTCCAGTGCCTATTATTACCAGCTGTTGCAAATAATGAAAAAATTTGCGGCAATCACCACTGCTGACAGTTCTGATGTTGTGTATTACGAAAGTCTTGCACAGAAAATAAAAGCAGCATTCAATTCTAAATTCTTCAATACCAAAAATAACAGTTACGGAAATAATACAGTGACGGCTAATGTACTTCCATTAGCATTTGATATGGTTCCGAAAAACCTTGAAGAAAAAGTTTTTCAAAATATCGTGCATGAAGTTGCCGTAACCTACAACGGACATATCAGTACCGGAGTGATAGGTACCCAACATTTAATGCGCACCTTGTCTGCTCATGGAAGAACAGATTTGGCCTATAAATTAGCTTCCAATACCACGTATCCAAGTTGGGGTTATATGGCTAAAAATGGAGCGACCACTATTTGGGAATTATGGAATGGAAACACCGCAGATCCTAAAATGAATTCTCAAAACCATGTCATGCTTTTGGGTGATTTGTTGATTTGGTATTATGAAAATATGGCTGGAATTAAAAGTAATCCGGAGACTCCGGGCTTCAGGCAGATTATAATGAAACCTGATTTTGAGGCTGGACTTAGTTATGTAAATGCTTCCCACGAATCGATATACGGGCTTATCAAAAGTAACTGGAAGAAAAATAAAAACAAGTTACAATGGAGTATTACCATTCCTGCCAATACATCGGCTCTTGTTTATTTGCCAACAGCCAATGCGTTGGAGGTAAGCGTAAACAATCAAAAATTGAATGCATTATCTACATCCTATAAAACAGAAAATAACAAGCTCGTCCTTACCTTAAAATCAGGGTCGTATAGCGTAAATATAAAATAAAAAATACATTTTCAGTAAGTCGGGACAGTACAGGATACAATGCTATTTTTTAATTGTTATTTTTACACTTAATAAATAATTTTGCGTAAGAATTGTTTTTAAATATTTGAAAACCAATATATTATAATATAAAAAAAATAAATAATGAAAATAATACAAATAACTTTTATCTTTTTTGGCCTGCTACTTTTAGGAGGTTGTAAGCCTGCATTGGATAAAAAAACATGGAAAGAAGGAATTTTAGTTGATGAATTTATATATGATAAAGCACCTTATCCGTCCTGTCATGCCGCTACGATAGTGGAAGCCAGCAATGGAGATTTAGTGGCGTCCTGGTTTGGAGGTACTCATGAAAGACATCCTGATGTGACTATTTTGGTAAGTATAAAAAAGAAAAACAGTGATGCCTGGAGTGAAGGGGTACAGGTTGCTGATGGAGTGATGAAAGAAGGTCCGAGACTTCCAACGTGGAATCCTGTTTTGTATCAAATTCCGGGTGGAGATTTAATGCTTTTTTATAAAATAGGACCAAAACCTTCTGAATGGTGGGGAATGATAATGACTTCTTCGGACAATGGCAAGACTTGGTCTAAGCCAAGAAATATGCCCAAAGACTTTTTAGGTCCGATAAAAAACAAACCTGTTTTACTAAGTGACGGCACGCTCATGTGTCCCTCCAGTATTGAAGGTGACGGATGGCGTCTTCGAATGGAAACCAGTCCGGATTTCGGAAAAACATGGAAGATGGGTGATACAATAGCCAGAGGAAAAAATAAAATAAATGCGATTCAGCCAAGTATACTTTTTCATAAAGGGGGTAAAATACAGGCAATTGCCAGAACCAGAAATAGAGCTATGGCTTCTACCTTTTCAAGTGATAACGGAAAATCATGGTCTGATTTGGAGTTGTTAGACTTGCCAAATAATAATTCCGGAACCGATGCGGTTACGTTAAAAAATGGAAAACATTTGTTGGTTTATAACCATGTGCTGCCTCCGGGTGATTTGGCAAAAGGACCAAGAACACCATTGAATGTTTCCATTTCTAAGGATGGAATTCATTGGGACGCTTCCTTGATATTGGAGGATTCAAAAATCAGTCAGTATTCCTATCCTTCCATGATACAAAGCTCAGACGGAATGGTGCATATTGTATACACTTGGCGCAGACAACGTATTAAATATGTGAAAATCGATCCTAGAAAATTAGTGTCTCTTCCAATAAAAAATGGAATCTGGCCGGGAGCCAAAGAACAAGTGGTAACGCCAACGGTTAATGAAGAAGAATAACATGAATAACATGAATAACGTAAAAAACACTATGGACAGGACTAATTTCAGCATAAATGCTATCAAAATTGCAGCTATAATTTGTACAGCTATTTTTGCCGGGATGTTCAATAGTTGTGCTACTGCTCAACCATCAAAAAAGGAACAGCGCTATAAAATTGCGGTATGCGACTGGATGATCTTAAAAAGACAAAAGTTAGGTGCCTTTGGTTTGGCTAGTGAAATAAAGGCTGACGGAATAGAACTTGATATGGGTGGCTTGGGAAATAGACCTACTTTTGACAGTAAATTAGGTGATCCGGTGGAAAGGCAAAAATTCCTGGACAAGTCTAAAGAACTCGGCGTAGGAATCAGTTCCATTGCCATGTCCGGATTCTATGCGCAATCTTTTGCAAAAAGAGAAACGGTAACTCTTATGATTGAGGATTGTATTAAGACCATGAAAAACATGAATGTAAAAGTGGCCTATTTGCCATTGGGTACTGAAAGTGATTTAATTAAAAATCCGGAATTGCGTTCGGTTGTTGTAAAAAGATTGCAATGGGCAGGTAAAGAAGTGGGTAAAATAGGCGGTATCCTTGCTGTTGAAACCTCGCTTAATGCCACTGAAGAGAAAAAACTCTTAGAAGAAATAGGTTCCAGATATGTAAAAAGTTCGTTCAATTTTGCCAATGCGGCAGATAATGGAAGAGATATCAGTACCGAATTAAAAATATTGGGTAAAAAATACCTCGGGCAAATTCATGCTTCCAATACCGATAAGGTTTGGCTGGAAAAGGATAAAGCTATAGACATGCCAAAAATTAAGAGAACACTGGATGCTATGAACTGGAAAGGCTGGCTAATAGTAGAGCGCTCCAGAGATGTTACCATGGTGCGCGATGTTAAAGCCAATTACGGCGCAAACGTAGCCTATCTAAAACGTGTTTTTCAGAATAAATAAAATCTAAATACCCCATAATGAAATATCTAAGTTTATTATTTTTATGTTTTTATGTTTCCAATTCAACAGCGCAAAAAGTCACGATTGTTAGTGATGCAAAAGCCCCTAGAATTCAGTTTGGAACTGAAAAACTTGCAGCAATCTTATCTGAAAAAGGATATAGTGTTACTTTCTCGAATCGAATTCCTAAAAGAGGCAATGATAAAATCATTGTTATTGGAGAAAAAGGATCCGCAAACTGGAAACAAAATACGGCCAAGTTTAGGATAGACGATAGCAAACTGACTAAAAAAGAAGGCTTTCAGATAAATACCCAAAAACAGACTGTATTAATTGAGGGGATGGATGCCTCTGGCGCTTTGTATGGTGCGATGGAATTAGTAGGCCGTATAAAGAGCTCCGGAAAAATACCTGCGGAAATCAATATTCAGGACAGTCCGGAAATGGTACTGAGAGGCTCTTGCATTGGAATGCAAAAAACGACCTATCTTGAAGGCAGGGATGTATATGAATATCCGTATACGCCGGAAACCTTTCCGTGGTTTTACGATAAAAAACTTTGGAAAGAATATTTGGATATGATGGTTGATAACAGGTTGAATTCCTTATATCTGTGGAACGGACATCCGTTTGCCTCTTTGGTAAAATTAAAAGACTATCCTTTCGCCCTGGAAGTAAGTGAGGAAACTTTCAAAAAGAACGAAGAGATTTATAAATTCCTTACTGAAGAAGCCAATAAAAGAGGAATTTGGGTCATCCAGATGTTCTATAATATTATTGTGTCCAAACCTTTTGCGGAGCATTACAAAATCAAAACTCAGGATCGTTCCCGACCTATTACCCCGGAAATTGCAGATTACACTCAAAAGTCAATTGCAGCTTTTATAGAAAAGTATCCCAATGTTGGATTGTTGGTGTGTTTGGGAGAAGCCATTAACACCGTTGAAGAGGATGTGGAATGGTTTACAAAAACTATTATTCCCGGCGTTAAGGACGGTATGAAAACCTTGGGAAGAACAGACGAGCCACCCATTATTCTTCGCGCACACGATACTGATGCGCCGATGGTAATGAGCAAGTCACTTCCATTGTATAAAAATTTGTACACCATGCACAAATACAATGGGGAGTCCCTGACTACTTATACCCCTCGTGGTCCTTGGGGAGAGATTCACAAGAAATTAAGTTCTTTGAATTCTATCCATATTTCAAACGTGCATATTTTAGCCAACCTGGAGCCTTTTAGATACGGTTCTCCAGACTTTATACAAAAAACGGTTAAAGCAATGCATAGCGAACATGGCGCCAATGCGCTTCATTTGTACCCACAGTCTTCCTATTGGGATTGGCCGTATACAGCAGATAAAACCGATAAGCGATTATTAGAAATAGATCGCGATTGGATTTGGTACAAGGCCTGGTCAAGATACGCTTGGGACAGCAAAAGAGACAGAGGTCAGGAAATTCAGTTTTGGGATAAGCAATTAGCGGATAAGTTCGGAACTGATTTGGAGGCTGGAACTAATATTTTGAAAGCCTATGAAGAGGCCGGTGAAATTGCCCCAAAAACATTGAGAAGATTTGGTATTACAGAAGGAAACCGACAAACATTGCTTTTAGGGATGTTTGAAAGCCAGTTGGTAAACCCGGCGAAATGGCGTGTGTATCCTGGATTTCATGAATCTTGCGGTCCAGTAGGGGAATTGTTGCTGGAGTATGCCAAAAAAGAATGGAATCACGAAGCGCACGTTGGAGAAACACCGGTTCAAATCATTAGTGAAATTACACAACACGGGAAGCTGGCTGTTGCCGCTATCGATAAAGCCGAAGCAAAAGTAACGCAGGACAAGGAGGAATTTCTACGTCTTAAGAATGACATGCACTGTTATAAGGCATTTGCTGATTTCTTTTCCGAAAAAGTAAAAGCAGCTTTGCTGGTATTGCGCTATAGTTATTCCAATGATATTGCAGATTTGGACAAAGCAATTCCACATCTTGAAAAAAGCATCGAGTATTACCAGGAGTTGGTCAACTTAACAAAAGACAGTTATTTGTATGCCAATAGTATGCAAACGGCGCAACGAAGAATTCCAATTGGAGGAGACGATGGAAATAACAAAACCTGGGCAGAATTGTTGCCGCATTACGATCGTGAGCTGGTGAATTTCAAACGAAATCTTGTACTTTTAAAATCATCAAAAGATGGTAAAATAGAAAAGAAAGAAGTCAAAGCCTGGAAAACTGCCGAAGTAACTTTGTTAAACGCAACTACTGCATCTTATGCAGTTAAAAACGGGACCAAAGTATATGGAACACCAATTTCAGAAATTGTCAAAGTAGCTCCTGAATTGCAAAATTTGAAAGGAATTGCACTGGATGAAACAATGCAGAATGAAAAAGGAACACAGCTGAAATTTAAAAACAGTAAAGCTGTAAAATTGGTTGTAGGTTATTTTAACAGTGATCAAAAAAGATTTTTATTGCCTCCAAGTTTAGAAACAGATGCTGCCGGAAATGCTTATGGACAAGCCGAGGTTATATTGGCAAGTGCGATGAATCTAAAAGAATTACCGCGCGTAAACATCCATACTTATACGTTTCAGCCTGGTGAAAACGAACTCAATTTAGGGAAAGGAAGAGTGCTTATTTTAGGATTTATTGATGCGAATCAAACCATCTCGCCTCGCGATGTTGGTTTTATTGACGAAGGAGAAAAAGGAGCTGTTGACTGGCTTTTCTATTAAGATGAAGAAATTAAATTACATACTCTATTTTTTATTTCTCAGTTGCTTTGCCTGGAGTCAAAACAATAGTAATTCAGCGAAATTTCGTAAAGAAGTTTCGCTGAATTTGGCTTGGGAAACTATCGTTAAAGAGGAAGCTCCGCAATCGGAAGAGCGCTTTGTGAGCCATCCTAAAATTGATGCCCAATGGCAAAAGGTCGACGTGCCTCATAATTGGGATCAGTATTATGGGTACCGAAGAATGAAACATGGCAATTTGCACGGCACAGCTTGGTATCATAAAGGATTGAAGATAGATAAGGTTGAAAAAGGCAAGCGACTTTTTCTTTATTTTGAAGGAGTTGGCTCCTACGCCACAGTGTGGGTAAACGGTAAAAAAGTAGGAGAGCACAAAGGCGGAAGAACTACTTTTACAGTTGATATTACCAAAGCTGTCATTTTTGATGCAGAAAACAATATCATGGTCAAAGCGGGACACCCGTCGTTTATAGCAGATCTTCCCTGGGTTTGCGGAGGGTGTTCGGGGGAATGGGGTTTTTCTGAAGGCTCACAGCCGATGGGTATTTTCAGACCGGTTACCTTAGTGATTACGGATGCTATCAGAATAGAGCCTTTTGGTGTTCATATTTGGAATGACAAAACAATTTCCAAAGAAAAAGCGATTCTTCACACCACAACCGAAATCAAAAATTACGGGAATTCCAATGGGAACCTAACGGTTGTCAATACACTTTTAGATAAAGACGGAAAAGAGATTGTTTCTTCCCGTACTGAAATTAAAAGTAATCCCGGGGAAACAATAGAAATAGCACAAACTTTACCGGAAATTAAGGAGCCAAATCTTTGGTCGCCTGGAAATCCTTATATGTATCAGCTTTCAACCACCATTTATGAAAATAAAAAAGTGATTGATCAAATTGTAACGCCGTACGGAATCCGTTGGGTGAGCTGGCCAATTAACAGAGCAGGAAAGGACAATCGTTTTTATATCAATGATGAGCCGCTGTTTGTTAATGGTACTTGCGAATACGAACATTTAATCGGGAACAGTCATTCGTTTTCGAATGCGCAAATACATTCCAGAATAGAACAAATCAAGGCTGCAGGTTTCAATGCATTTAGAGAAGCACATCAACCTCATAATTTACTGTATCAGGACGAGCTAGATAAAAACGGCATCCTGTTCTGGAGTCAGTTTTCAGCGCATATTTGGTACGATACTCCAGAATTCAAAGAGAATTTCAAGGTCTTATTGCGAGAATGGATTAAAGAACGCAGGAATAGTCCGTCAGTGGTGATGTGGGGATTGCAGAATGAAAGTACAATTCCAAAAGAGTTTGCAGCAGAATGTACCAAAATCATTCAGGAAATGGATCCATTGTCGGCTTCGCAACGCCTGGTTACCACTTGTAATGGCGGTGAAGGTACCGATTGGAATGTGGTTCAAAACTGGTCCGGAACCTATGGAGGCGATCCCTTTAATTATGATACAGAAATCAGTCAGCAATTGCTAAATGGTGAATATGGTGCATGGCGTACGGCTGATTTACATACCGAAGGTGCTTTTGACCAACAAGGGGTACACAGCGAAAATAGGTTTTCGCAACTGATGGAGATTAAAGTCCGTGAAGCAGAATCCGTGAAAGATAAAATTGCCGGACAATTCAATTGGCTGTTCAGTTCACACGAAAATCCCGGACGCGTTCAAAATGGTGAAGGGTATAGGGATATAGACAAAGTGGGGCCGGTGAATTACAAAGGGCTTTTTACCGTTTGGGGAGAACCTTTGGATGCGTATTATATGTACCGTGCCAACTATGTGTCGGGCAAGGAAAGCCCTATGGTTTATATTGTTTCTCATTCTTGGCCCAACCGTTGGGATTCACCGGGGGTGAAAAGCGGTATTGATGTGTATTCCAATTGTGATGAAGTAGAATTGTTCAACGATGTGAATAAAAGTTCTCTGGGTAAAATTAAAAATCCGGGACTGGGACAACATTTTCAGTGGAATAACGTCAACATAAAATACAATGTCCTGTATGCGGTGGGTTATGTAAATGGAAAAGCGGTTGCCAAAGATTATGTCGTATTGAGTACCCTTCCGAAATCACCAGCTTTCAAGACATTACTTCAAGACAGATCCGAAGTTGTAAAACCTAAAAAAGGCTATAATTACATCTACAGAGTCAATAGTGGTGGTCAAGAAGTGATAGATACTTTTGGTAACAATTGGCTGGCGGATACCCATAAAAGTGCTGAAGATACGTGGGGGTCTTTGTCATGGACCGATAATTTTAAGCAACTTCCTGATTTTTACGCAAGTCAGCGCAGCACTTCGGATCCTATAGCCGGAACAAAAAATGAGGCTTTGTTTCAGGATTTCAGATATGGAATCGATAAATTGCGGTATGAATTTCCTGCTCCTGATGGGGAGTATCTGGTAGAATTGTATTTTATCGAGCCTTGGTATGGAACCGGTGGCGGATTGAATTGCAAAGGCTGGCGTTTATTTGATATAGCGATTAACGATGCTACCGTAGCAAAGGATTTTGATATTTGGAGTGAAGCAGGGCATGATAAGGCGCTAAAGAAAACGTTTATCGTAAAAAGTAAAAACGGAAAAATCATTATTTCATTTCCTACTGTCCGCGCTGGCCAAGCTATACTTTCCGCTATTGCTATTGCAAGCAAAGATAAAACGGTGAAAGCCGCTGCTGCATCACCGGGGAATATTCAAAATGTTGCACTTAATTCAGAAGCTAAACCAGTTTATAAAATAGCCTCCTGGTTAGACAATACTAAAAAGCAATATCTTGATTCTGATATCATTTTTACCCAATTGCCATCGTTAGTTTTTGGTGCGGATTACCTGCAGTTTTCGACTGCTTCTAAAGCAAGAAATACATCAGGTTCCTTTGTATGTAAAGAGGAATCCGATATTTATGTTATGATAGACAGCAAGGTAAAAACTCCGTTGGCTTGGTTGTCCGATTACAAGAAAGTAGAAGGAACTGCTAAAAACAGTAGTGGAGTTGAATTTTTGGTCTATCATAAAACGGTAAAAAAAGGAGAAAAAGTCCTTTTTGGCACAAACGGAATTACAGCTGGCAATGCAGCGATGTATTCGATTGCTGTGGTACCAACGTATGATATGGGTGAAGCCAATGATTCCCGTCCTGTTGTTATTTTTGAAGCGGAAAAAGCCAAAACTACCGGGACAGGAATTGAAAAAGGGAATTTTAAAAAGAGCGATTATATTGAATTCACTAAAAACACGGCCAACAGCATTCAGTTTGAGGTGAAGCCTGGTGTCGCCGGAATTTACCTGATGCGATTCAAGTTTATGAACAGGAATGAAAAACCGGTGAAAGTGAAATTTCAAATCGAAGATGCCTACGGTATTTTGTTAAGAAACGACACGATTGAATTTTTTCCTTCACCTGAAAAATGGAAGATTTTAAATACCACTTCTGGCGGGTATATTAATGCAGGAACGTATAAAATTACTATAGAATCAGAGGAGATGAAAGGTTTGCTTTTGGATTCCTTTGAGTTTCAATAAAAATAGAATTCATAAAATGAAGATACAAATAATGGTTTTAAAGAAATTAGGTGTGGCATTGCTGCTGTTACTTTTGGCAGCATGTGCTTCCCATGGTAAAAAAGGTAGAATCGTTACCGATTTTAACGGGGATTGGAATTTTAAGTTAGGAGACCATCCCAAGGCATTACAATCTGATTTTAATTTCGCTGACTGGAGAACGCTTCAATTGCCGCACGACTGGAGTATTGAAGGTGAATTTAGCGATAAGCATCCCACGAAACCCTCGCAAGGGGCTTTACCGGCAGGAATGGGCTGGTACCGTAAAACCTTTACACTTCCGTTGGATTGGGAAAACAAATCGATTTCAATAGAATTTGATGGTGTTTTTAAAAATAGTGAGGTATGGATTAACGGACATTCTTTAGGGATTCGTCCTAACGGATACATCTCATTTGCTTATGAATTGTCTAAATATCTGCATTTTGGAAAACAAGAAAATGTGATTGCAGTGAAAGTTGATAATTCAGCACAACCGAATTCCAGATGGTATACGGGCTCTGGAATTTATAGAAATGTAAGGTTAGTGGCCAGTGAAAAATTGCATGTGGCCCATTGGGGAACTTATGTGACGACTCCGTCGGTTAGCGCTGAAAAAGCATCGGTGCATTTTGAAGTGACTATCGAAAATAAGGGTGATGCCGCAAAAGAATTCAAATTGGTTACTGCAATAGTAGATGCCAATAATAAAGAAGTGTCCAATGCAACGTCAATAGAAAAAATCGGATCAAATACGGATTCAAAAAAGATTCATAATTTGGATGTAAATCATCCGGCATTATGGAGTGTAGAAAATCCGCATCTGTATAAAATTGTCACTAAAATTTATGACAATTCACAATTAATTGATACTTATGAAACTCCGTTAGGATTTAGATTTTTCAATTTTGATACTGAAAAAGGATTTTCTTTAAATGGTGTTCCAACCAAGATATTAGGTGTTTGTCTGCATCATGATAATGGCGCTTTAGGAGCTGTTGAAAACATTCATGCGGTGAAAAGAAAATTAGTATTGCTAAAAGATATGGGCGTTAATGCCATCAGAATGGCGCACAATCCACCCTCTTTAGAATTATTACAGTTGTGTGATGAGATGGGTTTTATTGTTCAGGATGAAGCTTTTGATGTGTGGAAGAAGAAAAAAGTAGCCAATGATTATCATAAAGACTGGGATGCCTGGCACAAAAAAGATTTAGAAGACTTTATCAAAAGAGACCGTAATCATCCCTCAGTGATGATGTGGAGTATTGGAAACGAAATCAGAGAACAATTTGACAGTACAGGTATTGCGATAACCAAAGAGTTGGCCCAAATTGTGAAAGCATTGGATACGACACGACCGGTAACCAGCGCACTGACAGAAAATATTCCGGAGAAAAATTTCATTTATCAATCAGGTGCTTTGGATCTTTTAGGATTTAACTATAAACATGAGGATTACAAAGATTTCCCCACTCGTTTTAAAGGGCAAAAAATAATTGCTTCCGAGAGTGTTTCAGCTCTAGAAACCCGCGGTCATTATGATATGCCTTCGGATGTTATTAAAACCTGGCCACCAAAGCATAATGCCCCATTTGACGGGAATAAAGATTTTACAGTTTCGGCCTATGATCAGGTAAAGTCGTACTGGGGATCGACTCACGAAGCCACTTGGAAAACTATAAAGAACCAGGATTTTATGGCAGGATTGTTCATTTGGACAGGTTTTGATTATCTGGGTGAACCCGATCCTTATCCGTATCCCGCCCGAAGTTCTTATTTCGGAATTATTGATTTGGCAGGTTTTCCAAAGGATGTATATTATATGTACCAAAGCGAATGGACAACCAAAGCAGTTTTGCATATTTTTCCGCATTGGAATTGGACAGCAGGTCAGGAAGTGGATCTTTGGGCCTACTATAATAATGCCGATGAGGTAGAATTGTTCCTGAACGGTAAGTCCTTAGGGACAAAAGCCAAACAAAACGATGATTTGCATATTTCCTGGAGAGTGAAGTATGAACCGGGAACTCTAAAAGCGATTTCCAGAAAGAACGGAAAAGTAGTTTTAGAAAAAGAAATTCATACCGCAGGGGCCGCAGCTAAAATAGCTTTAGAGGGTGATAAGCAAAAAATACAAAACGATGGTTATGATTTGGTATATGTAACGGTTTCCGTTACGGATACCAATGGGAATCTAGTGCCCAACGCCAATGACCTGATTAATTTTGAAGTTAGTGGCGGGGGAAAATTGGTTGGCGTGGATAATGGCTATCAAGCCAGTCTGGATTCGTTTAAAGCCAATTCCTGTAAAGTATATAATGGTAAATGTATTGTGATCATTCAATCGAATTCGAAGAAGGAAGACATCAAACTGACTGCTTCAGCAGGAAATGGAATTACAACATCTTCCGTTGTGATAAAGGTGGAGTAACACCAACAAGGAAATGACAGCGTTGTAATCTAAGCTGTTCTATGGAATAAACTAATGCTTTAAAAGAGAATAATGGAAAGAGTTTTTGCAGAATATCTTATCGAAACGCCTTATGACGTAGAACAAGCTGCAGCTGTATTGGCTGGTGAACAATCATCGGGGACTTTTGTAGCCGTTCCGGGTGAAACCGAAGAATTGAAAAAACGTTTTACAGCTAGAGTTGAGGCTATTGAATTATTAGAAACAGCAGCTGAACCTTCCATTCCAGGGGGCAGTATTCCTGGGAAAAAATATCAAAAAGCAAAGGTTAAAGTAAGTTGGTCTATAGAAAATTTCGGGTACAATTTGCCGGTATTGATTAGTACTTTGCAAGGGAATTTATATGAGATAACACAGTTTACGGGTTTAAAACTAATGGATTTTGAACTTCCGGATTCTTTTAAAAATCATTTTAGAGGACCAAAATTTGGTATTAGGGGTTCTAAATTATCGTGTGGGGTAGGCGATAGACCAATGATCGGAACAATCATAAAACCAAGTATTGGAATGAATATCGATGAAACAGCCACTTTGGTGAAAACATTGATTGACGCCGGAATTGATTTTATTAAAGACGATGAGCTGATGGGGTCTGCTGCAAATTCTCCTTTTGATGACAGGGTTAAAGCCATAATGAAAGTGATCAGAAATCACGAACAGCAGACTGGAAAAAAAGTAATGTATGCATTCAATATCAGCGATGAAATTGATGAAATGCAAAGAAAATATGATTTAATAAAAAAAGAAAAGGGAAGTTGTGCTATGATTAGTGTCAACAGTGTTGGCTTAAGTGGTACAAAGAAAATTTGCGACCAGGGAGACCTTGTGATTCATGGTCATAGAAATGGATGGGGAATGTTAAACAGACATCCATTACTTGGAATTGAATTTCCCGCTTATCAAAAAATACAACGTTTAGCAGGAGTAGATCAACTGCATGTAAACGGCATTCAAAATAAATTTTGGGAGTCGGACGATTCTGTAGTTGTTTCTATCCAATCGTGTTTAAAACCATTTCTTGGCGGAAATGAAATACTGCCTGTAGTTTCTTCAGGTCAGTGGGGTGGTCAGGCAGTAGAAACCTACAGAAGAACACAAACTACCGATCTGTTATACATGGCAGGAGGCGGTATTTTGGCACATCCAATGGGTCCAAAAGAAGGAGTAAATGCGCTTCAACAAGCCTGGACTGGAGCTGTTGCAGGTTTGTCTGTTGCAGAAATTGCGCAACAGTATCCTGAATTTGCAGCATCGGTTAAGAAATTTTCCAAAGAATGAAAAAGGAGGAGCAATTATTATTAGCCTTTTATGGCGATGATTTTACAGGTTCGACTGATGCGCTTGAATTCCTGACATTAGCCGGAGTGAAAACAGTTCTTTTTCTGAGAGAACCGCAGCAAAAAGAGGTAGACCGATTTAGTGGAATACAAGCCATAGGTTTGGCTGGAAAAAGCAGGTCGCTGTCTCCTTTAGATATGGAAGCTGAACTTTTCCCTGCTTTTGAAAATCTAAAAAATTTTAAACCCGCTCATTTTCATTATAAAGTCTGTTCTACTTTTGATTCGGCGCCACATGTCGGTAGCATTGGTAAAGCAATTGAAATAGGAAGTACTGTTTTTAATCAAAAAACGGTGTTGGTTTCTCCTGGAGCCCCACATTTGGGAAGATTTTGTGTTTTTGGAAATCTATTTGCCCGAATGGGAACCGTTGGAGATGGCGCAATTTACCGGATAGACCGACATCCTTCTATGAGTAAACATCCCGTAACGCCCGCTCACGAAGCTGATTTGATGCTGCATTTAGCAAAGCAAACGTCTAAAGCGATAGGTCTGATTGATGTAACTGCCCTAGAGAGTGGAAAAGAAGCAGTGCTGTCCGCAATAGCGGCAAAAGACAGTGTTGAAATTTTGTTTTTTGATACTTTTAATTTGGGGCATTTGCGAACTATTGGTAGTGTTTTTCATCAACTTGGAAAAGAAAAAACGCTTTTCTCTGTTGGTTCATCCGGGATTGAAATGGCTTTAGGTTTGGCATGGAAAGAGGAAGGAATTATTGGAAATGAAATTGAATTTGTGTCCCCGGGAGAAGTTGGACCGCTACTGGTTTTATCCGGGAGTTGTTCTCCGGTTACAGGAAGACAAATTGAGTATGCGCTGGAAAATGGATTTTTAGAAATCCCTTTGGAAAGCCAGGCTGTAGACAGGGAGCAGCAGGCAGCAATTATTAAAAGGACGGTTTCTCAGGTTGTTCGCAATATAAACAATGGCAATAGCACAATAATACATACGAGTTTGGGTCCAAGTGATCCCCGTATTGCAGCAACAGAGCACTATTTTAAACAAAATGGAGTAGCTGAAAAGGATATTCAAAAGTACGCCGGTAAAATTTACGGCAGCGTTTTAGGACAAATTATAAAGGAAGTGCTGGCGGTTATAAAAATAAAGAGAATCCTTTTTGCCGGTGGTGATACTTCCAGTTATGCCGCATCAGAATTGGATATTTTGGCATTAGAAATGATTGCGCCATTGGCTCCGGGAGCTCCACTTTGTAAGGCCATTTCGGATAATGATTTGGTGAATGGATTAGAATTAAATTTTAAAGGAGGCCAAGTTGGTACCGCCGATTATTTTATTAAAGTTTTAAAAGGAGAAAAATTATGAAAGCAAAAACATTAGGCTTTGTACATACATCGGCAACATTGGTTCCTTTGTTTCAACAATTAAGCAACGAATTCTTAAAAGGCGTAGAAACTTTCAATATAGTTGATGACAGTTTAATTAAAGATGTTATCAAAAAAGGGAAAGTAATGCCCAATACTGCTTCCAGAGTTGTAAATCACATACTGGCTGCTGAAGGTGCAGGTGCCGATGTGATATTGGTAACCTGTTCGTCAATCGGCGTAGCTATCGAAACAGCCGCTACATTAAGCGGTGTTCCTGTAATTAGAGTAGATCAGGCTATGGCTGATGAAGCGGTGCAAATAGGCAATAAAATAGGTGTAATAGCTACTTTGCCTACAACTTTGGAACCAACTAGTGATTTGGTAAGAAGAAGAGCAGAATTAGCAGGAAAAGAAGTAACAATCTCTTCAAAATTATGTGAAGGAGCTTTTGAAGCCTTAATGAGTGGAGATACTGCAAAGCACGATGAAATGGTAGCCGAAGCGTTAAAAGAATTAATGAAGGAAGTGGATGTAATTGTTTTAGCGCAAGCTTCAATGGCTCGGGTTGTGGACAGCCTAAGTGCTGAAGAAAAAAGGATTCCAATATTGGCAAGTCCGGCAATTGCAATGAAAAAACTGGCCGAGTTGTATTTTTAGACGATCCCCATTAGTGCTTATCAGATAACACATTTTAATAAATTTAATCGTATGCGTAAATATTTTCTTTGGTCTGCCCTTATACTCTTCATAGCTGCTGGTTTTGGATGGCTTGAGCAAATTGATCTTGTCTGGAAAATGGGATTGATTTTAGGCTTTTCGAGTATTGCCATTGGGGTAGGACATCTGAAACTATTAAGTGGTTACCAATATACATTTTGGATTATTGCTGCTGTATCTGCAGGATTAATATATCCCCAAGCCTTCTTGCATATTGGAAGTTTTGATTTGCGCAACAAGTGGCTCATTCTAACCATTATACAAATGGTGATGTTTGGAATGGGAACTCAAATGAGCATTAAGGATTTTACCGGTATTCGCAAGTCTGGAAAAGGAGTTCTTATTGGTTTGCTGGGCCATTTTACCATAATGCCGCTTATGGGTTTTATTATAGCCAAAACCTTCGATTTTGAACCTGAAATTGCAGCTGGGATTATCTTAATTGGTTCTTGCAGCAGTGGGTTGGCTTCCAATGTTATGACCTATATTGCAAAAGGGAATTTAGTTTTATCCGTTACCGTAACGGCAATGTCTACTTTGGCAGCACCTATAATGACCCCGTTTTTGATGAAAATATTTGCAGGTACATTGGTTGAGGTAAAATTTTTTAGCATGATGATGGAAATCATAAAAATTGTGCTTGTACCTTTAGCCGGAGCGATGATTCATGATATTTTGAAAACATATGGAATTGCGGCGCAAAGAAAAATCACGTATTTAAGTATTCTGTCTGCTATTTGGCTTGTGATGATGTTCTTTTTTGCTGATTCTTTTGGCTTTGCTCCAGAAAGTGTTGCAGCGGTTCTGCTGGAAATTGGCAGTTTTTTATGTGGAGCTATTATAGTGGGGTCTTTGTATCATTTACTTTACAGGGTTTATCCTGCTATTGATACCATTATGCCTTACTTTTCTATGTTTGGAATCATCTATTTTACATTAGTTACAACTGCTGCCGGAAGAGATAATTTGTTACAAATAGGCTTTTTACTTTTTCTGGCTTCCATATTGCACAATGGTGCGGGTTACTTTTTTGGCTATTGGCTAAGTAGGGCAAGCGGTTTGGACGAGAAAAGCAGTCAAACTATTGCTTTTGAAGTAGGTTTGCAAAATGGCGGAATGGCATCAGGACTCGCTGGTTCAATGGGAAAATTAGCGACACTGGGATTGGCATCTGCGGTATTTAGCCCGTGGATGAACGTTTCCGGTTCTTTACTGGCTAATTATTGGCGTAAAAAAGGAGATAGGGAGGAAGCTGTTGCTGTAGCACCTACTCTTTTAGATTAATAGAAAGTCAAGGCGTGATAGATGGATGAATCAGACAACATAGGAATTTATAAGATGGGGCTTTGTCACATCAATGCCGACGACCGACTGTAGCTGCCTAAAGGGGGTAACTTTGCTGTGTCTTATTCTAAGGGAAGTTATAAAATTTCTAGTTTGATAATTGCCGCAAGCGGCTAAACATATGTATTATATTGGGAGTAAAAGATTCCCTTTTTTGTAAAATTGTTTTCCTATCCTATTAATGTGATTTATTAGATCTGGGTTTTCAATAGTAGTATAATTTATTAAATCAATAGAGTAGGGTAGGTATAATTCTTCTAATTTAATTTCAATTTCTTGCAGAATTGACAAATTGATGTTTTTACCCTTTATAGCTAAGTCGATATCCGAGTTGTCTCTATAATTTCCTTTAGCCCTAGAACCAAATATTAGGACTTCATCAATGTCAGAATATTTAGTAAAGACTGAATTAATTTTAATTATGTTGTTTGAAGAAAGACCGAAATAGTTCATTAGAATAAATTACTTTGTTCACCACTTCTTTTTTCTTCCATTGTTTTTCTAAAATTTAAAAACAAAGGGAAATAGTCATTAATGATTTTGCCAAACATGTCGTTTGCTATTTCCTCATTGTATGTATGAGAAGTTTTATTACGACTTTGGATCATATCCATCCATATCTCGCCATCTTCTATTATCTGCAATTTGTAAGCTTCTCTTGTAGCATCTCTTGAACCTCCAACAGTTGAGTTACCTTGAAAAAAGGCATAATCTTTCATGACATTCCAAGCCAATTCATGTGTGTATTCAAATCGTTGAATTAATCCTTCTTTTATTAATTCATCAACAACATGATCTGAGTTTTCAGAATCTAATTCATCTTTTTTACCTAAAAAATTATGTTTTATATATACTACTGATTCCTCTAATTTTCTTAGCGCTTTGTTAAAATTAGAAAACCTTTGTTCCCATCTTATGTCCTCCATCTAATTTTTTATTCAAAGTTAGTATTTTTTAAATTTAAGAAGCTATTAATTCTGATTTTGAAAGTTTTTTATTTTACTTACTAAGATTTCAATATTACTACTACTACTACTACTACTACTACTACTACTACTACTACTACTACTACTACTACTACCTATATTTCGTCAAAGAACGTTCTTACAAGTCATGAATAGGCCCGGTTTGTATATTAAAGGTTTACGGAACCTTATAAGTACAAATACAACGGTAAGGAGCTGAGCTGGGGCTTTGGATGTATGAGATGCACATGTGTCAATATGGCTCATAAAATAGGTACATGAGTAATTCAACTGATTTGGATAAACAAAGAACCCAAGGTGGTATCAGTTTTATGCTGAGAACTACCTTGGGTTTTGACAATAAGAATAATAGATCTTTGGTGCTTAAATAGTAACTGTTTTTACTTTATGTCCAAATACTCCGAAATAAAGGATTATTACAAAACAAACTAAAGGAATGATATATCCAGCCTGAATATCATCATGTTTCATATCGATTAAAGTTCCCATTACGTAAGGGAGTATTGCACCACCTACAATAGACATTACGAGCCAGGATGAGCCTGTTTCTGTATTGGATTTTAATCCTACCAGACCTAAAGAGAAAATAGTCGGAAACATGATTGACATGAAAAACCCCAATCCGCCTAAGGCATAAATAACATAAATTCCTGTTCCGTAAATGGCGATTACGCAAAGGATAATACTTAGGACACAATAGATAGAAAGTAAAATATAATCTTTTACATATTTTAAGAAAAAAGTACCGATAAACCTGCCGGCCATAAACAGAAATCCATAAATTCCAAGGTAATACCCAGCCGTTTTTTCATCCAGGCCAGCGCCTTGTTGCGCTATTCTTATAAAAAAGCTCGTTATACAAACCTGAGCCCCTACATAAAAAAACTGCGCTACTACTGCCCAGCTCAAATGAGAAAATTTTAAAACAGAGAAAAAACCGGGTTTAATTTCTACCTCAGTATGTTGGGGTTTCATTGAAGGCAAGTGCATAAAATAGAATAATATAGCAACTAAAACCAATATGCTTCCTAAAATGATATAGGGTACTTTAACAGCAGAAGCCTCTTCTAATAAATAGGCAGCTTTTACTGCTTCTGGCATTGCAGCCATTTGTTCTGGTGTATTGGTTTTTCCAGAGAGGATAAATAAAGAACCTACAATCGGAGCAACCATTGCAGCCAAACCATTAAATGATGCGGCAAGATTTAATCTTTTAGAGGAAGATTCCGGTGGGCCTAAAATAGCTGCATATGGGTTAGCACTGGTTTCTAAAATTGTTAAACCACAGCCAATCACAAATAAAGCAAATAAGAAAAGTTCATAAGTCCTGGTGTTTGCCGCCGGAACAAAAAGGAATGCACCTGTGGCAAAAACTAATAAACCGATAATAATGCTGTTTTTATAGCCAAATCTTTTGATCAGCATTCCGGCAGGAATTGCCATAATGAAATAAGCAAAAAACACGGAGGTATCAATTAATGTGGATTGACGATTGTTTAATTCACACGCTTTTTTTAGGTGTGGAATTAAGATAGAGTCCAGATTGTGCGCCATTCCCCAAAGGAAGAATAAGCTGGTAATTAAGATAAAAGGTATCAGGTATTTTGCTCCCGCGCCCTGTTCAGCAGGGACTTCATGTTGGTCGCCAATTTGGTTTGTTACTTGCATGGTTGTATTTAGATTTTTAACGTTATTTCCTTTTAACTAATAATAAATGATCGCAGACTAAGACCACTTCTCCTTTTTGATTAATGATTTCCACGTGTTCTGTTACGGTGCCCATTTCTGGTCTTTTTGCATCCCCTTTTTCAGAAATTGTGATTTCAGAATGAATGGTATCGCCTATGTGTACCGGCTTCACAAATCGCATGCGATCGTAACCCTTAGAAAAAGCTTCTGGATTAATTTCCGATGCTGTTAAGCCGATGCCGATACTGAAAATCATGGTCCCATGGGCAATACGCTGACCAAAAGGTTGCGTCTTACACCACTCCTGGTCCATGTGATGCGGAAAAAAATCTCCCGTATGACCAGCGTGAACTACAAAATCGGTTTCGGTAATAGTTCTGCCTAATGTTACCCGTTTATCGTTGATTTGATACTCTTCGAAAAATGTTGACTTAAAATACATATGTTTACTTATTATAATTTATCTAATGAAACGCCACCATTTTTATTGCTAATATAACAAGCTTCAACGACTTTCATGGTTTCTAATATGTCCTGTACACTTGTGTGCAGTTTTTCATCGGAACCTTCCTTGAAGCGCATCAGATTGGACATGGTGCCAATAAAGGCTTCCGGGAACCAGGAACCTTCCAGTTCGATTTTTTTCCATTCGTATTCTTTTTCATCTCCTTCAATAGCTACTGCATATTCAAACAGGTCCGGCAATCCGTCAGGGTAATTCATCAGCAAGCCCATTTTAGCTTTAATGGCCCCTTTTGTTCCTTCCCATTTAATATAGCTTTCTTCATTCTGAGGGCCAAAATGATGATCGTGATTGGTATTAATAACCACATGCATCGTTTCACCATAATTCAAAATAATGGAAGACCTGCTGGAAGATAGTTTTTTTAATGGATGTTTTGCTGTTTTTGCCATCACACCTTTTGGATTTCCTAAAAAGGAACGAATACAATCAATATAATGAACACTATGGAAAAGTATTTCTAACCTTGGGTGTTCTTTGATAAGTGGGAACAATTCCCATGGGGTATTGACAGTCACTTTAAATTCCATGTCGTATAAGTCGCCAATGATTCCTTGGCTGATAATATGTCTGGCTGCGCTTACAAAAGAGGCAAAGCGCAATTGAAAATTTATGGCTGCCACTAATTTTTTTCGCTCACATACCGCTACAATTTCTCGGGCCTGCGCTAAATCATTGCCCATCGGTTTTTGAATAAGAACTGCTGCACCGTCTGGCAATTGTTCTAATATTTCGATGTATTGATCGGGCAGGACTGTAATGTCATAAACAGCATTTTCGGGTGCATTTTTTACTGCATCGGCAACCGTTTCAAAAACGTGTTCTATTTTGAATTTCTGAGTAAGATCATGTGCTTTTGAAAGTGTTCTGTTTGTAATACCAAAGACTTTAAACCCGGCCATTTCATAGGCAGGCAAATGGGCATCTTTCACAATACCACTGGCTCCAATAATAATTATTGGTTGTTGCGTTTCAGGTAGTAATGGTTTGTACGGGATATTCATGTTTTTAAATAATTTTTTGAATCGATTTTTGTGTTTCTTCCAGGAGTTTTTCAGATGAAATAGTACTCTCTAGTGCTTTAAGTACCATTTGTTCTATCAATTCGGTTACTTTGGGCCAAACTGGGATTTGTGGTAAGGTTAAAGCGTGTTCGTGGAGCATTCCCAATTTGTGATAAAAGGGAATAGTCTCATTAATTTCGGGGTCATTCCAAGTGGATTTGCGACAGCCAATTCCTCCTTCTTTGGTCAATAATTTATCTCCTTCGGGCGTGGTGGCAAATCTTAAAAAATCATATGCCAGCTGCTGATGCTTGCTTCCTGCTCCAATAGTGTACAGCCAATACACATTAAGCGAAGCCGTTTTATGGTTTTTTTCATGGGGAAGTTCCGCAATATCTACTCTGCCTTTTACTTTTGATTCCGCTATTACTTCACACATCGATGCAAAGCCAAACCAATTGATTGCCAAAGCAGCTTCGCCTTTGGCGAAAGCCATTCCAGCTTCTACCGAACCAAAATCTTTTGATTTGGGGTGGACAGCGTTTGTATTGTTGACGATATTTCTGTAATACTCCAAAGCTTTAACTGCTGCAGGGGTGTTGATCTCTATTTTATTTTGCCCATCTAATAACGATCCTCCTCGGGTCCATAACTGTAGGCAAAAATCAAAAACCATATTGTGACCGTCAGGATAATTTGCAAAAACACATCCGTAAAGACCCTCATCAGGACGATTGAAAAACGTAGCTATTTGAGTAAATTCTTCCCATGTTTTTGGAGGATGCAGTTCGTAACCAAATCGCTTTTTGAAATTGAGTTGTTCGGTTGCATCTTCAAATAAATCTTTTCTAAAAATCAGGCATTCCGGACCGTCATGAAAAGGCAATCCATACGTTGCATTATTAATTTGCTGTAAATGCAGCAAAGACTGATGCCAGCCTTCAGGATAATTTTGAGGGGCATTTTGAGCAATGAAGGGCGTCAAATCCTGAACAGCCTGTTCCTTTACAGCGTCAAATATCCAATCGGTATTGAGGTGCGCAATGTCCCAACTTCCATTTTTTAAACCTTTATTTGTGATGGTTTCCTGATACAGGTCATGAAGTTCTAACGGAATCATTTCGGCTTCAATACTTATGTTGTTTTCCTGGCAAAACAAGTCCCATAGCTTTTGTAAGGTGCTTTCAAAAGGGGCGAATTTTCTAACTGCTATTCTTATTTTTTCCATTAGCAGTCAATAAATTCTTTTAAAATCGTCTCATTATCCTGCCCTAATTTAGGGGAGCCTTTACTTGAAGTAAAAAATTCTCCGTCAATTTTAATAGGACATCGAGTGGTTCTGTAGGAATATCCATCAATCATCTGAACCTCCTGTACAAAATCTAAAACCTTAAAACCTTCTTCAGCAAAAAGTTGCTGGTAGTTCAATACCTTGGCGCACCAGATATCTGCGGGTTCCAAAATTCCTAACCAAAATTCAGTATTTTGAGTCGCTAAATGTGTTGCTAAAATGTTTTTAATTTCATCTCTTAAATTAAATTTATTCTCAGGAAACTGTAAGAGGGCATCACATTGTAAAAGGGCAGCTAAAACAGGGATTGAACCCATAGCTAAAGCTAAGTACCCATTATTGGTTTTGTAAATGCCATAGGGAGCTCCTAAATAAGCATGTGCATTGTTGCTTTTTGTTCGTACTGGTAATTCTCCCTGATCATTAAAATAGGTAGTAATGGTTTCAAACTGAAAATCAAAAGCAGATTCCAGCATACTCACCTGTACCCTTGCACCAATATTATGTGTCGCTTTTCGATATAATGCTGCTAAAATACCCTGTGCTAAATGAGCGCCTGCCAACATATCTACAATAGATAAGCCCATAGGTACCGGCCCATCATCCTGATTTCCGCTTAGCCATGTCAGGGCAGTTAAAGATTGCAATAATAAATCCTGTCCCGGCAGATCTTTTAAGTCAGGGTGTGCTCCGTAGCCCGAAATTTCGGCGTACACCACCTGAGGATTGATTTCTTTTACGACATCATATCCTAAACCCACTCTCTCCATTACTCCGGGTCTGAAATTATGCAGCACCACATCGGCTTTTGCGAGTAATTTTTTTAATTTTTCTAATTCTTCCGGTTGTTTGAAATCGATGGCAAAAGATTCTTTATTTCTATTGATGGTATGAAATATGGAAGATTCCCCATTCATTATCAAATCAGAAGTATATAAGGTACGGCAAATGTCTCCGGTACCAGGTTTCTCAATTTTTATTACACGAGCGCCTAAATCAGCTAATCGCAAACTGGCTGACGGGCCGGAAAGGAACTGGCTAAAATCTACTATTAAATACTCTTCTAATGGTTTCACTTTTAGTCGTTTAAAAATTGTTCGTGTATCTTTAAATTGTCTTCTCCAACTTTAGGTGCGGCTTTGGCGTTAACTAAAATTTCTCCGTCCAGTTGAATAGGACTTCTGGTTGTAACCAATGTCTCTCCTGCTGAATTTTTTACAGTTTGTTTCAATTGCAAATCATTCACAAAAGCTTCACTGTTAAGGTCATTGTAATTCAGTACTTTTGAGCACCAAACTCCTTTGCTTTGCAATAAGTCGATCCAATATTCGGATGTCTGGCCGCTTAGTCTGGCCGCTAACAAATCTCTTATTTCATCTCTGGAAGAAAACCACTGCTGTTTTTCGGTGTACTTTTTTAAATCTACTTCTAAAAGTGTCCCAATAAATAGCAAATCACCCATCGCCAGCGCCAGGTATCCATCGAGAGTCTGATAGATTCCGTATGGAGCGCTTAGAAAGGCGTGAGCGCTTCCTTTAACGTCTCCTCTTTCAGGCAATTGTCCCCCGTCATTTAAAAAGGAAGTGATTGGTTCGAACTGAATATCCAAAACAGATTCCAGCAAACTCACTTCTACCAAAACTCCTTTCCCTGATTTTGCTCTTTTAAGCAATGCCGTTAGAATTCCCTGAACAAAATGATTCCCACACATTAAATCTGCCACTGCTAAACCAAAAGAAACAGGTCCTTGACTTTTTCTGCCACTTAACCAGCTTAGTCCGGATAGTGATTGTAAAAGCAAATCCTGTCCGGGTTTTTTAGCCCAAGGCCCTTTGTCTCCGTAACCTGTGATTGTCCCGTAAATTATTTTGGGATTAATGGTCAAGGCGTCTAAAAAAGTTAATCCTATTTTCTCCATTACGCCCGGCCTGAAATTATGGGTCATAATATCAGCCTTGGCGATGAGTTTTTTCACTAAAGCTAAATCTTCAGGGTTCTTTAGATCGGCAGCAAATGATTCTTTGTTTCTATTAATAGTATGAAACAGCAGGCTGCTTTGATCAACAAAAAGATCTTTGATACTTAGCTGTCGGCATGCTTCCCCTTTTACAGGTCGTTCAATTTTTATTACTCTTGCGCCTAAATCAGCCAGTTTTAATCCTGCTGACGGGCCTGCCAGAAACTGGCAAAATTCTAATACTACTAATCCTTCTAGTGGTTTCATGTAGTTAGTAGGTTTAAAGACTTGGCATAAAGCACGTTCAACTCTTCTAAAACTAGTTCTTCGTTCCCGCCATTCATTAAATAATCACGAACAACATCACCTGCATGATCCTGAAAGTACATGTGTCCGGAATAGCGTGGACGCAGGAAAGCTCTTTCCAGGGTTGGTAAAGTGTTTTTAAAATAATCATGGGTCAATTGATTGATTCGGTCGCTTTTCCAAGCTTGTAAGTGACCTGGCTGTCCGCCATTATCTGCAAATATGTTTTGCTGAACTTGGGATGAACCTGTAAATTCAGCATATCTAACTGCTTCTGGAATGTTTTCACTAAAGGAAGAAACTGCTAAACCGGTACCGCCCAACGAGCTAATCATCGGCTGGTTGTTCAGGCGTACCAAATCATAAAAATGAAGTAATTTTCTACTGTAACCTATTCTGGAATAATTAGAATATCCGTAAGCGAAAGGACAATAAGCTATTGCATCGGAGTTCACCATGGCTTCATAAACCTGAATTGGATTCCTGTTAAAATTGGCAACGTCTATTAGTTGCGCCAATTCTCTAAACATCTGTAATGCTTTTTTTCCTGTTTCTGGAGAAATTACTTTTTCTTCAGATAGAAAAGGGGCTTCTCCAAGACTGCAGCAAAACATATAGAAACTCATGAGCGAATCAATTGGGATACCGGCAAAAGCCACCAATCCTTTTTTTGCCAGAGCTAGTAAATCTTCAAAAGTTTCAGGAACTTTTAGTCCCTGTCTTTCTAAAATATCCAATCGGGCAGCTGCTACCGGTGTGGCGGCATCTATTGGTAATGCCCATAGTTTATTGCTGAAAACATAGCTTTCATAGGAACGACCAACCGTATTTACTTCTTGGTCTTCTATATAATCTGACGAAAGATAATCTGACAAAGGCAAAATAGCATTTGTTTGGGCTCCAAAACCAGTCCATGGGTGGTCAATCACCAATAGGTCGAATCGCTTCGCCAAATCGTCTATTGAACTGTCTGCAAAATCTTGTAAACTTCTTTTCTCCCAGCTAATCTCGATTCCTGGATTTAGTTCGGTAAAACGCTGAGCTGTTGCTACCATTGGTAACAAGCCTCTGGTGTGATTCCAAGTTATTCCTTTTAATCTCTTCATTTTATCTTGTAATTAGTATTTATGATATCATTTTATATTAACAAAAGTCAAAATGACAATTACAAATATAAAAATAAGATTGGACTGTGCAATACGTACAAGTGTAAAAGTGACACTTTATTATGTGCGCGTGTAGGGTTTTGTATTTTTTTTAGGGCTATTTGAAGCCTTGGGATGCAATAAGGGAGAGCAGGTGTAAAATGAAAAAGAATGATATTTTGCTTTTCGAAAGGTTAATTTTTTGTTTTTAGTGTAAAAACCAAGCGCTTTACAGGTCTGTTTTTATGGAATTTATAATTGCCGTTAGTGGACAAATTGTTTTAATTTGCTGATTTTATGTAAATTTCAGCTTTAACATTTATTTTCTAAAATATATAATTTAATAATACTTTTTTTATACTATATGTTTATTTAAGTCGCATTTTTAAAATAATATTTAAAAAGTTTGGAATATAAATATTAAAAAGTATATTTGTGCAATCGATTACATTAAATCAATTCAATTTGAAGTTTCTTGCAAAAGCGGTCTGATAATTAATTGAAAGACAGTATTTTATTTTCGACATGAAGTATAATAAATGAAACTGCTTTTAATTGTCATTTGTGAATCAGGATGTAATCAAAACTAATTTAATATTTAACTTTCTATAATTAATTGAAACTATGAACGAAACAAATAAAGCTATTGGAAACTACCGGTGGACGATTTGCGGTCTACTTTTCTTTGCTACCACTATTAACTATTTGGACCGACAAGTATTAAGTCTTCTGGCACCAAGTTTATCGAAAGAGTTTAATTGGAGCAATAGTGACTATGCAAATATTACTGCCGTATTTCAATTCGTGTATGCATTTTCAATGTTATTTGCAGGAAGGTTAATTGATAAAATGGGTACTAAATGGGGCTATATTCTTGCCATAATAATTTGGTCACTTGGAGCAATAATGCATGCCTACGCCATTCCGATTGGGGGTGTTTTTTCAAATGTACTTACCTGGGTTGGTCTTAGTGCAGTGCCTATTTCCATTGCCGGATTTATGCTTTCAAGAGCAGTTTTAGGATTTGGAGAGTCGGGGAATTTCCCTGCTGCAATTAAAGCAACTGCTGAATATTTTCCTAAAAAAGAAAGGTCATTCGCTACAGGAATATTTAATTCAGGTTCCAATATCGGAGCTATCCTAGCGCCATTAACTGTTCCGTGGATTGCGGTAAACTGGGGTTGGCAATCCGCTTTCATTATAATAGGTGCAATTGGTTTTATATGGATGTTTTTCTGGTTCGTATTTTACGAAAAACCGGAAAAGCAAAAAAGACTGTCGCAATCAGAATTGGCTTATATCAATGCTGAACATGGAGCTGAAGTTGAGATTAAAGAAGTGTCAGGTGAAGAAAAAATTACCTGGGTTAAGTTATTGGGATACAGACAGACATGGGCATTCGTATTTGGTAAATTTATGACTGACGGTATTTGGTGGTTCTTTTTGTTTTGGTTGCCAAAGTACCTGGAAGCACAATTCGGGATGGTTAAGACGGATATTGTATTCCCTATAGCAGTACTGTACAGTATGACTATGATTGGTAGTATTGGTGGAGGATGGTTTCCTGTTTATTTTATTAAAAAAGGGTATACACCCTATGATGGAAGAATGAAGGCGATGCTGTTAATTGCTTGTTTCCCTATGGTTGTTTTATTAGCGCAACCCTTAGGATATATTAGTTTTTGGATTCCGGTTTTATTGATTGGGGTTGGTGCTTCTGCGCATCAGGCATGGTCCGCAAATATCTTTACAACAGTATCGGATATGTTTCCTAAGAAAGCCATTGGTTCTGTAATTGGAATAGGTGGTATGGCTGGTGGAATCGGAGGAGTATTAGTAACAAAACTCGGAGGTGCTTTGTTTGATCATTATGAAGCCCTGGGGCATATTCAGACCGGTTACTCTATCATGTTTGTTATTTGTGCAGTAGCCTATCTTATTGCTTGGGGTGTAATGAAAGCTTTAGTTCCTAAATACAGTCCAATAACAGATTTGTAAATCGGTTTTAACCAATTTCAAATTTTGATTAGGAGTTATACAAAACATTAAAAAATTTAGTAAATGGATCCGATTTATATCATTTTAATAGGGACTTTAGTAGTTCTTTTTTGCATCATCGTACTTAAATTACATGCCGTTATTTCTTTATTGCTGGCCGCTTTAGTAACTGGTTTATTGACCTCGCCAGACCTTATTTATGAATATGCGGTTAATAAAGGAATGTCGGTTCAAGATGCGCAGTCTTTGTCCAACGAGGGAATTGGAAAACGATTGGCAGATTCCTTTGGGAATACCAGTGGAAAAATTGGGATTTTAATTGCTTTAGGTTCTATTATTGGAGCTTGTTTAATGAAAAGTGGAGGTGCTGAACGTATTGTGCGCAGTTTCCTGGCGTTGTTTGGTAAGAAGAATGCTTCCCTGGCTTTAATGAGCGGTAGTTTCTTATTGGCAATTCCAGTATTCTTTCAAACCGTATTTTATTTGATGCTTCCCCTTATAAAGAGTTTAGGAATTCACAGTCCTAAAAAATATAGCCTTTACCTAATGATGGTTATTGCCGGTGGAGTTATGGCGCACTCATTAGTGCCGCCAGCCGCAGGTCCATTGTTTGTTGCTCAAGCCTTAGGGATTGATACCGGAACGATGATAATGGGAGGATTTATTATTGGGATATTCACTAGTTTGTGCGGGTATGTTTATGCGCTTTGGGCTAATAAAAAATGGAATTTACCCATGCGTGATACTCCGGATGTGAGTATTGAAGATCTAAAAACTCTAGCCGAAAAAGACAATTCAGAATTACCGGGTTTATGGATTTCTGTTATGCCGGTCGTACTGCCTTTAGTTTTAATTACAGTCAATACTTTTTCTGAAATGTCCAATAAGGTAAGTCAGGCTAACGTGAGTTCATTTGAAAAGCACTGGAATTCGGCTTTTGCTGTTTTAGGGGATCCTAATATTGCATTAGCAATTTCTGCAGCGATAGCAGTATTTTTATTATGGTCAAGGATAAAGGAAACTAAAAATTTCCAAAAAGTAATCACGGAATCTATAAGCAGTGCCGGTGTGATTATCCTGATAACCACTTCAGGAGGGGTTTTCGGAAAGATGCTGGAGCAAACCGGAATCGGAATTAGTCTAAGCAGTCTGGCTGCAAGTTATCAGATGGCTGTTTTGCCTTTGGCTTTTTTTATAACGGCTGCTGTTCGAACCGTACAAGGTTCAGCAATGGTTGCCATGGTAACCGCTGCCGGAGTTATGAGCGGTATTAGCAGCACAGGTCTGGAATTCCATCCGGTTTATGTGGCCCTGGCCATTGGATGTGGTTCTAAAATATTCACATGGATGAATGACAGTGCTTTCTGGATTGTAACTGAAATGTGTGCGATGGAAGAAAAAGAAACGATTCGTCATTTTTCTTTTCTATCGATGGTAATGGGTTTTTCAGGTCTTATTGCCATAATGATTCTCTCTAAAGTCTTACCCTTTACATAAATAAAAATGGCTTCTAATAATACAATAATAAAAACGACTTCAGAAGATAATGTTGGAATTGTAACCAACGCACTCGGTTTGGCCGAGGGGACTTTACTGGAAGACGGAACAGTTTTAGTGCAATATATTCCTTCGGGACATAAGGTTGCCTTATGCGATATACTTTTGGGAAAGGAAATTATCCGATACGGACAAACCATCGGGTATGCAAATAAATTAATTAAGCAGGGAGAATGGATCGACGAATCTAAAATGTCCTTGCCAAGTCCTCCTGATTTGCAATTTATTTCCTTGTCAGATAACAGTATTCCTGTTGTAGAACCTTTGGAGGGATATACCTTTCAGGGCTATCGAAATTCAGATGGCAGTGTAGGAACAAAGAATGTTTTAGGTATTACAACCAGTGTTCAGTGTGTGGCTGGTTTAACCGAGCATCTGGTGAAGAAAATAAAACAGGAATTACTTCCTTTATATCCAAACGTAGATGATGTTGTAGCACTCAATCATACTTATGGATGTGGCGTTGCTATAAATGCTCCTGCAGCAATTGTGCCGATTAGGACCATTAAGAATATTGCTGCAAATCCAAATTTTGGCGGAGGAATAATGATCATAGGACTGGGTTGTGAAAAACTAAGGCCTGAAAGTCTCTTACCTCAAAGCAAGGAGGGTGCTGCTGTAGCTTCGGATGAAACTCATTCCAGTATAACCTATATGCAAGACGAGTCGTTTCATGGTTTCAATGATATGGTGAAAGGACTTATGGAAACGGCTGAAACGCATTTGAAAAGTTTAAACAAGCGCAAAAGAGAAACGTGTCCTGCCTCCGATTTAGTGGTAGGAATGCAATGTGGAGGGAGTGATGCCTTTTCTGGTTTAACTGCTAATCCAGCTGCAGGATTTGCAACCGATTTAATAGTCAGAGCGGGTGGAAGCGTTATGTTTTCTGAAGTTACTGAAGTGAGGGATGCGATACATTTACTGGTTCCAAGGACCATTAATCCTTCCGTTGGACGAGCACTTTTAGATGAAATGAAGTGGTATGATGATTACCTTTTGCAAGGGCAGGTCGATCGAAGTGCCAATACAACACCTGGGAATAAATTAGGCGGACTAAGCACAATAGTGGAGAAAGCTTTGGGATCTATTGCTAAATCGGGCAAAAGCCCCATAGTAGACGTGCTTGGACCTGGTGAAAAAATACGTAAAAAAGGATTGTCTTTTGCTGCAACACCAGCAAGTGATTTTGTTTGTGGGACCTTACAATTGGCATCTGGCATGAACATGCATGTTTTTATGACTGGCAGAGGAACACCTTACGGTTTGTCAATGGTGCCGGTTATTAAAGTGGGATCGAATTCTAAATTAAGTCAGAGATGGTTTGATTTAATTGATTTGGATGCAGGACAGATTGCATCGGGGGAAAAGACAATTGAGGAAATGGGTTGGGAATTGTTTTTCTTAATTCTCGACGTGGCCAGCGGAAAGAAAAAGGTGGCTTGTGATATATTGGGATTGCACAATGATTTGGTTTTGTTTAATCCGGGACCACTGACATAGAAATTGAATATAAAATTTTAAAAATTATTTACAATGGAATTATCGTACACAAGAATTGAAAATGCATTACGCGATGGATTGTTATCTTTTCCAATAACGGATATGGATGAAAATGGGCAGTTTAACGCAGTCACTTTTACAGACAGATTAGAATGGTTTGTAAGTCATGATGTTTCAGCTGTTTTCGTAGCAGGTGGAACTGGAGAATTTTTTTCCCTGTCAAAGGAAGAGTACAAACAAATTGTTACTATAACCTCAAAAAAAGTTAATGGAAGAGTTCCTACGGTTTCAAGTGTCGGAAGAAGTATTCCTGAAGCTATTGAATTTGCCAAAATTGCTGAAGAAGCCGGAATAGATGCTTTGCTTCTAATGCCTCCCTATTTAACAGAATGTCCTCAAAGCGGAATAGTTGAATATGCTAAAACGATAATGCAGAATACAAAATTACCTGTGATTTATTACAATCGGGCTAATGGGGTATTGTCAGGAGAACAGATAAAAAAACTGGCGGATGCCTGTCCAAATTTTATTGCTTTGAAAGACGGGACCGGAAATATAGAAGAATTAAACGTTACCATTAAATCAATAGGGGATCGCTTGGTTTATATTGGAGGAGTTCCTACTGCAGAAATTATTTCGGAAGCCTATTTATCGATAGGGGTAAATACGTATTCTTCTGCTGTATTTAATTTTGTTCCAAAATTAGCCAATCATTTTTATAAGTCGCTTAGAGCAGGGGATACAGAAAAAGTAAACCTGATAATAAAAGAATTTTTTGTTCCTTTTATTCGCCTGAGAAGTAAGAACCAAGGCTATTCTGTAAGTTTAATCAAGGCGGGTTGTCAATTAGTGGGTAAAAGTGCGGGAGATGTTCGTGCACCATTAATTATGCCTTCTGCAGCCGAATTATTGGAACTTCAGGAAATCATAAACAAAGAAGAAGCACTTCTGAAGTAAAAAACAATGCTGAAAACCGACTTTCTTAACGTTTTGTTCGGTTTATTAGAAATAGGTAACAACGCATAATATAACACAAATGAATAATTCAGGAAAATTCTACGCAATAAATCCCGCTAACAATGAACAATTGGTAGGGGAATTCATAAATCCAACTGAAAGCCAAATAGATGCTACGGTACAAAAAGCTCAGGAAGCTTTTGCAATTTATAGAAAAAAAGACAAAGACAGTATCGCTGATTTCTTAGATTGTATCGGTGATGAAATTTTGAATCTGGGAGATGCTCTTTTGGAAAGATGTCATTTGGAAACTGCATTGCCATTAGCAAGATTGCAGGGAGAAAGAGGGAGAACTGTTGGTCAGTTAAAGTTATTTGCTTCCGTTGTAAGAGAAGGTTCTTGGGTTGATGCCCGAATTGACACGGCTGTTCCGGACAGGCTTCCTTTGCCTAAATCGGATATCCGTCACCAATTAATGCCTTTAGGCCCTGTAGCTGTATTTGGAGCGAGTAATTTCCCACTGGCTTTCTCAGTAGCAGGTGGTGATACCGCATCAGCTCTGGCAGCAGGTTGTCCTGTTGTAGTAAAGGGGCATAAGGCACATCCGGGAACTTCCGAAATGGTGTCGGGTGCAATCCTAAAAGCGATGAAAATTTGCGGTATGCCGGAAGGAACTTTTTCATTGGTACACGGAAACTCCAGAGTTGTGGGTGAAACTTTAGTGAAACACCCAGGTATAAAGGCAGTAGGATTTACAGGATCCTACGGCGGGGGTAAAGCTTTATTTGAATATGCTAATGCCCGAGCAGAGCCTATTCCGGTTTTCGCAGAAATGGGAAGCACCAATCCAGTGTTTATTTTACCGGGTGCCCTTGAAGAAAAAGCAGAAGAGATCGCTAGCGGTTTAGCGGGCTCCATTACACTTGGGGTAGGACAGTTTTGCACGAATCCAGGACTTTCTTTTGTTCATAAAACAGAAAATATAGCGTTGTTTTACAACCAATTGAATAATAAAGTTAGCGAAGTCCCTGCCGGAACAATGCTGACTCCTGAAATGAAAAATGCCTATGACAAAGGTGTGCAAAAAACATTAGGTGTTGCCCAAGTTGAGGAATTTGCAGTAGGTTTAGCAGCGAAAGCACCGAACAGTGCAACACCAAGAATATTTAAAACGACGATAGCGAATTACTTTGAAAACGACGAGAATTTGTCTGAAGAAAACTTTGGACCATCAAGCGTACTGGTTGAAGCCCAGACAAAAGAAGAAATTCTTAAAGCGGCCAGAAATTTGGTCGGACATCTTACAGCTACCGTTTTTGGGACAGCCAAAGATTTTGCTGACTACAGTGAGCTATTTGATATTTTGGAATTAAAAGTAGGTCGAATATTGGTTAATGGATATCCGACAGGTGTTGAAGTTTGCCATGCTATGGTACATGGAGGGCCTTATCCTGCAACAACGGCACCACAATCAACATCTGTGGGATCAAATGCAATCAAACGCTTTGTAAGACCGGTATGCTTTCAGGATTATCCGGATACACTGTTGCCTATTGCGCTGCGAAGAGACAACCCGTTGTCCATTTGGAGATTGGTAGATGGTAATTTGGAAAAATAAGAAAATGAAATAATTTAAGGGGATAAAGTGAACGCTTTGTCCTTTTCTATTTTTAATACAAATCATGTCTTAGGGAGTCCTTTTTCGCTTAGGAAACAGGGCGCTTTATTATACTTGGCAGTAGCAGGGTTTATTCAGGGCAAAAAGTGACCTGATACTACTGAAATAAGCAGTTTTGGATGCATAGTTGGAATTTTGGGCAAGACTATTTAGGATATTGATTATTACGTGTCAGTTGCGGTGTTTTACCTCATGATTGTAAAAAAAATCCTTTATTTTTTGTCAAATGAAACTAATTGTGTTATTTTTTTTACAGTTGTAACATTTTTTTTATGAAAAAAATATAAAGTATTACAATTAAAAAGTATATTTGTGCAATCGATTACATAAACTATTTTAATATGACAAATTTTTCTTTTAGATACGCCTCGAATCCTACAGACGTAAAGAAATATGGAACAAACGAATTGAGAGAACAATTTTTAATTGAAAATCTATTCGTTGCCAATGAAATACAACTGACTTATTCTATGTATGATAGGTATATTGTTGGTGGTATAATGCCTGTAGAGGGGAGTTTGAAATTAGAAACAATTCCATATTTGAAGTCTGAAAACTTTTTAGACAGAAGAGAATTAGGGATTATAAATGTAGGAGGAAGCGGTACCGTTACGGTTGATGGTGTGGACTATGATTTAGATAAAAAAGAAGCGCTTTATGTAGGTCAGGGATGCAAGGAAGTTCTTTTTTCAAGTGCAAAAGGGGAGCAGGCTTTATTTTACATTAATTCGGCCCCGGCACATAAAAAATTCCCAAACAAAAAGATCGGAAAAGAGGATGCTGAAGTGATTCAGTTGGGAGAGGAAAAAACAGCCAATAGAAGAGTATTAAACAAACTGATTGTTAATAGTATAGTGGAGACCTGTCAGTTGCAAATGGGACTTACCGAATTGTTACCAGGGAATGTATGGAACACCATGCCGGCTCACACACACAACCGACGTATGGAAGCCTACTTCTATTTTGACATAGAAGAGCCACAGACGATTTGTCATTTTATGGGGGAGCCCCAAAATACAAGACATGTTTTTATGCAAAATCACCAAGCCGTTTTGTCTCCTGAATGGTCTATTCACTCAGGTGCCGGGACGTCAAACTATTCTTTTATATGGGGAATGGCGGGAGAGAATTTAGATTATGGCGACATGGATATTTTTGCACCTAATGAATTAAGATAAGGAACTATGGATTTATTCGATTTAAAAGGAAAAAGAGCGCTCATAACCGGAGGAACTCATGGTTTGGGACTGGCAATGGCGGAAGGATTGGCAATTGCAGGAGCGGAACTTGTAATTACAGGGACAACTCCGGCAAAAATGGAAGAAGCCCTACGCTATTATAAAAGCAAAGGATACACCGTGTCTGGTTATTTGTTTGATGTGACTGATGAAGTAGCAGCGGCAGAAAACATAGCATTGATTACAAAAGAATTAGGAGCTATTCACATACTGGTTAATAACGCTGGGATTATTAAGCGAGAGTTGGCAATTACAATGCCTGTTAGTGATTTCAGGAAAGTGATAGATGTAGATTTAGTAGGACCTTTTATTATGTCACAGTTGGTTGCCAAGCAAATGATTGAGCGACAAGAAGGGAAAATAATAAACATTTGCTCGATGATGAGTGAATTGGGGCGAAACAGTGTTTCGGCCTATGCTGCTGCAAAAGGAGGATTGAAGATGCTTACCCGAAATTTGGCTACAGAATGGGCTAAATATAATGTTCAGGTGAATGGAATTGGTCCGGGTTATTTTGCAACAACACAAACCGAACCTATTCGTGTTGACGGGCATCCGTTTAATGAATTTATAATTAGCAGAACACCAGCTGCGCGTTGGGGCAATCCGGAAGATTTAGCAGGTGCTGCTGTCTTTTTAGCATCGAAAGCGAGTGAT
Source organism: Flavobacterium rhamnosi (assembly GCF_048286515.1). Lineage (NCBI taxonomy): Bacteria > Pseudomonadati > Bacteroidota > Flavobacteriia > Flavobacteriales > Flavobacteriaceae > Flavobacterium > Flavobacterium rhamnosi. The sequence goes on along the minus strand of NZ_JBLVPS010000002.1, from coordinate 199,823 downwards.
TTTGTTAATGGACAAATTGTATATGTTGATGGTGGAATTTTAGCTACCATTGGGAAACCTTCAAACGAGGATTAATATTTTAAAAATTTAGAATGGCTACAACATTTATAAACGACAATTTTTTATTAGAGAATAAATACGCTGAAGAATTATATCATAATTATTCTAAAAATCAGCCTATTATAGATTATCATAACCACTTATCACCGCAACATATTGCTGAAAATACAATTTTCGATACTATTACAAAGGTGTGGATAAATGGGGATCATTACAAATGGCGTGCAATGCGTACTTTGGGGATAAATGAGCAATTTATCACGGGTAATGGTTCCGATAAAGATAAGTTTATGAACTGGGCAAAAACAGTTCCTTATACGATGCGTAATCCGTTGTACCATTGGACGCATCTGGAATTGGCACGTTATTTTGACATTTATGATTTATTAAACGAAAAATCGGCGGAAAAAATATACCTTGAAGCTTCAGAAAAAATAAATTCTCCTGCTTATAGCACTCAGAATTTGCTAAGAAAAGTAAATGCGGAATTTGTATGTACCACTGAGGATCCAATAGATACATTGGAATACCACCAACAATTGGCGAAAAGTTCTTTTGAAACTAAAGTTAGCACTGCTTTTAGACCAGATAAAGCTATTTTGATTTCAAATGACGGGTATAATTCTTATATCGATACTTTAGGTGAAGTGGCGGGTATTGCAATTAGTTCCTATACTGATTTGTGTACTGCTTTAAAAAACAGAATTGAATATTTTGATAAAAATGGCTGCAAACTTTGCGACCATGGATTGGATCAGATTTATTTTGAAAACTTTACCGAAAGTGAAGTAAATGCAATATTCAAAAAGAAAAGAGAAAATAAGGAAGTTAGTACTGGTGAAGCTTTAAAGTTTCAAAGTGCTATTTTATTGTTTTTAAGTGAAACTTACCATGAATATGGATGGGTTCAGCAGTTTCATTTAGGAGCGCTGCGAAATAATAATGCTCGTATGCACAGGATTTTAGGTCCTGATACGGGATGGGATTCTATTGGAGATTATCCACAGGCTCAAAAATTATCAGGTTTTTTAAATGCTTTGGATAGTAAAGATAAATTGACAAAGACAATTATTTACAATCTAAACCCTGCTGATAATGAAGTAATGGCTACCATGATTGGAAATTTTAATGATGGAAGCGTAAAAGGGAAAGTACAATTTGGATCTGGCTGGTGGTTTTTAGACCAGAAAGATGGAATGACCAAACAATTAAATGCACTTTCTAATATGGGATTGATTAGTTGTTTTATTGGAATGCTGACCGATTCAAGAAGCTTTTTATCTTTCCCAAGACATGAATATTTTAGACGTATTCTCTGTAATCTTTTAGGAGATGAAATTAAAAGAGGCGAGCTTCCAAATGACATGGAATGGATTGGTAAGATGGTTTCCGATATTAGTTATAACAATGCCAAGGAGTATTTCAAATTTTAATTAGTTAAAGAACCATAAATTGTATCCGGATCATGACCTATTTAGCAAAAAGCAATCTTTTTTTTAAAGAAGACGAAACACAGTGGGAAGTTGTAGGTGAAGGTGTGCAACGTCAAATAGTAGGATTTGATGATAGGATTATGATGGTTATTGTTAAATTTGATAGTGGCGCAATAGGTACTTTGCACAATCACCATCACACTCAGGTTACTCATATTGGCGCTGGTGCATTTGAAGTAACCATTGCTGATGAAAAAAAAGTATTAAAAAAAGGAGATTCCTTTTATATTCCTTCTAATGCAATGCACGGTGTTGTTTGCCTGGAAGAGGGGATTCTTATAGACGTATTTAGTCCTATAAGAGAAGATTTTATGAAATTGACAAATATTTAATTTTATATATAATGAATAAAGTAGTCTCTTTTGGCGAAATAATGTTACGCCTTTCAACAGAAAGACATTTGCGTTTTGAGCAAGCAAAAGCATTTACGGCTTCCTATGGTGGAGGTGAGTTTAATGTGGCTGTTTCTTTAGCTAATTATGGTGTAAATGCGGAGTTTGTAACCAGACTTCCCGATAATGAAATCGGTGCTTGCGCATTAAAAGAAATGCGAAAAATGAACGTAGAATCCAAAAATGTAATTTTTGGGGGAGAACGTTTAGGGATCTATTTTCTTGAAACGGGTGCAGGAACCAGAGGTAGTAATGTGGTGTATGATCGCGCTCATAGTGCTATGGCGACCATTGAAAAGGGAGCAATTGATTGGGAAAAAGTTTTAGAAGGAGCTACCTGGTTTCATTGGAGTGGTATTACCCCGGCTATATCCGAGAGTGCAGCTGAAGCCTGTTTAGAAGCGGTTAAAATAGCGCATCAGTTAGGATTAACGATTTCATGCGATCTCAATTACAGATCTAAATTATGGCAATATGGTAAAACGCCAAGTGCTGTTATGCCGGAGCTGTTAAAATACAGTAATGTTATATTAGGAGATATCGATACGGCTTATTTTATGTTAGGAGAAGCGAAAGTAAATCCGAATTATCAGGATGAAAAAACACTTCCTGTTTTGTATACTAAGTTGTTTGAATTGTGTCCAAACTTAAAAACAGCCGCTACTACCCTGCGTTATTCTGTCAGTGCTTCGCATCAAAGAATCGGAGGTATTTTATTTGACGGAAAAACCATTTATAATGCAGCTGTAAAAGAAGTTACTCCCGTGGTAGACCGTGTCGGTAGTGGAGATGCATTTATGGGTGGATTAATTTATGGCTTATTGGAATTTTCAAACGATAATCAGAGAGCACTGGATTTTGCAGTTGCAGCTTGTTGTTTAAAGCATACGATAGCAGGAGATTACAATTTAGTTACCTTAAAAGAAGTTGAAAATATGCTGGATGGCGACGGCGCCGGATTAGTATCAAGATAAATAAAAAATTATGGCAAAATATTCAAGAATAGAAGTAGCAAATGTGATGGCAGCAACAGGGATGGTTCCTTTGTTTTTTCATACCGATGTTGAATTGGGAAAAAAAATTGTAAAAGCCTGTTATGATGGCGGAGCACGTCTAATGGAATTTACCAGTAGAGGTGATTTTGCTTTTGAAATTTTTGGAGCGCTTAATAAATATGCATTAGCGGAATTACCGGGAATGATCCTGGGGGTTGGTTCTATAACGGATGCAGGGGCAGCTTCACTGTATATGCAATTGGGGGCAAATTTTATAGTTACCCCGGTTTTAAGAGAAGATATTGCGATTGCCTGTAACCGTCGAAAAGTATTGTGGTCTCCGGGCTGTGGTTCCCTTACCGAGATTGCCAGAGCAGAAGAGTTAGGGTGTGAGATTGTAAAATTATTTCCTGGAGACATCTATGGGCCTAATTTTATAAAAGCAATAAAAGGGCCTTGTCCCTGGACCAGCATCATGCCAACAGGAGGTGTTTCGACCTCGGAAGAAAATCTAAAAGGATGGTTTGACGCAGGTGTTACCTGTGTGGGAATTGGATCTCAGCTTATTTCAAATGAAATCCTGGCCAATAAAGATTATAACGGACTGAGGCTGAAAGTGCACGAAACTCTAGCTACAATAGCTAGAATCCGAAATAAATAAAAGAACACTTGTGCACTACAATTTGTTCGAAATAAAAAAAGATATAAACCGAATTATTTAAATATAAAATGGAAAAATTAAATAGAAAAAATTTAGGATTAGAGAATAAACTTCCCGTTAAAGTTGTTCAGTTTGGAGAAGGTAATTTTTTAAGAGCTTTTATAGATTACGCTTTTCAGGAGCTGAACGACACGGTGGATTTTAATGCCGGTATTGCAGTGGTACAGCCTATTGAGAACGGAATGGTAAATATGCTGAACGACCAGGACGGATTGTATACTTTGTTTATGAAAGGGTTGACAAAAGGTCAGGAAATTCAAGAAAAAAAGTTAATTACCAATCTGGTAAGCGGGATTAATCCCTATACTGACTTCAGTGCTTATTTGGCCTTAGCCAAAGAGGAAGAATTGGCATTTATTATTTCAAATACAACCGAATCGGGGATAGCTTATGTAAGCAGTGATACTCCTACAATGCAACCACCAAGTTCTTATCCTGCAAAATTGACTGTTCTTTTACATGAAAGATTCAAACATTTTAATGGAGATGCGACAAAGGGGCTTGCTATCATTCCATGTGAATTGATTAATAACAATGCAGATACCTTAAAGGAAATTATCCTGAAATATAGTGACGATTGGAAACTGGAAGCAGGTTTTAAAACCTGGATACTGGAGAGCAATACTTTTCACAACACATTAGTTGACAGAATTGTACCTGGATACCCAAGAACTGAAATTGACGAATACAATAAACAACTGGATTATACTGACAATTTAATTGTTACTGCCGAAACTTTTTTCCTTTGGGTAATTGAAGGTGGAGCAGCTTTGAAAGAAAAATTGCCATTCCATAAAACAAATCTGGATGTAAAAATTGTTGCCGATATGCAACCATACAGGACTCGAAAAGTAAGAATCCTGAATGGTGCACATACAGCCATGGTTCCGTTTTCGCTACTATATGGCAATGAAACAGTTAAAGAAACTATAGACAATTCCTTTACAGGAGGTTTTATCAATAAAGCCATTTTTGATGAGATTAATGAAACTATTGCAATGGATAAGGCGGAATTGGACAGTTTTGCTGAGGAAGTTTTAGACCGTTTCAGAAATCCTTTCATCAAACATAATTTATCAAGTATTGCTTTGAATTCTATTTCAAAATTTAAAGTAAGAGTGTTGCCAAGTGTTTTAGGGTATATTTCAAAATACGACAAAGTACCAGCTCATTTAACTTTTGCATTTGCTTGTCTGATTCGTTTTTATCAGGGATCTTGGAAAGGGCAAATATTGCCAGTGGATGACAGCAGTGATATTACAACGTTTTTCCAGGAAATCTGGAAATCTGGAAATAGCGAACAGGTAGTTCAGCAAACGCTTCAAAACACTGATTTTTGGGGTGAAGATTTATCAAAAGTAAACGGTTTGTCTGCGGCTTTGGTTGTAGCGTTAAATGAAATTGAGAACAATGGAATTGAACAGGGGTTTGTTAATTTTAACAAACAATATGAAAATAAGTCAATCATAATATAATTAGAATCATGCAAAAAAAATTAATAAAAGTAAACCCTTCAGATAATGTTGCAGTAGCCTTAGTGAATCTTACGGCTGGTGAGGTAATTACCTTTGAAGGAGAAGCAATCACTGTGGAGACTGATGTGAAAGCAAAACATAAGATTGCAATGAATCCTTTTAACGTAGGAGACAGGATTATTATGTATGGTGTTTTAGTAGGTAAAGCGAGTGCCAGAATTGAAAAAGGAGGATTGCTTTCAACATCAAATGTGAAGCATGAAAGTGATAAAGTAACTGGAAAAACAGAAACTATCGGTTGGACAGTTCCTAATGTAGATAAATGGAAAGACAGAACTTTTCAAGGATATCACAGAGAAGATGGGCAAGTTGGTACGGAGAATGTCTGGTTGTTTTTTCCACTGGTGTTTTGTGAAAACAGAAATATCGAAATCTTAAAAGATATTTTTGAAAAAGAATTATTGAAGCAAAAAGTGAATGATTACCAACTTTTACTTCGCTCTTTAGTAAGTACTGAAAGTGGTGTTTCCGGAGTGGATACCAAAGAAAATGATACGGACTTATTTAAAAATATTGAAGTAAAATTCATAACGCATCAAGGTGGATGTGGAGGAATTCGTCAGGATTCCCATAGTTTGGCAAAACTTTTGGCAGGTTATGTAAACAATCCAAATGTGGCGGGAGCTACCGTTTTGAGTTTGGGATGTCAAAACTTGCAGATCCAAATATTCAAAGATGCTTTAAACGAGATAAATCCAACAAGTACAAAACCAGTTTTGATTTATGATCAGCAACAAATAGGGACTATTGAGGCGATGTTAAGCAGCGTTGTAAAAGATTCATTTGAAGCTATTAAAAAAGCAAATCAGATAGAGAGAACACCTGCGCCATTGTCTAAGTTAAAGATTGGTTTAGAATGTGGTGGATCAGATGGATTCTCTGGAATTTCTGCTAACCCAACACTGGGAGTAACTTCCGATTTGCTTACGGCATTAGGGGGAACTACCATTCTTTCTGAGTTTCCGGAATTATGCGGAGTAGAGCAGGAATTGGTAAACCGTTGTGTTGAAGATGAAGGTGGTAAACGTTTCTTAGAGTTAATGCAATGGTATGAAAAGACCGTAGTTGACGCTGGTTCTGGATTTGATATGAACCCTTCACCAGGGAATATTAAAGACGGATTAATTACCGATGCGATGAAATCTGCCGGTGCTGCCAAAAAAGGAGGTACATCACCAATTGTTGGCGTTTCAGATTATGGAGAATACATTTCAAAACCAGGTTTAAATTTACTATGTACTCCGGGTAATGATGTGGAATGTACAACTGCAATGGTAGGTTCAGGAGCAAACATGGTCTTGTTTACCACTGGCTTAGGAACTCCGACCGGAAATCCAATTGCGCCAGTTATTAAAGTTTCTTCAAATACGGAATTGGCTAAAAAAATGTCAGATATTATTGATATCGATACCGGTGGAATTATTACAGGAGAAAAATCAATAGATGAAATGGCAGATGAAATGCTGGAATTTATTATAAATGTTGCGAGTGGAACTATCAAAACCAAGGCGGCTATTTTAAATCAGAATGATTTTATTCCTTGGAAAAGAGGGGTTTCTTTGTAAAGAAATAATCATTTGTTAAGGACAAAAAAGGTGTGAAGTTTAAGTGCTTCACACCTTTTTTTGTACCTATTGAAGTGCATGTCTTGAAGATGATTTTCGAATGTGCAATTCAGGATTCAATACTACCTTTTTCTCAATTTTCAGGTTTTTGGGATTATCGAGTTGTTCCAGAAATACTGTTGCGGCCATTTTCCCCATTTCCAATGGCGACTGGTCAACAGAAGATATGGAAAGTTCCATGAATTTTGTAAAAGGCTCGTTACCGAATCCAAAAACACAAAAGTCTTCCGGAATTCTTATGTTTTGTGCTTTTAGTTCCTGTATCGCTCCTAAGGCAGCAAAATCACTTGAGGAAAACAGCGCATTTGGCGGATCTTCTAATTGTAATAATTCCTGCATAGCCTGTCTTCCGGCTTCCACACTACTTTTTGTCTGCATTACATAATTCTCATTGAATTCGATCCCATTATCAAGTAGTGCTTGTTTATAGCCATTATTTCTATTTTCGTAGATCTCTAAAGAGCGATCGCCTGTTAAATGGGCAATCTTAGTGCATCCTTCCTCGATAAGGTGTTTGGTGGCTAAATATCCTCCTTCAAAATCGTTTATGGTAACAGAACTGACACCATCAACATTTTTCTTTCTGTCAAAAAAGATTAATGGCACGTTTTTATCAATTACTCTTTTAATAATGGCATTATTGTCTTTAGAAACATTGGAAGCAGACATTAAAATGCCGTCTACCTGTGCGTTCAAGAGCGTGTTTATATTTTCGATTTCCCTTTTCTCGTCTTCATGTGTCTGGCATATAATCACATGATATCCTTTAGGTTGTAATTCATCTTCAATTCCTCTAATAACGGAAGCAAAGAAATTGCTGTCGATACGGGGAACAATAACGCCAATATTGCCGCTTTTTCCACTTTGCAATGCTACAGCAAGTTTATTTTGTTTGTAGTTCATTTGTGCCGCCGTTTCTAAAACAAGTTTACGGGTAATGTCACTTATTTTAGGATTATTATTTAAAGCTCGAGAAACCGTAGCGGCAGTTGTATCGAGTTTTTTTGCAATGTCGTAAATCGTTGTTTTCTTACTCACTATGAATTAATGTTTATTAAATGTTAGTCAAAATTAATGTTTTTTTTCTTTCTGTTATTGATTAATGTTATCGATTGTCCTAAATTTTAGTTCTTAGGCGTATTTATAGGGTTTTTAGTAAATAACGAGTACCAATAATGCTGCTTATGTTCATTATTATTATGGTAAATGTATTAATATGTGTTTTTTTTTACAATAATAATATTTTTTTTCATTTTATTTTGGATAATTGAAAATTAATATTTACGTTTGTGTAATCGATTGCATGATTTAATTCTTTTGAAGAAAAAACGAATACAATTAATTTAGGAATTTAAATAAAATCAAATGTCAAAAAACTTTTTTTTAATAAGAAACATGCTTTCGCTGATTTTGTTTTCAGTGTTTTTTCTTTCCTGTGGCGCTCAGCAGCAAAAAGGGATAGCAACTAATGCTGCCTGGAAAGCGATAGAAAAAGTAATTGACAGTATACAAGAACCTTCATTTAAAAATAAAACCTATTTAATTACTGATTTTGGAGCTCAGGGTGGTGGCGTTTTTGATAATACCCAAGCATTTAAAAAAGCAATTCAAATTTGTGCTGAAAATGGAGGAGGGAAAGTTTTGGTTCCATCCGGAAAATTTTTAACAGGCCCTATACATTTAGAAAATAATATAAACCTTCATTTGGAAGAAGGCGCAGAAATTTTATTTAGTACGAATGCGGCTGATTATCCAATTGTTCATACCTCATTTGAAGGAACAGAATTAATGAATTATTCCCCACTACTATATGCTTACAAGAAAACGAATGTGGCTGTAACAGGAAAAGGAATCTTAAACGGGCAGGCAAATAATGAGACATGGTGGCCTTGGTGCGGAAGTAAAAGATACGGTTGGAAAACCGGAATGCCTAGTCAGAATGATGCGCTTAATCGTATCCGCCTGGTTGATATGGCAGAAGAAGGAGTTCCTGTTTCTGAAAGAGTTTTTGGAGAAGGACATTATTTGAGACCAAATTTTATAGAATTTTTTGAATGTACAAATATGTTGTTAAAGGATGTGAAAATTATTAATGCCCCGTTTTGGGTGATCCATCCTATTAAGTCGTCCAATATTATTGTAGATGGTGTTACGGTTGAAAGTCATGGTCCTAATAATGACGGCTGCGATCCGGAATATTCAAGAAATGTAATTATAAAAAATTGCACATTCAATACCGGTGATGACTGTATAGCTATCAAATCCGGAAGAGACGCTGATGGTAGACGTGTAGCGATAAAAAGTGAAAATATTATAGTTCAGAATTGCAAAATGATCGATGGCCATGGCGGTGTTGTTATGGGTAGTGAAATATCTGCAGGTGTGCGAAATGTCTTTGTGGAAAACTGTGTTATGGATAGCCCAAATTTAGATCGCGCAATCAGAATAAAATCAAACTCTAAAAGAGGAGGATTGGTGGAGAACGTTTACGTAAGAAATTTAGATATAGGTCAGGTAAAAGAGTCTGTTTTAATAATAGATATGTTTTACAATGTATACGGAGGACAATCGGGAAGTTTTATTCCTAGAGTGCAAAATGTTTTCCTTGAAAACATAAAGGTTAAAAACGGCGGGGAGTATGGAATTCTGGCCAAAGGCTATAAAGAAGCTCCCATTAAAAATATACTGTTTAAAAACGTAAAAATAGATAAGGTCGGTGCAGCTTATTCTATTGAAAATGTAGAAGGTCTCCAATTAATCGACACCTATGCCAACGGATCACTTGTAGAAAGTCCAAAAAATTAAGAACAATTACCCCATTTAATAACCTACATAATAACCAATTAACCATTTAAACATTTAAATTATGAATTACAATCATTTGTTTCAAAAAGGCCTAAAGCATTGTTTTGCCTTTTTTCTATTGATGAACATGCTTCTAGGCGGTAAAATGTACGCCCAGCAAGCTTCAACCATTAGTGGTACTATTACTGATGCTGCTGGTCTGACTATACCAGGAGTAAATATTCTTGAAAAAGGGACTCAAAATAATGTTGCTACTGATATTGACGGAAATTTTTCACTGAAAACTTCGAATCCAAATGCGGTTTTGGTCGTAAGTTATATGGGTTTTCAGACCCAGGAAATTAATGCCTCGGGGAGAAAAAATATAAAAGTGGCACTTAAAGACGAATCACAAACATTGCAAGAAGTTGTTGTAGTGGGATATGGTACGGTAAAGAAAAAGGATCTTACGGGTTCTGTAAATACGATCAGTTCAGAGGCTATAACGCAACGAAATGTTACGAGTCCTGTAGAAGCAATTCAAGGAAGTATGCCAGGGGTTCAGATTACATCTAAAACGGGACGAATTGGTGACGGTTTTGACGTAATTATTAGAGGGTCTAACTCACTTAATGGTTCAAAACCATTGTATGTGGTCGATGGAGTGCCAACAGATGGTATTGACTTTTTAAATCCACAGGATATTGCCAGAATAGACGTTTTAAAGGATGCTTCTTCTGCAGCAATTTATGGATCTAGAGGTGCAAGTGGGGTTATTATCGTTACTACTAAAAGTGGGGCAAGTGCTAAATCAGGTTTAACAGTTTCGTATGATACTTCGTATGGTACTAAAGAGGTAGCAAGATTGCCTAGAATGATGAGCGGTGAAAAATGGTGGTATTATCATCAATCTGCTTTTTTAGGTACGATTAATTTAAATAATCCTTTGGCAATTACTCCGGCTCAGTTGGAGGCGAATGTAATATCAACGCATAGCCCTTTATTAAAAAGAAGAGCAGCGGAAAACAATACTTTTGATTGGTATGATGCCGTACTGAAAAGCGGTATGACTCAGAATAACTATTTATCTGTTTCGGGACGTTCAGATAACGGGATGTCGTATAATTTAGGATTAGGTTTGCAAAGTGAAACAGGAAATGTGGATCATGAGTCGATTGATAAATACAGTTTCAAAGCAGGATTAAACCATGTTATAAATACTAAATTTTCAACAGGGGTTAATTTATCGATAGCAATGACGGATGAAGAATTAGGAAGTGCTGATGCGATGACAGAAGCATTTAGACTAAATCCATTTTTGTCTCCATGGGCAGTTGATGCAAGTGGAAATGAAATAATCGGAGAATTGTATTTACAGCCAGGAAAATTGTTAAACCCTGCGGGAGTTTCGCAAATCGATAAAACAAGTACAATTAATCCGCTAATAGAAATTGCCAATTCTTCGGATGAAATAAGAAGATGGAAAACTATTGGAAGTTTGTTTATGGAATACAAGCCTTTAGAGTGGCTTTCGTTCAAAACAACTTTTTCTGCGGGTATTGAAGATTATAGAAGAGGAAAGGCTTGGGGAGGTTTAACAAACGTAGGTCTTATCAATAAAAGATTGCCTTCTTCGGAAATTTCAAATTTCAAAAACTTCAATTATACATGGGATAATCAATTTAATATAAAATACAATATTAAAGACGATCATAGTTTTAACTTCTTAGGACTTCAAAGTTTTTACTCTAACGAAGATGAGACTTCTTTTCTAAGTTCTAAGAATCAGCCTTTTGACACCAGTTTTTACAATCTTGGTTCAGGAGAGCAGTCAACTTATAACGTAGCATCAGGTTTTAGTAAAAACACCTTAAGTTCTTATGCCGTACGTTTAAATTATGCTTTTCTAGACAAATATTTATTGACCGCATCAAACAGATGGGATGGTTCGTCTGTATTGTCTGCAGGAAATAAATGGAGTTCTTTCCCTTCTGTGGCATTAGCATGGAAAGTTAAAGAAGAATCATTCCTGAAAAATAGTGGTTTTGTTTCTGAATTAAAAGCAAGAGCAAGTATTGGGTATACCGGAAATGATACTGTAGATCCTTATTCAACATTGAATGTCTTGAATCAACAAACATTTTATGATTACAACGGGGCTAACGCGAATGGTTGGTTAGCAGCTACTTTATCAAATAGTGCTTTAACATGGGAAAAAACAAGAGAATTAAATTTCGGTATCGACTATGGTTTTCTAAACAATAGAATAACCGGTAGTGTTGATGTATACGACAGATTATCTGAAGATTTGATTTTCAAACAAACTTTAGCAAAAGAATCAGGTTGGGAATCAACTTATGCTAACGTAGGTTCAGTAAGCAATAAAGGAATAGAAATCCTTTTAACGACTTTAAACGTTAAAACCAAAAATGTAACTTGGGAAACTACTTTCTCGTTTACTAAAAACGTAAATAAATTAGTGTCATTATACAATCAAAAAGAAGTAGATGATATTGGAAACAATTTGTTTATTGGTGAGAATATAAATTCAATTTACAACTATGTTTTTGATGGTATTTGGCAAGCTGATCAAAAAGCTGAAGCAGCTGCTTTTAACCAAAAAGAAGGTCAGGCCAGAGTAAAAGATTTAAATGGAGATGGTAAAATAGATCCTATTAATGACAGAACGATTTTAGGAAATGCTACTCCGGAATGGGCAGGAAGCATCAATTCTAATTTGAAAGTTGGGAATTTTGATTTGTCCATTTCTGCTATTACAAACCAAGGCGTTTTGATGTTAAGTCAATTTCATGACAACTTTGCCGATGTAAATGATAGAGGTCGTCAAAAATCAGATCTTGCTGATTGGTATGTTCCTGCTAATGGTGCTGGTCTTCCTGCACAAGTTTCAAATACAAATCCGCAACCACGTAATGAGGGAGCGTATTGGGGATCTAACATGGCATTTTATAAAGACGCTTCGTTCGTGAAAATAAAAAATATTGCACTTGGCTATACATTAGATGCAGAGTTACTTAAAAAATTGAAAATTAAGAACTTTAGAATTTATGGAAATGTTTTGAATCCATTTGTATTTACAAAGTATGATGGTTACGATCCGGAATGGGCTGATGCTTCTCTAGGACTTGGGCGTACAGCTTCAGTTACTTACCAATTGGGATTAAGTGTTAAATTTTAAAAAAAAACAAGATGAAAAAAATAATAATAATTTTAGGAATACTTATAACGACTTTTACTTCTTGTAGTGACGCTATTGAGGAAGACAACAGAGGATCTGCAGATGCAGATGCGGAATATTTAACCGCTACAGGGTATGAGGCTTTAATAAATGCGAATTATTCTCAATTAAGAGAGATTTACGGGAATGAAATTTGGTTGTTTTGTGCCGGAACTGACCTTTATGCAGCAGGTAGAACTCCGGAGCCGGAAGGTTTGAGTAAATACACCGAGTTGAACCCTGCATCACAAGGGGTAGATTATTTGTACAATAAATGCTTTGCGGCTATTCAAAAAGCAAACATAGCAATGTATTATTCGACGCTTACAGAACCAAGTGCTACATTAAACAATCGTATTGGAGAAGTTAGATATCTACGTGCCAATTCTTATTTTCTATTAGTGCAAACTTATGGTGGGGTTAGTTTGGTTACCGATTATTTTAAAACACCTCAATTGTTTTTTGAAAGAAATACAGCCGAGGAAATATATACTTTCATCATTGCAGAATTGGAAGGATCACTTGATTTAGTGAGCACAGCTGCTTACACAGGAAGAGTTAACAAAAGAGCAGTGCAGGATTTGTTAGCAAAAGTATATTTGACCAGAGCCTACGAGACCTTTGGGAAACCTACTGATTTTGCTACAGCGGCAACTTATGCTGACGCTGCCATTGCAAGTCAGGCTTTGACCATTGCCTATAAGGATTTATGGACACCTGGAAATGATATGAATAAAGAAGTAATTTTCTCGGTACAATATGCACCGGGTTCTGTGAGCACAAATCCTCAGTCTTTAGGAAATTCTCAAACTAGTTTTTTCGGACCTTATCAAGGAGGTTCCGAGGTTGCGACCAAAGCACCTTCAAGAACCTATACTTTATGTCCTACAGACTTCGCAATAGGTTTGTATTCTCAGGACGATACAAGATGGAAAGCTACTTTTATGGATGAATCTTATACACGATATTTTGACTTTTATGATGTTGCTGATAAATCGACATTAAAAGTGTTTCATTATTATGCACCAAAATGGATTACTCCAGCTGAAAAAACGGCTTATATTGCTGCTCATCCAGGTGTAATATATCATAATTATGGCACGTACGGTGCTGGGGTAGTCAGTCTTGATTATGGAACAATTCCGGTTCGTAAGTTTGATGATCCAAAAGCTCCTTTTGGTTACAAGACCAGTACTAGAGATATTGTTTTATCGCGACTTGGTGAAACTTATTTAATAGCAGCCGAAGCGTATCTGCATACTAATCCTGCAACAGGTTTAGCGCGTTTGAATGAAGTGAGAAAAAGAGCTGGTGTTGCAGATGCAACCTTGGGAGAGTTTACTATTGACTATATTCTGGATGAAAGTGCCAGAGAAACATTAGGAGAGTACCACCGTTGGTTTGATCTAAAACGTACTGGAAAATTAGTAGAAAGAACTTCTTTATACAATTATTTAGTTGACCCGGTTAATTTTAACGGCGCAAATGGTGCTCTTAAAATTTTAAGACCAATACCACAAAGCGCTTTGGATTTAAATCAAAATAAAGCATATCCGCAAAATCCTGCGTACTAAAGAGTAAAATTAATTTGGTTAGATTTTTTTGTTTTTATAGGGGCTTGATTGGTTTGTCAAGCTCCTATTTTTAATAATAAGGAAATTTAATTGTAGTAGTACAATAAGCGAATAATTCTAATAGAACATAAAATGAAAACAATTAAAAGCATTGCTGCATTAGTATTGGTATGTCAATTTTCTTGTAAACCACAAGAAAAACAAGTAGCAACAACAGCTAAGACTTATGCCGAGATTTCTGTAAAAGAAGGAGGTAAATGGGAAGGCCGCAAGTACATTGGTGGTACTTTTAAAAATGTTCAAAGTGTAAAGCTTGCTCCGGAGCATACCGATCATTCTTTCGACATTCGATATGAAGGACCGGGTTGGGAAAGCAATAAAATAGGGTATCGCCTGTATCTCGATTGGAGAAATGCAATTGATATTTTTGGAAAAAAGACCGAAGCAATAGTTTTGCCACAAGTGGGACAGGATAATTTTGATTCGTATCATGAAATGAGTGCCTGGGGAGCTGATGTTCTTAAAGCAGGAAAGGGAATCGGAGTTGGTTCTATCGATCGGTATCTTAATAAAGAAAGATTACACTTTTATGCCGTTGATTCAACAATTGCCAAAGTAGAAAATAAAGCCAATAGTTCTAGTGTAAAAGTGAATTATTATGGCTGGAAAACAGCTTCTGACAAAATTGATTTCACATCCGAATTGATCATTAAACCCGACCAGCGTTATACCAAACATACCATTCAGCCATCAAAAGAAATAGCAGGGATTTGTACGGGAATCGTAAAACAAAAAAATACAGAATTACTTAAAAAAGTAAGTAAAAACAAAAAGTGGGCTTACCTGGCTACGTATGGAGCCCAATCTTTGGTTCCGGATAAGTTAGGAATGGCAATTTTTTATGAAACCAATACCATAGAAAATGTAGTTGATGCGGAATTTGATTATCTTTTGGTTTTTAAACCAAGAACAACACCGACATCGTTTTATTTTTTAGGGGCTTGGGAACAAGAACCAAACGGGATTAAAACAAAGGAAGCCTTTGTCTCTTATTTAGATCAAAAATTAGAGGAACTGAATACTAAGAATAAAATATAATTTTAAATGAAAAGTACTACTAACAAAACAGGGTTTTATTTAAGACGACTACTAAATTGGGTACACGATAAAAATCTGCTTTTAATTAATTATCCTAGTTTGCAGCGACCATTTTTACTTGGAAACGGCAAACTAAGACCTGAGGCTTTCCTCCAGTTTCAGGATGATTCATCATTGTTTTTTAGAAACAGATTTTTATCGTGCATCCTATTGGTAGGATTGGTTTGTGTAAGTTGTAAAAGCATTTCACAAGAGCCGGTAAAATCATTGGCTAAAGAAGAATTGGTTATTTCAGATCAACTAAAATGGTCCGAGCGAATGGCATTGTCAATTATGAAACGTCATCCTGAAGCCTGGCAGATTGATAATCATGAAAAACCAAAATGGGATTATAAAATTGGGATGATTTTGACCGGGTATGAAAAATTATACGCTAAAACCAACGATAAAAAATATTTCGATTATATAAAAGGGTATGCTGATAAATTGATTGACAATACCGGATCATTTCAAAATTTTAACCCGCAAGATCATAATATTGATTTTATTAATGCAGGGAAAATACTTTTTAATCTGTACGATACTACACAGGATCAGAAGTATTTTACAGCATTAAAAACATTAAGAAGACAATTTCTAGATCACCCTAGAACTCCATCTGGGGGATTTTGGCATAAAAGAATCTACCCCAACCAAATGTGGTTGGATGGTTTGTACATGGGACAGCCATTTTACGCAAGATATACTGCGAAATTTGAAAATGGAGAAAAATTGAATGATGTTGCACATCAGTTTGAACTTCTTCACGACCATACTTTTGATAAAAAAACAGGTTTGTATTTTCATGCCTGGGACGAAAGCAAGCAAATGGCCTGGGCAAACCCAGCGACAGGGACGGCACCTCATGTTTGGTTAAGGGCTTTGGGATGGTATGCAATGGCATTGGTTGATGTGTTGGATTATTTCCCAAAAGACCATCCTAAACAAAAAGAATTAATAGGGTATTTAAATGAATTAACTGTTGGGGCTGCTAAATATCAAGATGCTTCAGGATTATGGTATCAGGTTCCGGATTTACAAACCAGAGCAGGGAATTATTTAGAAGCTTCAGGATCATCTATGCTGGTGTATGCCATTGCAAAAGGGGTAAACAAAGGCTATTTGCCTTCCAAATTTAAAGCTGTAGCTACTAAAGGTTTTAATGGTTTGACAAGTAAACTGATAAAAGTTGATGGTAATGGGGAGATTCATATTACTCAGGTTTGTGCCAGTGCGGGACTTGGTGGAAATCCATACAGAGATGGTTCGTACGAGTACTATATGAGTGAAAAGATTAAAGTGGATAATTCTCATGGGTTAGGCTCTTTTCTTTTAGCAGCGATCGAATTGGATAAATAAACCATTTTTTTTTTTGAAAAATAATACTAATACTAAAATACAGAAACACATATGAAAAATATTCTTAGAACTAATTGTTTTACAGCGATGAGCTTACTGGTGGCATTACTATTTGTAAGTTGTAAAACCATTTCGCATACAGATCTGAAATCAGTTGATGGTAAGAAAGAGCTGGTGATTTCAGATAAATTGAAATGGTCAGAACGAATGGCACTTTCTATTATGAAGCGCCATCCGGAATCGTATAGGATAGATGATGCCAAGGCCCCACATTGGGATTATGTGCACGGTTTAGTTTTAACTTCATTTGAACAACTCTATAAGGAAAAAGGTAACAGTAAATATTACGATTATATCAAAAGCTACGCAGATGCCCTGATCGATGCCGACGGAACCATAAAAACATATAAAATGGATGCGTACAATATTGATATGATCGTTGCAGGACGATTATTATTCAATTTGTACACTACCACTAAGGACAAACGCTACTTAACTGCAATGCAAACGTTGAGAAAGCAATTGGTAGAACAACCAAGAACGGCAAGTGGAGGATTTTGGCATAAAAAAATATACCCAAACCAAATGTGGCTGGATGGATTGTATATGGGTGAGCCCTTCTATGCAGAATATACAGTTACTTATGAAAATGGAGCAAAACTGGAGGACATTGCAAAACAATTTGAATTAATTCAATTGCATGCCACTGATAAAAAAACAGGATTGTTGTACCATGCCTGGGATGAAAGCAAGCAAATGCCATGGGCGAATAAAACAACAGGAACTTCGCCTAATTTCTGGTCAAGATCAATTGGCTGGTATGCAATGGCTTTGGTAGATGCTTTGGATTACTTTCCGGAGAACCATCCAAAACGAAAAGAGTTAATTGGATATTTGAATACTGTTGCCAGTGCCTTAGTGAAATTCCAACATAAATCAGGCTTGTGGTATCAGGTAACTGATATGGGGGATAGAGAAGGAAATTACTTGGAATCATCAGGAACTTCAATGTTTGCTTATGCTTTAGCAAAAGGGGTAAACAAAGGCTATTTGCCAAAGAAATTTAAAACAGTTGCCGTTAAAGCTTTTGATGGATTAACAACTCAGTTGATTCAAGTTGAGCCAGATGGTGAAATTAATATTACTCAGGCATGTGCCGTTGCAGGACTTGGCGGAAATCCTTACCGAGACGGATCATACGAATATTATGTAAACGAAAGAAAAAAGGATAATGATCCTAAAGCGACAGGACCATTTATATTAGCTGCATTAGAGTTGAATAAATAGAACCAGCGTACACCATTAGGTGTAGAATGATAAACGTCGTTTTAAATACCAATAGCACATTCCTACTAATTTTTTTACCCATGAGGTTGATACTGATTATTACCGGTTTTTTAATGTTTAGTCCAAATCAACTCGTTTTTGGACAAGCAAAAATTAGCAATGGAAATGCATCGGTATGGGTATCTGATACTGGAGACGGGACCTATAAAAATCCAATCCTGCATGCAGATTATTCTGATCCGGATGTTGTTAGGGTAGGAGATGATTATTATATGACATCCTCTTCTTTTAATTGCATACCAGGCTTACCTATTCTGCATTCTAAAGATTTGGTAAATTGGGAATTGATAAATTATGCGCTTCCAAAACAGTCCCCTTTTGATGTGTTTGACAAACCACAGCATGGAAATGGAGTATGGGCACCTTGCATAAGATACCATAATAACGAATTGTATATTTATTATCCAGATCCGGATTATGGAATTTATATGGTTAAGACAAAAGATCCGAAAGGAGTTTGGTCCAAACCAATTTTGGTGAAAGAAGGGAAAGGTTTGATTGATCCGACACCGTTGTGGGACGATGATGGCAAAGTGTATCTTGCTTTTGCTTTTGCAGGAAGCAGAGCAGGAATCAAAAGTCTGTTAGCTATTTGTACTTTAAATGCTGAGGGAACGGTCGCAAACGATGATGATGCTATGATTATTGACGGACATGATGGCGAGTCAACAATTGAAGGGCCAAAATTATACAAGCATAATGGCTATTATTATGTTTTTGCTCCCGCGGGAGGAGTCGCTACAGGATGGCAAACCGTATTAAGAGCAAAAAATATTTGGGGTCCATACGAAAAGAAAAAGGTGCTGGACCAGGGGAAAACAAACATTAATGGCCCACATCAGGGAGCTTGGGTACAAACACAAACCGGAGAAGATTGGTTTTTTCATTTTCAGGATAAAGGGGCATACGGAAGAATCGTGCACCTGCAACCTATGAAATGGGTAAACAACTGGCCAGTAATAGGTAGTGATAAAGATGGAGACGGTACAGGTGAACCGGTACTAGTCTATAAAAAACCCACTGTTGGAAAAACGTATCCTATTGTAACTCCAAAGGAATCAGACGAGTTTACTACTGCTACGTTAGGCCCGCAATGGCAATGGCATGCTAATCCTCAGGTTTATTGGGGGTTTCCTTCGCAGATGGGCTTTTATACAATGTATTGTCGTCCAATGCCAAAAGAAGGAACCAATTTATTTGATGTCGGGAATTTATTATTGCAAAAATTTCCTGCCGAAGAATTTACAGCTACTGCAAAAATGACTTTTAATGCCCGTTTTGATGAAGAGCAAACAGGGCTTTTAGTAATGGGGCTTGACTATAGCTATTTGAAAGTAAAACGATCATCAGGCGAACTCTATTTGTCTCAAGTGGTTTGTAAAAATGCAGATAAAAAAGGAGTCGAGACAGAAAATGAACCGCTTAAGTTAAAAGACAACACCTTTTATCTTCAGGTAAAAGTAAGAGCAGCTGGATTGTGTACTTTCTTTTATAGCGAGGATGGTAAAAAATACACTACCATAGGTAATGATTTTACGGCAAAGGAAGGCAAATGGATTGGAGCAAAATTTGGTTTTTTAGCCCTTAGAAACGGAATAATAAATGATGCCGGAAGTGTAAGTATTGATTGGATCAGAATAAATAAATAAAAAATGGATTGTTTTAAGAAAGTAATAAGAGCTGTATTTATTTTTTGTTTAGTACCCTTTACTATACAAGCGCAAAATTCTGGCAAATCCTGGAAAGAGGTTGTTACTACTAAAGAAGGAACCTGGTTTGCCTCAAATGAGGCAAAAGATATAGCCGAAAATGTACTGCTATATCAACGAAATATTGGAGGATGGCCAAAAAACATCCAGATGCAAAAGACCCTTAGCGGTGCTGAAAAACAAAAATTAATTGCCCTTAAAAGCGATTCTCACGAAACAACTACAGACAATGGTGCTACCAGTCAGCAAATGCTTTTCCTTTCGAAAATGTACCGACAGGTTCCTGATGAAAGGTATAAAAAGGCATTTCTTTCAGGACTAGACTATTTACTGGAAGCACAATATGATACTGGTGGATGGCCCCAGTTTTTCCCATTAAAAAAAGGATATTATACGCACATCACCTATAATGATGATTCGATGGTGAACATTCTCAATGTGTTAAAAGAAATTGGCGCTAAAACCGATTATTTTTCTATAAAACCATCGGAGGAAACCATTAAAAGAGTCAAAGTAGCATTTGATAAAGGAATAGCGTGCATTGTAAAAACACAATACAAGCAAAATGGTGTTTTAACAGGCTGGTGTGCACAACACGATCAATATACTCTGGCTCCGGCAAAAGCGCGTGCTTATGAATTGCCTTCCTTAAGTGGAAAGGAATCAGCGCAAATTGTGTTGCTTTTAATGTCAATTGAAAACCCATCGAAGGAAGTAATAAATGCAGTAGACGCAGCAGTACTCTGGTTTGATAAAGCAAAAATAAAAGGGCTGAGAGAAGCGCGTTTTTATGATGAAAAAGGTAAAATAAGCGACAAGAAAATGGTTGCTGATGGGACTGCTCCCGATCTATGGGCCCGTTTTATGGAATTGGATAACAATACTCCTTTTTTCTGTGATCGTGATGGTGTTAAGAAAGCAACATTAGCTGAAATTGGTGCCGAACGCAGAAACGGATATGCCTGGTATACAACTGAGCCAAAAGAGGTTCTTAAAAAATACGAACAGTGGAAGGAAGGACCGTCGATTGGACAGTCCGAGACAGCTGTCAAGCAACATAAAGTTCCCAAAGACGAATTTAATATTACGGTTGCGCAGGACGGAAGCGGAGACTATACCAGTATTCAGGAAGCCGTAAATAATTCACCTTCATTTCCGTATAAACGCGTTACAATTACAGTAAAAAACGGAATTTATAATGAAAAAGTAAAAATTCATGAATGGAATACAACTATTTCATTAATTGGAGAAAGCAAGGAGAAAACAATTATTACATACGATGATTATTTTGGGAAGATAAATCTGGGAAGGAATAGTACTTTTTATACCTATACGGTTTTAGTGGAAGGTGATGATTTTCTGGCTCGGAATTTAACTATAAAAAATGCTGCGGGACAAGTGGGGCAAGCGGTGGCCCTTACGCTAAATGCCAATAGGGTTTTGATTTCGAATTGTATCATTCTGGGCAATCAGGATACTTTGTATGCAACAGGAGGCGGCAATAAACAGTATTTGAAAGATTGTTATATAGAAGGAACGGTGGATTTTATATTTGGTGGTGCAACGGTGTTGTTTGAAAACTGCATTCTTCACAGTTTAAAAGATTCTTACGTTACCGCCGCAGCTACGCCGCAGGGTGCCAAATACGGTTTTGTATTTAAAAACTGTACACTGACCGCAGATGAAAAAGCAACTGAAGTTTATTTGGGACGCCCCTGGCGTATTCACGCGAAAACAGTTTTTATAAATTGCGAAATGGGGAAACACATAAAGGCTGAGGGATGGAATGACTGGTCTAAACCTGAGGTGCCAAAAACTTCTTTTTATGCGGAATACAATTGTACAGGAGCAGGATTTCAACCCAAGAAAAGGGTGTCATGGTCACATCAGCTGACGAAATCCGAAGCTGAAAAATATACGATTGACAATATCCTTGGATCTAATTTGGAGTATCCTTCAAAGTGGTATTCGGATTTTAAATAGAAAGTTTAATACACCTTAAAGTTTGTAATCTGTCGCCGTTTTCAAGTCAATGCTATCAAAAAAAAGGACACTTAGATTTTCGAATACTGGCAAAAAATATATATAAAAATGAAATTAAAACTAAAAATTTTATACATGGGTATTTTCTCTTTAGTATCGTTTTATTGTTTAGCCAAAAGTTCAAATGAAACACGAAAAGAAGGAACTAAACGATACGATATACTTGTAGATGCTAAAGGGAGTGGAGATTATAGATCTGTTCAGGAAGCGATAGATGCAGTAGCTGTCTTAAATGAAAAAGAGACCGTTATTTTTATTAAAAACGGCATTTATAAAGAAAAATTGGTCCTCCCGCAAAATAAAATTAATATTACTTTAATAGGAGAAAATAAAAACAAAACGATTCTTACGTATGGGGATTATGCTTCTAAAAAAAATGAAAAGGGACAAAATATAGGGACTTCAGGCTCGTATAGTTTTGCCATTAACGGAGCTAATTTTAGAGCTGAGAATATCACATTTGAAAATTCAGCTGGTCCGGTAGGTCAGGCCGTTGCCGTAAGAATAGACGGAGACAAAGTAATTTTTAAGAACTGTAAATTCCTTGGCTTTCAGGATACACTTTATTCTCATGGCAATAGGAGCAGACAATATTATAAAAACTGTTATATAGAAGGTACTACAGATTTTATTTTTGGGGCAGCAACAGCTGTATTTGACAACTGTGAAATTTTTGCGAAAGCAGGAGGAACTTATATTACGGCGGCAAATACTCCCCAGGCTAATTCGTATGGTTTTGTGTTTCTGAATTGTAAATTAACAAGCAACTCTGCAAGCAATTCTTTTTACTTAGGTAGGCCATGGGAAAATTATGCGCAAACTGTTTTTATTCAATCTAAAATTGGCAATCACATCAAAGCTGCAGGATGGCATAATTGGGGTAGGAAAGAAGCGGAAGGAACTGCATTTTACGCTGAATATAAGTGTAGGGGAGCAGGCTTTCGTCCTAAGGAAAGAGTTTCATGGTCGCATCAATTAAAAAAGGCGGGCGCAGCAAAATATACAGTCGAAACCATATTGGGAGCTGACTTTTCTAAGATAATAAAGGAGAATCTTTAAACTAAAAATAAATCAATTTCTAATCAATGTTAAATTAAAAATTAATAATTATGAAATATAAACTTATCGTTTTCATGCTGATTTCTTTAAATTGTTTTGCTCAAAACAGGAGTTTCCCAAGTGATACAGTTGATGCTATTATCAAGCGTATTCAATTACCAAAAATTCCTTCTTTTAAAATTGAGGTGACAAAACTGGGAGCAAAAGGAGATTCAGTCAGTGATGCCAAACCTGCTTTTGATAAAGCAATGGCACTTTGTAAAAAGAACAATGGAGGGACAATAATTGTTTCGAAAGGGATTTATCTTTTAAAGGGACCAATTCATTTTGTAAGTAACGTAAATTTAGTAATTGAAAAAGGGGCTAAAATTCGCTTTAGTGATAATCCTAAACACTATTTACCCATGGTACTCACCAGTTGGGAAGGGACCATGCTTTACAATTACAGCCCACTTATATACGCTTATGGCTGTAATGATATCGCTATAACAGGAGAAGGAACAATTGATGGTGAAGGAAGTACTATTTGGAACAGTTACAAAGCCAAAGAGGGAGCGGATAAAAAAGTAAGCCGTGATATGAATCATAATAATGTGCCTTTGAAGGACAGAAAATTTGGGGCAGGACATTTTCTAAGACCACAACTGATTCAGTTTTTTAAATGCAAAAATATTTTAGTCGAGAATGTGAAAATTGAAGATTCACCATTCTGGAGTGTCCATTTATTAAAATCAGAAAGCATCACCGTCAGAGGGTTAAAATACAAAGCATTTAATGCCAATAACGATGGAATAGATCCGGAATATGCTAAAGACGTTTTAATAGAGAATATTGATTTTGACAATGCAGATGATAATATTGCTATTAAAGCCGGTAGAGATCATGAAGGCAGAGCCAACAGTGACACTCCTAGTGAAAACATTGTGATTCGCAACTGTAATTTCAAGGGATTGCACGGTGTGGTTCTTGGCAGCGAAATGTCCGCTGGTATCAAAAATATTTTTATTGAAAACTGCAAGACCAGTGGGTTTTTAAAGAGAGGAATCTATTTTAAAACCAATGCTGACAGAGGCGGGTTTATTAAAAACATTTATGTTAGAAATATTCAACTGGATGAAGTAGAAGATTGCATTTACATCACCGCTAATTACATGGGTGAAGGTACGGGTGGTTTTCCATCGGATGTATCGGATATTTTCCTGTCCAATATTACCTGCACAAAGGCAAGGGAAACGGCAGTTATAATTCAGGGGTATGAACTAAAGAAAGTACGAAACGTATATTTGGACACTATAGAAGTTAAAGCAGCAAAAAACGGAGTGACTATTCTAAATGCCGATAATGTAACCATGAATGATGTTATAATTGGTCAAAAGGCTACAGTTCCTACTTCTGCAAGTAATTCAGCTAAACACTAAAACAATCATCATGAAATTCATCTTTGTCTTATTTTTTTTCATTTCGTTACATTGTATAGCTCAAAAAACAACCATTTATTCCATAGGTGATTCTACGATGGCTACTAAAATTAAGCCCGAAGAGAATCCGGAACGGGGATGGGGGCAAATGCTATCCTCTTTTTTTACTCCGGAGGTTGTCATCGATAACAGGGCCGTTAATGGGCGAAGTACACGAAGCTTTATTGCTGAAAAACGTTGGGACGACGTTTATAAAGTACTGAAACCGGGGGACTATGTTTTCATACAATTTGGGCATAATGATCAA
The DNA here is from genome assembly GCF_048286515.1 of Flavobacterium rhamnosi. NCBI lineage: Bacteria > Pseudomonadati > Bacteroidota > Flavobacteriia > Flavobacteriales > Flavobacteriaceae > Flavobacterium > Flavobacterium rhamnosi. Next base: position 175,027 of record NZ_JBLVPS010000002.1, on the reverse strand, counting down.
AAAATTGCAGATTCAAGCCGGTATACAAATCCTCACACCAGTTATAGATACAACTTAATCCGGTTTGTAAATGAAGCCAGAGAAAAAGGGGCGATTCCAATTTTGTTTTCTTCTATAGTCAGAAGAAATTTTAATGAACAAGGGGTTCTGATAGGAACCCATGGCGAATATCCACTTGAAACTCGATTAGTTGCTCAAGAATACAAAGTACCTTTTATTGACTTAGAATATTACACGGAGTTATTGGAAGTATCCTATGGATCTGAAAAGTCAAAGGAGCTGCATTTACATTTTTCCCCTGGTGCCAATTCCTATTTGCCTAAAGGGATTAAAGATGATACCCATTTATCTGTTCTGGGAGCAACTGAAGTTGCCAGGATCGTTATTAAAGAAATTAAAAAGACCAAGCTTCCCTTAGCGAATTATATTAAAGACTGATCCATTTCGGTCAAATTTAAGACATAGGAACTCCGTTTTGACGGGTCGTATCTAGTAGCAAGTAATCTTGAAAAATCTACCGAATTTCTGGAAGATTATTATAAATTGTTTGTATTGATAATGGTCTTTAAATAAGTAGATTTTTAAATTAAAAATACTTGTTCTTCTCCTATTAGTCATTTAAGATAAAAATAAACAAATAAATTGTAATTAATAATATATTGATAATTAGGTGTATATATTGCATATGTGAAAAGTAAAAATTTAACTTTGCTTCAAGTCGTCAGCGCTTGAAGCAAAAAAAACTTGAATTAAACTTAATTTTATTCAAGGGTTTCTCCAACATTGGGCTTTCCTGCAGGTCGTTCCAATATATACAATAGGATATTTTTAAATTTTCCATTTGTAAAGATGGAACAGTGATTCTCTCCATAATATTTTTAGGTTTTTCCTTTTTCAAAAAATTAATTGTCTCAGGCGTAAAATATTGAGACATAAAGTCGTCAAGTGAAAAACCAACAACTTGAGCAAACTTTTGTAATTCCATAATATTCAAACTTCTTTTACCCAATTCTACTTGAGTCAAAGAAGGTCTGGATATTCCAACCATCTTAGCTAAGTCTTCTTGAGAAAGTTGTTTTCTCTTTCTTAGCTCATTAATACGTTGTCCTATTTGAACTTGTGAAATTTGAAAAATCATAATTTTTTATCTATCAGTTGTATATGCAAACGTGTGAATTGTTTCATTATAGAACAAAATATTGTTTGGATTTAGAACGAATTAATTGGAGTCAATATAATTCAAGACTTAAAAAAAAATCACCATTCCATTCAAACCCTAAACTCAAATTTTATGTTTAATCGATTGGTAAGAAAAAAACTAAAATTAGAACTGCAATTTGAGTCGCGTGTAAAAAGTTAGTGTAACGCTCCTTAATTCTTTATAGTGGGAAATTTTCTCACTGATGTAATTGATAGGATGGATGTATTACATCTTAACTAAAGTCAACGAAAAAAAGCGATTATCAACAGTAATTTTGCCGTATAAAAATATCCCAAAATGTACATTATGTAGGCTAGTCAAAAAACACAAGAATATAGGTAAAAAGCGATGAATTAACAGCTGCTGAAAATTTAAAAATAATAAGATTTAAGACAAGCAATTTATTGCAATAAAACAAGGGTTTGACTTCTTTAACTGTATATAATCCTCTTATTTCACTTGGTGTTTTTTTAACTGTCCTATAAACAACAAACAATAATCTTAGATTAAATTAATCATGAAAACTTTTTATTTATTCCTTTCTGTAATTGCTTTTAACAATTTAAATGCTGCTTCACATGCCAATACACTAAATCTAGAAAATTCTATATCCCAGTATACAGAAGATGGGAGTCCTCTTTGTATTGCAATCTCAAAAGGAGATTTTGAGATGGTAAAAAAGTTAGTTGAATATGGTGTTAATATTAACGGAAAGTCAAAAGATTTGACGCCGCTAATGGTAGCTGTTATGTATAATCGCATCGAAATTATAAAATATTTAATAGCTATAGGTGCCAAGATTGGAATTAAGGATGAGAAAGGACGTACCGCTTTAGCAATCGCAAAGTTTAATAATTTAGAGGAAGCAGCGGTTCTGTTAAGCAATGAATTAAAAAAATAATTCTAAAAAAAATGATTTTATTAAACTACTTAAAGAAATAGTATGCAACGAAAATTTGTAATGAAATAAGAAAACGATAAATAAAATCTAATTTAAATTGAAAACAAAATGCCACATTTAATAATTGATTGCTCAGAAAATATATTGAAATTAAAATCTCCAGAAGAAATAATGCAGAATGTATATAATTCGGCTGAATCGACTGCCCTTTTTGATTTGGGGGATATCAAAGTAAGAATTAATCCGTTTCAATATTATAAAGTTGGAGACACTAAGGACGATTTCATTCACATTTTTGGAAATGTGATGGAAGGAAGGACCACCTCCCAGAAAAGCATGCTTTCTAAGGAAGTTATTAAAAACTTGAAAGCAATGTTTCCAGAAGTTGCTATGCTGTCTATGAACATTAGAGATTTTGAAAAAGCTACTTACTGTAATAAAGTAATGGTTTAAAGGTCATGACACGGAATTTAAACGAAAATCAAATTAGGGCGGCAAAACCTAATACTAACGAAACGCTTTATCCGATTCTAATATTAATTTGTTTTGCTCATTTAATAAATGATTTAATACAAGGAATTATACCTTCTATTTATCCACTATTAAGACAAAACTATGGACTTTCCTTTTCACAGATTGGATTGATCACTTTTGCATTTCAGTTTACGGCGTCTATATTGCAACCCTTTGTGGGCTATTACACTGATAAATTTCCTAAGCCCTATTCTCAGGTATATGGCATGTTTTTTACAACACTGGGGGTGATCGCTATTTCCTATGCCGATAATTTCTATTGGATTGTCTTTTCCAGTATGATCATCGGAATTGGGTCTGCTGTTTTTCATCCCGAGTCCAGTCGAATTTCTAATTTGGCTTCTGGTGGAAAATTAGGATTAGCACAATCTATTTTTCAGATAGGTGGTAATTTAGGAGGAGCTATTGCGCCATTAGCTGTTGCTTTTATAGTGGTTCCTAATGCCCAAAAGTATATCCTTTGGTTTTTAATCGCTTCAACCATTGGATTGATTATTCTTACTCAAATTGCCAATTGGTATAAAGAACACTTACTTAAAAAAAGCATAAAAAAAGGTATTGTTAAAAGTACACATCAACTTTCGAATAGAAAAATCAAATGGGCGATTGGAATTCTTTTGATCATTATTTTTTCGAAGTTTATATACTCAGCGAGTTTGTCTACCTTTTATACTTTTTACCTCATGGAAAAATTCCATCTTACAATACAGCAAGCCCAATTTCATATGTTTATTTATCTTTTTGCCTATATGCTCGGAACTATTCTGGGTGGGCCATTAGGGGATAGATTTGGGCGCATTTATATCATTTGGTTTTCTGTTTTTGGTGCAACACCATTCGCTTTATTATTACCTTATTCAAATCTTTTTTATACGGATATGCTGATGATCACTATCGGGTTTATTATGTCTTCTGCTTTTCCGGCAATAATAGTGTATGCACAAGAATTACTGCCACTGAAATTGGGGATGATCTCAGGCGTTTTTTATGGTTTTGCTTTTGGAATGGCAGCTATTGGTTCTGCCTTATTGGGGATATTGGCCGATTACACCTCAATTCAATATGTATACCTTGTCTGTTCGTTCCTTCCAATAATAGGTGCTATTTGTTATTTTCTTCCGAATTTGACGAATCAAAAAACAGGCGTTGTATAAAATGATAGTTTCAAAATTGACAATCTAATTGATGGAAATCAGAAAACATTTATAATTTATTAAATGGAATGTTTGAAAAAAAGAATTACTGTTGTTGTTTGCCTGTAAATACTGGTTCTTACTGGTTTTATATAAGCAATGACCCATTTTTCAACTCATAAAAAAATCTCCAAAATCTAATGCTATTGTAGCATCACTCGGTTGAAACAAGGAGGTAGAAGTCATTTACCAAAAAAACAAATGATTTAGAGGAATTGAACTTAAACAAAAACAAAAAAATAAACCCACAGGTTGATTTTATGGAAATAGTTGCCGAATTTGTACCAAATTTACATGCCTTTCATTATCCTAATGTGGATTCAGATGAATTAGAAAGTGTGTTAGATGGGTGGAATGATCCGATGTTTTTGTTTGATTTCTTTAGCAATAATAAACCTGATTTAAAGGGAAAATATACTGTTGAAGAAGCTACAGAGCAAACTAGAAATGATGTAAACCTAACTTTTTTGGTAGGCTCATACCCAAATATTAGCCCACTGTAAAGAGTTGTTTCAATTCTTTGTTACTCAAATTTCCAATCCAATTTTCACCACTGGAAACAGTCATTTCAGCTAGTGCTTTTTTGGATTGAATCATATCGTTTATTTTTTCTTCAAAAGTATTTTTGGTGATAAAACGATGAACCATCACGTTGCTTTTTTGTCCAATTCTGTAAGCTCTATCCGTTGCCTGTGCTTCTACGGCGGGGTTCCACCAAAGGTCAAAATGAATGACGTGATTGGCGGCGGTAAGATTCAAACCCGTTCCTGCGGATTTGAGTGAAAGTATAAATACCTTGTCGGCACGGTTGCTTTGAAAACCATCGACCATTTCTTTGCGCTGTTTTAAGTTACAGCCTCCGTGGTAAAACAGTGGTTCTTCTTGATACCTTTCGGTGATAAAATGCTTGATCAAGTTGCCCATTTCGGTAAACTGGGTAAAAATCAATACTTTTTCGCCACTTTCGAGTATGCTGTCCAATCGATTGAACAACAATTCCATTTTACCACTTAGCGAAGCGTCGAGAATATTGTTTTTTAAATACTGCGTGGGGTGATTGCATATTTGTTTAAGTGCCAAAATCATCTGAAGGACCAATCCTTGTCGTACAAAAAGGGCTTTATCGTCGCTAAGATCCAAACTGTCTATGTCTTGAATAGCCTTTTGCAACGTTTTTTCATACAAACTGGCTTGTTCATTCGCAAGGGTCGAGTAACAATCCATTTCGATTTTGTCCGGTAAATCGGAAATAATTGATTTGTCCGATTTTAATCGACGCATCATAAATGGAGCGGTCACTTTTTTAAGATTTTCGGCGACAGCCACGTCATTGAACTGCTGAATTGGGTTACCATAGGTTTCGTTAAAGTCTTTGAGATTACCCAAAAAACCGCGATTACTATAATCCATAATACTCCATAACTCGCTCAAACGGTTCTCCACCGGTGTTCCGCTCAAGGCTATAAAATGATTGGCACCAATGGTTTTTACCGCTTTGGTTTGCTCGGTATTGGTGTTTTTTATATTTTGAGCTTCGTCGATTACCAGCGAATGCCATTTTTTCTTTTTCAATTCCTTGGCATCACTGCGCACGGTTCCGTAAGAGGAAATCAAGACATCAAAATCATCTTTTTTGTCAAACTTCCTTGCCGCCCCGTGGTAAATTTTGGTTTTTAAAGTCGGGGCAAATTTTGCGATTTCGGTTTCCCAATTGGTCAAAAGCCCCGTTGGTGCAACAACCAAGGCTTTTTCATTTTCGAGCAATCCGTCTTCTTTGTATTTCAACAAAGTGGTAATCACCTGCAAAGTTTTCCCCAATCCCATATCATCGGCCAAAACGGAACCAAAACCAATTTTTGCGTTGCGATACATCCATGAAAAACCACGATGCTGGTAGGGACGGAGTTGAGCGTTGATACCTTTTGGTAATTCTATTTCAGAGAAATTGGTCAGTTCGGCAATCAAATCCCGAACCTCGTCGGTCAAACCAATTGCCGCTCCTTGGTATTCGCCACTCAAAGCGGCACGCAACATTTCGAAAGCCGAAAGTTCTTTGGTAGACGTAAAATGCTTATGTATTTTCTCCAGATCGCTTTGATTGACATAAATATATCTTGATTTATATTTGAGCAATCCGTCAGATTTATTTAGTAACTTATTGAACTCCGCTTCGCTCATCAATGTATCGCCAATGGCCACTTGCCAATTGAAATCGAATAAATTCCCGAGGGTAATAAATGATTTGCCCTCCGATTTCCGTTTGATTTTAAGACTTGCTTTGGGTTTCAAAATCTCCTGCAATGATTTTGGCAACAAAATATCAATATCCAAGAGCTGAATTGCCGGAATCATTTCCATTAAAAAAGGCGTGAAAACGGCATTGCCCATTACCATCTTATCGTCACCCCGGCTGTTGATATAACAGTCTAAACCATCGATAAAGGGGCTTAATTGGGTAAGGCTTTGCAGAATTTCGTACCGGTTTTTATCAAATTTTTCTAAATTTAAAATATCGTGTAACCCATAAGACGCTTCATTAGGTTGCTGCTGTTTATCCTTTATATTTAGTGTAATCAGAAAATCATCCGATAATTCACTGACCACAATTTGCGGTTTATAATTACCTTGGGCAATAAAATATTTTTGAATCCAAGCCGAAATACCGCCACTTAAAGCTTCTTCACCAGGTTTTTTAAATCCGTAAGTTTCATTTCTAAAAAACAAATTAAGATACAAATCCTGGCTGGGAACGTCTTCCAGAATATGTGTGATTTCAGTCAAAAACAAAGAAATTAAATTGAATGCCTGATTGTTGTTTATAGGTTTATGACCTTTTTTTTCTTCCCAAAGAAAAATGGACGGAGGCAAAATCCCTTCTAACTTTTCAACTAAATCCCGAACGTCACTACTCAACATTGCCGGCAACCAGCGTACGCCGAACTCCTTGTTTTGCAATTGTACAATTTGAGGCACCACCGCGCCATTTGCCAAAAGATGCACCGAAAAGTGCAAGATCGTGTGCAAGGAAGCCGTTGATGGTTGGTAATCCAAAGTTTTGGACGAATGGATTTGGGCTATTTGTTGCAAAAAATCAAGAAACGAAAACTGGGTTTCATTCACAAAAACCTTTGACTGATAACTTTCGTCAATCGTAATTTTATGCTGGCTGTGCGAATTTATTTTTTGTTCTTGGAGGCTTGCCTTTAAAAACAGATTCTCCAGCGATATTTTGCCCTGAACCACCTTTTGAGCTACCTTTACCGTTCTGGAAATCTTGGATTTGTATTTTTCCTTAAAATTTCCAGCACCTTGATAAAAAGCAGGAAAATCGGACAGCAAAGCGGTTAAAGGTTCATGTATGGGTGATAGTTTAGAAAAAGATAATTTCTTATATGCATTATCCAGATTATAGTCTGTTATTTTTTTCTTTTTGGAATCAAAATACAGATCGGTAATCTTTGGAATTTCTGAAGCTGGGACATTTACAAAAATCCCCAGTTTATTGAGTTCTTCTATCAAATTTACTTGGTGGAGTTCGAATACCAGAAACGGGTTGTTGTCAATCTCGGCACTCACTTTATACACCACGGCAGCCAAGTGTTTGCAAGGTACCGCCCAATCGGGACAAGAACATTGCATCTTAAAATCGGTCCATTGTTTGGGAAAAACTTTTAAACCTAAATCCTCTGCGATGGTTAGAACCTCAGGATCGAGTTCACGGTTCAGCAATTTGGAAATCACGGTTGGTTTTTTTGCCAGAGCACCGATAAAATCCCCCAATTGCGGTTCGAAAAAAGGAGGTAAAGTAATGTCTACATTATAAGGTTTTGGTCGGGAACCAGCTACTTTAGCTTCGATACGGTTTCCCTTGATTGTAATTTTGGTTACAGAACCTTTGTTGGCATAACTTTTACCTCTGGGCAATCTGTTATCATAATCAATATTGGACAAGGTGTTTAACCATTGCAGACCCCACCAGGTTTTTCCGTAAGTATTGGACATAATTCTTGTTTTCTGATTAATTATTATTCTTTTCTCAATTTGATTTTCTGAGGTGTAGTACAAAATAATAACCTCTGCTGTCTGAAAGGCTAAAAAAAAACAGACTGAGAAACCCGTATTTTTGATTTTGTAAAACAAATAACATATTTATTGTGCTCTTCATGTGGAACAAAAATATTAAAAAAAAACAGTAACTCGGCAAATATTCAACTGGTCAACAAAAGCAGGAAAATGGCAAATAAAAACACTATTAAACACCATATATTACAGAATAATTTCTTTCAATCCTAGAAACATAACCCGTTTCATCGTAAAACCTTTCCAATACGCATTGTTTAATTAGTAGCAAATTTTGGTTGTTCCCGTTGGTGGCATATGCTTTTTGGATTTGTTCTAACATAAATTTCTGTAATCAAAACGGATTTGTATAATACATCTCGCTTAAGAATAATTTGACGTAATTTACTGCTTTACAGAGCCTTTAAATAAAATACTTCGCATAATAAAAAAGTGATGATAATCAGATTTATGCGAATGTTAACATAAATCTGATGCTGTCCCGTTTAAACCGGAATTCAAATGCATACAAAAAGTAGAACCAAATAGCTAACTTTACTATTGCAGCGGTAAAACCTAGCACCTCAATGGTGAATACTATCCCTGCCGGAATTCTGGTTGAAATGTATAAACCCCAACTATATTGAGTAGTCGGGGCTTTGAAGAACCAATTGGTGACCTTCCTAGAAGGATCCCGTATAGAATAATGTTAGTTCAAAAGTACATTTCCTGCTGCTTTTTTTCAAATTTTCACTTAAATTTTTTATCATGAAAAAGACAGAAAAAATGTAAATCATTAATCTCCATGCAGCAGGGATTGATGTTGGCTCAAGAAGCCATTTTGTAGCAGTAGGACAGAATCCAGAAGATGTGCGAGAATTCGGGGTTTATTCAGCGAACCACGCTGAAATGATTTCATTTTTGAAATGTAAAGGCATCACAACCATCGCTATGGAAAGTACTGGAAGTTATTGGCAGACACTGTTTTTTGAATTACAACGCTCTGGTTATGAAGTCATATTAGTTTCTGGATACCAGACTAAAAATGTACGAGCAAAAACTGATGTTAAAGATTGCCAATGGATACAAAAACTTCATTCAGTAGGCCTGCTCAGAGGATGTTTTTTACCTTGTGAACAAACTGCCAGACTGCGGGTGCTGCATCGCCACCGGTCTTCAATCCAAGCAAATGCTGCAGCAATGATAAACAAAATGCAAAAATCACTTCGGCTGATGAATTTACGATTAGATGTTGTTTTAGGTGATATAGTCGGTAAAACTGGTACAGCTATAATAGAATCCATTCTGCAAGGAGAACGCAATGGGCTGGTATTAGCTCAATTAACCGATCCTCGGGTTAGAAAATCAAAGCAGGAAATAGCGGAACCATCACTGCTTATTCCGGTGAACGTGTGTGCCCTTCTTAAGATGGCGTTTTTTGTTATCCGTAATTTGTTTCCTTTTTATTAGTGATCTGTTTCCTTTGATTCTCTGTGCTGAATCTAAATTTGTATTATAAAAATTTAAAAGATGAAAGACGAAGAAAATTCAAGGAGAAAATTTATTCAACATACAGCAGTTGTTGGTGCTGGTTTGCTATTTGCGCCAAATTTATTGTCAGCAACTAATACTTCATCATATTCAAAACAAATTAGCGATAATAAAGACAAAAATATGAAAACAAGAAAACTAGGAACTCTGGAAGTTTCTGAAATCGGTCTTGGATGCATGAATATGGTTGGAAACTACAACCCACCGGCAAATCATCAACAATCTGTTAAAACTATACGTACCGCATTTGAAAATGGAGTAAGATTCTTCGACACAGCAGAAGTATATGGTCCTTATACAGATGAAAAACTTGTTGGCGAAGCGCTCCAGCCTTTTCGTAATCAAGTCAAGATTGCTACAAAATTCGGGTTTGCAATTGATGGTACTGCTGGATTAGACAGTAGACCAGAACGAATCAAGAAAGTTGTTGAAGAATCACTTACGCGTCTTCGAACCGATCATATTGATTTATATTATCAACATCGAGTTGATCCTAACGTTCCAATCGAAGAAGTTGCAGGTACTATTAAGGAGCTTATCCAACAAGGCAAAGTGTTGCATTTTGGACTTTCCGAAGCTAGTGCAAAAACAATTCAGCGCGCACATGCCGTTCAAAAGGTATCGGCTGTTCAGTCAGAATATTCATTGTGGACACGTAATGTTGAGTTAAATGGAGTGCTGAAAACTTGTGAGGACTTAGGCATTGGGTTCGTGCCTTGGGCTCCTGTAGGTGCAGGTTTTTTGACTGGTAAATTCGATACAACTACTAAATTCGACAAGGAATCAGATTTCCGCGCGGGCTTCCCTCGTTTTTCAAAAGAATTTTTACCCTTGAATATGCCAATGATAGAGTGGCTAAAAGAGTATGCTAAAAAAAAGAATGCAACACCAGCCCAAATTGCCCTGGCGTGGTTACTTGCTAAAAGCCCGAATATCGTTCCAATTCCTGGTACTCGTACTGAGGAACATTTATTAGAAAACCTTGGTGCGTCAAAAATTAATTTAACAAAAGAAGATATACAAAGTATAGAAATCTGTTTTACAAAATTCCCTGTTTACGGCGACCGTATGGGCGAAGCACATATGAGTTCAATTGACTACACTATTTAATTACAAAATCAAGAAATTATAATAAAGATGAAAAAGGTATTATTAATCAATACACACTTAACGTATCCAAATTGGTCAGAAGGATTATTAAACGATGCTTTCAACCAAAAAGCTAAAGATTTTTTTGAATCAAAAAATTTTGAAATTTTAGAAACAAAAGTAGAAGACGGCTACGACGCAAACAAAGAAGTAGAAAAACATCTTCAAGCTGATATTATCATTCTTCAAACACCTGTCAATTGGTTTGGTGCGCCGTGGATTTATAAAAAATATGTAGATGAAGTTTTCAATAGCGGATTACATAGTCAAAAGTTTCTTTCAGGAGATGGTAGAACCAGAGAAGATTTAACCAAACAATATGGGACAGGTGGAAAAATGCAAGGAAAAAAATTTATGATTTCTGCTACTTTTAATGCGCCAGCTGAAAGTTTTGACAATCCTCTGCAGTCTTTAATGCAAGGAAAAAGAACAGAAGATCTATTTTTAAATATTACAAGCAATTATCGTTTTTGTGGTGTGGAAATTTTAAAAGGTTATAACTGTTTTGATATTTTTAAAGATGGTGATATTGCTAATGATATAGCACATTATCCTAAACATTTAGAAAAAATTATAGGTTAACAATTATATAATCAAGCTTGAGGGATTCGAACCAATAATCTCTGTAAATTCAGGGTTTATCAATCTTAGAACAAGATCGAAATACTTTTCGAAGCGAAAAAAATCTCCAAAATCAAATGACTTTGGAGGTTTCTAAATTATGGTGGTCCGCACGGAACTATTGCGAACCATTTTATGCAAGATTTGAAGAAATTGAGCATCTCTATACAGTAGACTAAATTGGTAGCTATGGTCCTGTCTCGACACAAAACTTATTCAGTTGTTGGAAAAAATAATTCTTAAAAATATTTCAGAAACTGAAAGTCGTCATGAATTTAAACTCGAAGATGGTAGGTCCTTTAGCTTAAAAATATTTTTCGCAATTGACTTTTATCCATTCTTCTTTAAATTTTACGCTTAAGAATTTTTAGTATGATGTATTTTTCATTTTCAACGTATTCTCACCAATATTAAAAGCATATAGAGCAGATGGTATAAAAGTAAAACGCAAATCTGCAATTTCTTTTACTGCTTCTTTATCAATAGAAGTTACTACTGCACTTTTAAAATCATTTGCCTGACAAAACTGAATTAGGCTATTTAATTCCTGCGGTTTATCAAAATAACGATTGCTCCATTTTATTTCAATTCCCCACAATGGCTTAAATTTTTTATCATCCAATAAAACCAAATCAACTTCTCCTTCTTTTTTATCTTTCCATCTTGCATAGGATAAGTCCAAGTTCTCTCGGTGCATCCATTGCGACAAAATAGCTGTTTCTACCATATTTCCCATTTCACTATCGGTTTCCGATATAGGTGAAAACATCGCTGTTCTTAAAGATGGATTGGTTAAATACACTTTAAAACTGGTCACTCTTTTTAATCGTTTGGCGTTAATATCTACCTTATTCAATACTTTAATTAAGAACGCCGATTCTAAATATTCTAAATATTTCTTCAAAGTATCTTTAGTAATGCCACTTTCTCTTGACATCGTTTCATAGGAGAATTCATTTCCTGTATTATAAGCGATATATGTAAAAAAACGATTCAATTCTTGAACATCTTTAATACCGTAAAGACTTGGTAAATCTCGTAAAAGTACCTTGTCTACAATATCATTTTTTACATATCTACCCATATCACTTTGTATTTTTTCAGACAAAACAACCTCCGGATAACCACCAAAATTTAAGTAGTTTAGAAACTCTTTATTTAAAGCCTTTATATCATGTGTTATTGTATATGGTATTTTTCGAGTAGCATAATCAATTTCTCCCTTCAATATTAAATGATTCATATTCTTAAGATGAATATATTCTTGAAAAGTTAAAGGTGGTAACATAAAATCTGTGAATCTTCCTGCACCACTTTCGGTGCTGTGCCATCTTAATGCAGCTGCTGCTGATCCCGAAACAATAAATTTGCTGTCAGGGTATGAATCCACTAGGACTTTTAAATGACGTTCCCAATCTTTTAAATATTGTACTTCATCAAAAAAGACGTAGCAACCATCTAAATTTTGTAATTTGACAGCATCTTTACAGAGCAGTAATATGTCTTCCAGGCTTAAATTTAGATATAGCGGATTGTCTATACCTACAAAAAATATTTTTTGAGGATTAATTTCTTCTTGAATTAGTTGATCTATGGAATGAAACATCATTACGGTCTTACCAACACGACGAGGTCCCATCAAAACTACTGCCCTGCGAATATCTTTTTCTTTAACAAAAGGATAAAACAAATCAAAGTACAGTCGCTTTTGCATATTTTTATATGCTGAATGTACCGCTTTAGAAACCCACCACGGATTTTCGTAGTGCAAACGTTCTATTATTTTTTCTGTTGGAATAATACTTGAAATTTTCATAATAACTCTTATTTATGTAAAATTAACAAAAATAAGAATGCTTCAGACTATCTATTTATATTTTTTTAATACTAATAGAAAATAAAGCATTTTTTTTAAAGTCTGTTTATCCTCAATAATCTATTTACTCGTTATATTTCTAATATTTTCGAATTATATCATTGTGGAAAAACCATTCAATATCAGTTTTATTTGACCTTCCAACTACTTTATTTTTCATGTTATTAGAAGCCATTTAAATTATAGGCTGTTTTGACAACTCCTCCAGCTTAAGCGAGGGCACTGAAAAACATCCCTTGTTTTTGATTAGTGTCGTTTTTTAGACAAAAAAAAACGCTTGTAACAGGATTTTAAAGATCCGTTATAAGCGTTTTTGTTTTTACAACTGTTTTTTATTGTATGCTGTATCAGTCGATTTTTGACTTATATAGGTTGATTCTGGATACTGTTCATAAAGGTTGCGATTTCCTACATTAATTTCAGTATTCTTTTTAAGTTGACTGCGAAAATTGCTATTGCTCCTTGCATTTGCATATTGGTAATGCCATACGATATTGCTCTATCATATCCATGTACATTTTTTAACTCGCTATTTTTTGCCCGTCTAAAGACCCAAGTGTATGTGGCTTTCTTGAAAAATTATCGTAATTAATATTTATCAGGATCTTGCGAAGTGTTAAAAATGGCGTTTAGAAAAACTGTTTTCGATGGTTCGTCGACAATAAAAAAAGCGATATACGGAAACTTCTTAAAAGGCAAAAAGCGGTAATTATTATCGTGAAACTGATAAAAGGGGCTTGTTTGTAAAGCTTTAGAAGTTTTTTTGTAATCTTTCAAAAAATCGAGAGCTACTTTCTTACTGGCTTTGTAAATATAATATTCAATGGCATTCTCGATGTTTTTTGAAGCAATAGGCGAAATAATAATCCTATAACTCATACTTGCTTTTTAAACTAGTATAAAGTGTTTCCGCTTCAATATATTGGCTTTTATCAGAGTTTAGTTGGCTATCCAATATTTTTTGTTGTTCGTCGGTTAATACATAAGGTGGATTAGAAGAACTCATCAAGTTTTTAATTTTCTCGACAAGAGAATAATCCTGTATCTGGGTAATCCAGTTTATGATATTTAATTTTTCGTTTTGCAGTTGTTGTGTGTTCATAATCTTTTGTTTTTATAATGCAGCTACATTTAATTGAAAGAAATTCTTGAATTTAGATTTGGTTAATACCGCTATAAATGCCTTATTTGTCTTTGTCTTACAGTTGCTCTATTATTTGTGTTTTTTATTAGAAGCTTTATTTTACTTCTGTAGGAATTTCTTCTTTTGATTTGTTCTTTAGCTATGCCACAATATTTACAAATCTTTTCAGCGACTTTAATGGAAAGTTCCTTTTCTCTTTTTTCAGTTTTATTGTAATTAACGGCATGCAAACCTCAATATTGACCACTCTTTTTAGAAGCAATCCTTTTTGGTACATAATCTTCTTTGTGTTTAAGCTGATTTGTATGCGTATAGCACTTTAAAAGCAATAGTACAAATATAGTCAATAAGCGAATTTTAAGCAAATAATTTAGACCATAAAAAAACCTCCAAAATCAAATGACTTTGGAGGCTTGTAATTTTGTGGTCCATACGGGACTGTTTACGAACCATTTTTTACAGGATTTGAAGAAAATTTCAATGAAGCTTTAAGTGATCCTTTCTGCTTATTCCGTTGAAAGTGTATTCAACGGAAACTGATTAAACATTTCAACACTTTAAAATAAGTGTTTTTCTCTAAAAAGCATAAAAAATAAGTATTTTTCACTCAGAATAAGCGTTTTTCACCTTTATTAAGGATTTTTTTATTTATATTTGAATAATCATTTTTCACTAAATCACATGGTAAATAAGTCCTTTTCACTTAAAATAAGTGTTTTTCACGGTCGCAGTACACCAGAAGAAGGTTTGTTGGTGGGATATGGGGCTCTAATAGAAGGCTATGCTTTGATGATGCCACTACCTAATAATCTAACACTGATAAGCTCCAAAAAACGTCAGTACAATAGAGACCAATGGCGAGTACTTTCCTCTCGTTATGAACCGGAAGATACGCTCTACAAACAATTGGTTTTTGCGCTAAAATATGAAGGGGTAAATCTGTTGTTTTTTAAAAAACTATTCGAAAAACTATCTACAGCCGAGATAGAAACACTTGTGCAACTCGAACCACAAGGACAATATAGTCGAAAAATTTGGTTTTTGTACGAATGGCTATTAGGTGCTAAACTAAATATTCTGGATTTAGATAAAGGTAATTTTGTGTCCTTATTAGATGAAACAATACAATATGCTTCACCTATAAGTATCAATTCCAGCCGACACCGTATTAAAAACAATTTATCTGGTACAGTTTATTTTTGCCCTTTGATATTTAAAACTCAAAAATTGGAAAGCTACATAGAAGCTAATCTTTCTAGCAAAAAAGACGCCTATTTAAATGCCATTCACAAAGACGTATTGCATCGTGCATCAGCATTTTTATTACTTAAAGACTCTAAAGCATCCTTTACGATAGAAGGCGAAAATCCAACAAATACTCGTGCTGTGAGATGGGGAAGAGCCATAGGGCAAGCAGGTTCAAAACCTTTAGACAAAGAAGAACTACTGCGATTGCAGCAAATAGTAATAGAAAATAGTCGTTTTCTAAAAATGGGCTTTAGAGACGAAGGAGGTTTTGTGGGCGAACACGATAGAATTACCGGAGAACCCATGCCCGAACATATTTCGGCAAAATGGCAAGACATTGAACCCTTGATTGACGGATTAATTGCAACTTATAAAAGCATAGAAGATTCTGGCTTTAATGCGGTTTTAGCAGCAGCAAAAATAGCCTTTGGTTTTGTTTTTATTCATCCTTTTGTAGATGGTAATGGTAGAATACACCGCTATTTAATACATCATATTTTGGCAAAAATGCAATTTGCACAACAAGGAATAATTTTTCCGGTTTCGGCTTCTATTTTAAATCATATCGATGATTATAGAATAGTATTAGAATCTTTTTCGCATCCATTATTAGACTTTATAGATTGGAAAACGACAAATACCAACAATGTGGAAGTCTTGAATGAAACGATTGATTATTACCGCTATTTTGATGCTACAAAACAAGCTGAATTTTTATATGATTGCGTAAATGATACTATTGAAAACGTAATTCCCAATGAGGTAAACTATCTTCAAAAATATGATAATTTGAAACGATATCTGGACGATACGTTTCAAATGCCTGACAAGACAGTCGCTTTGCTCATTCGATTTTTAGAACAAAATAATGGAAAACTTTCAAAAAGAGCTCTTGAAAATGAATTTTCCGCTTTGATAGATGATGAGGTAAAGGAGATTGAGGATAATTATAGGGCCTATTTTTACAACTAATGACAAGAGAGATTCAAAATAATTTTTCGGAAAATATAAGGCATAAAAAAGTGGCTGTCTATTTTGAGACAGCCACTTTGTGGTCCATACGGGACTGTTTACGAACCGCTTTGTACATGATTTAAAAATACTTGGAATCAAATAAGTTGCTAGTAAGCTGACCAGATAGGCTTTGAGGATGTACTACTAATTTTCAAAAAAAAGAGCTATCTTAACCTAATGAAAATGAAAGAGTCAATACAAATGAAATTAGTAGAGTTTTTGACCTTATGCAAAAGTCATAATGTTAAAAACATTTATGCTTTTGGTTCTGCCGTGACTGAAAATTTCAATGATGAGTCTAGCGATATAGATTTATTAATCGAAATTGAAAACGAAGACCCAATAGAGCGTGGAGAAATTTTGATGGATATTTGGGACAAACTTGAAGACTTTTTCCAAAGAAAAGTTGATTTGTTGACAAATTCATCAATTAAAAATCCGATTCTTAGAAAAAATATAGACGCTACAAAAATTTTACTTTATGACGGAAAAGAGCAAAAAGTATCTTTCTGATGTCTTAATGGCAATAAACTTAATTCGCGAATTTACTATTGAAATTACGCTTTTACAGGAAAATATCCAGAAGCTCATATTTTTGCGACAGGAAGTAGTGAAGCAAGAACAAGATTATACCGAATGGGTATTACAAATAATTTAGAAGAATTGAAAAATGACTTCTATGTTTACGGATTAAAAATAGACGAAGCATTTGAATCATTTATTGTTGGAGAAGATTATTTGGGGTTTTTAATAACAAGAAAAAATTAAAATTATGAAAGTTGAAGATTTAAATAAAGCAAAAATACCGGTAGTTAAGATTAATAAAAAATTGGAAGAATTTAAAGGAAAAATTTTGTTTCCCGAAAAACTTGAATTGGCTAATAAAATGCTTGAAAAAGTTCAGCTTCCAGTAGAAACGTCAAAATAACCTTCTGCTGACAGATAAGGCTTCGTTGGGCTTGAAAAGCCAACAATGAAGCATGTGTTGAACGGAACTGATTCCACTTCCGTCCACTATGAGGTTGTCGTTAAGTATTTTGACAGTTTTCAAGAGGATGAGTAGTCCTCTTTTTTTTGAAGTATAAAACGGTTGGTTTTATAGTGTTTTCCGTCACTTTTATGCGTAACTGCCCATACCCGTGCCAAGTTAGCTTTGTTGGGTTTTCGCTTTTTGGCTAACGCCCAAGATACCAAGGCGGCGGTCCTCGGGTGTCAAAAATCAGAATGGTATGTAAGTTGCTACTTTGCAACATTGACACTTTCTAATTTCAGCTACTTTAGCTTCTTTTGTAGTTGGTTGAATTTTTGCTTCCCAACAGGTTTTGGGATTGATCCGAAAAGACCTTAAGTTATTCGAACCTCTTACCGTCAGTAAATACAAGTGTTTTTAATTTTTATGTAAAAAAGACCTAATTTTTGAACCAAAAAAACCTCCAAAATCATAAGACTTTGGAGGTTTTTAAAATTATGGTGGTCCTTACGGTACCGTTTACGAACCATTTTATGCAAGATTTAAAGAAACTTACAATCAAAAAGTATTTTTAAAATTCCTGCGATATGTTGCATTCTTGAAAATACGAAAGCTCCTGATTTATCCCAGCATTTCAATATATTTGTTTGCAATAAAATATTTTTTTTCATAGACTTGGGTTGGCAGAAATTATAAAAAACCTGAGCGTTATAAAAACTTTTTTCCTAAATTTGAGCATGATTCTAATAGAAAGAAATATTGATGGTCTAAAAAAGCTTTGTTCTACATACAATGTGGACAAAATGTATCTTTTTGGATCAGCTCTAAATTCAAATTTTAGTGACAAAAGTGATATTGATTTTCTAGTCAAATTTAAATCTATTGAATTATCTCAATACTTTGAGAATTATATCAATCTAAAAGAGAATTTGAAGAAATTGTTTGGTCGTGAAGTAGATTTACTTGAAGAACAAACACTTAAAAATCCAATTCTTATAAAATCCATAAATAAATCTAAAGAGCTTATTTATGGATGAAAGAATCCTGAAATGGTTATTTGACATTAAAATGGCTATTGATGAAATTGATGGTTATTTTATAAACGAACAAAAGGATTTTTTTAAATATCGAGATAACTTGATGTTGAAAAGAGCGGTCGAAAGAGATTTAGAAATTATTGGTGAGGCAATGAATAGAATTATCACTCGCGATAATAATTATATAATTAAAATAACGAGCGCTAAAGCGATTGTTGGATTAAGGAATCAAGTTATCCATGCCTATGATAATATTTCTGATGAAAATATTTGGTCAGTTCTCATAAATCATCTTCCAAAACTTAAAGGCGAAATCGAAAATTTAATAGCCGAAAAATAACTACTAATAGCAAGGATTCGTCGTTCGTGTAACTCAAAAAAAATGAAACCTGTGTTGAACTGGTGAGGATAAATTAATTGGTACAATTTGTCTATTTGAGTTTTTAGGCGATTTAACGAAATGTGAAATTGGATACGAGCTTCTTGCGGAATATCATGGTCAAGGAATTATGATCGAAGCTGCGAGGAAAGTTTTAGAATACGCAATTAAAACACATGGACTAAAAACAATAGATGCACAAACACATAAAAATAATCAAAGCTCAACTAAACTTCTTCAAAAATTAAATTTTAAGAAATTGGACGATATCGTCGAAAATAATCCAAATCTTATTTAGATTGATAGTAGTGCATTCCTAGGGTTACACTACATCAGGCGCGATTACGTTGAAGACATGGTACACCCTTCTAGAGATATACAACATCTTCAATTTGGATGCATCTCGAAAGGACTAAACCAAACCGAGGCCATTACAAAGTCGAGGCCTGTAGGTGCTAGTATACAAAAAACGAAACATATAAAATATGAGATTTAAAATATTGCTTTTTACATAAACAGCACTCTGTTTTTCGAACCATAAAAAAACCTCCAAAATCATAAGACTTTCGAGGTTTTTAAAATTATGGTGGAGTGTCAGGGACCACAATCGAACACTTAATACCAATTTTGACTTTTTTCGAGAACTTAAAGTAAGTTTCCTAAAGGTTCGAATCCTATTATGGTCAATTAAATCCCCTTTCATTACGATAGGGATTTCTTCATGCCTTTTTTCTGTCATTTGGCAAGTATTAACCTATAAAACAATAATCAATAGCATTGGCGTAATCAGACGAGCCAATTGATCCGTTTTTGAGTCCCAAACTACCTTTTTCTGACGAATTATATATAATATAATATATTATATATTTAAGTGTATTTTTAGTATATTTGTATACTATATTATATATTTATGTCTAAATACAGTGCAACAAAAACGCCAACAGCAGTTATGCATGAATTGGTTTTAAAGACCCAGCAATTGCGTAAAAAAAACAGAATATCACAACTTGAATTGTCTAAGCGATCTGGTGTGTCATTTGGAAGCATTAAACGTTTTGAAACAACTGGTCAAATTTCGCTGGAATCGCTATTGAAATTGGCTTATTTTTTTAACAGGCTTGACGATTTTACAGCTGTATTTCTGATTGATTCTGATTTAGAAACTGTAGAAAAATTATTCAGCAATAAAACCAGATAGTAATGAAACCCATTCAAAAAGTTATAGTTTCGATTGATTTTGGAGGTAAAGAACTGCAGGTTGGAGAATTGATAAAGGAAGGTAAAGGCATTTATTTTAAATACTATACTGAATTCCTCAAATCTGGACTTGAACTTTCTCCTTTTCATTTACCGTTGCATGACCGCATATACACTGCTTCCTCACAACCCTTTGAAGGATTGTTTGGTGTGTTTTCAGATTCATTACCTGACGGATGGGGACGTTTATTGCTAGGCAGAACATTGACTGCTAGAGGTGTTTTAATAGAAGATATCACTCCTTTACACCGATTGTCTTATGTTGGTTTAAAGGGTATGGGGGCGTTGATTTATCGACCTCAAATTGAATCCTCTTTTCAAGAAATATTTCAAATCGAGTTAGATGCTATTTCTAAAGAAATGACTGCAGTATTACAAGGATCTAGTTCTTTAGTGATTGATGAATTATATGAAATGGGTGGTTCATCGGGAGGAGCAAGACCTAAGATACTCGTTGGGTACCACCCAGGAACCGGACATTTGATTCATGGTATTGAACCGTTGCCTGAGGGTTATGAACACTGGCTAATTAAATTTCCATCATCAAGCGATAGAATAGATATTGCACCAATAGAATACGCTTATCATAAAATGGCTCTAGCTGCTGGAATTATTATGAATCCCTGCAAGTTATTTGAAAGTGAATCCGGAAAGGTGTTTTTTGGCACCAAACGATTTGACCGAACTGAGAATAGCCGATTACATTTACAGTCGGCAGCCGGCATGCTGAACGATAACTTTAGGTATAGCACCATGGATTACGGTAATTTGATGGATGCCACTTTCCGATTGGAAAATGACGTAGCTGGACATGAGAAAATACTAAGGATAGGAGCCTTTAATGTTTTTACTCATAACCGAGACGATCATAGTAAAAATATATCTTATCTGATGGATTCAGAAGGGAAATGGCAATTGGCACCCGCTTATGACCTGACTTATTCCAATTCGTCACATGGAATGCATAGTACAACTATAGCTAGGGAGGGTATATCTCCAGGGAAAAGCCATTTGATTGAACTTGCTAATGAATTCCGATTAAGACATGGGGCTCTAATTATAGAGCAGGTGACCGATGCTGTATCACAATGGAGATCTTATGCCAAAGACGCGGGCGTCGCAAAAGAATCTATGGTTTTAATTGAAAAGAAGATACAGGGTACTTTGAAGTTATAATTAACTCGTAGTGGTGTTTGCTTTTTATAAGAAAAAAAATCTATTATTTGTCTCTAATTAATTACATTTGAAATATTAGTTTTGCAATTTATAAAGAATCTTATAAGGCCAATTTAATTCTATATTGTCGCAATACCGCAAATAACGACAATTTTTAATTGTTTTTGTCGGGATAATTTTATAGTGACAAAAAAATATGCGGTAATTAGTAATTTGTGAAGTATAGTACATGAAAAAATAAAGCCACTGTCTTCCAGTGGCTTTATTTGTCTTTCTGTGGTCCTTACGGTACCGTTTACGAACCATTTCCTACATGATTTGAAGAAACTTGCAACAAAATAACCACTGTCATTATTAACGACCAGCTATTCTTATTCTGAAATATTGAAGAAAAAATCAAAGTAAAACTATGTTGATATTTAATGAATCTTAAAGAAAAAATACTGCATTTATAAAATACTACGTTGTTAGTATAAGTTTATTTGTTTAAATTGCATGAAATTTTTAGATATGAACAGAAAGAGTTGTCTTCCTCCGCCTAGATTTTAATAATTAACTACGCAATTACATGGTTATTTGTCGACTTATTTTTCGGCGATTTTATCTATGGCTATTGCTCAATTTATTATTAATTTTTAATCATGTACTTAGGTACAGACAATTCTTATGAAAAAATCATATTTGGTATTACACATCGCTGTAATCCTAGCTGGCTTTACTGGTATATTCGGTAAGCTTATATCTCTTAATGAAGGACTTTTAGTTTGGTATAGAGTATTATTTTCCTCTATTGTTTTATTTCTAATTTTAAAAGTATTCCGGATATCAACAAATATTAAACTTCAGGAGAAGTTTGATATTGCAAAAATTGGACTGTTTATTACTATTCATTGGGTATTTTTCTATGCGAGTATAAAGTACTCAAACATTTCTATAGGAGTGGTATGCTATTGCCTAACCAGTTTTTTCACTGCAATTTTTGCACCTTTAATCAACCGACGTGGATTTAGTTTGTCGGAATTAGCTTTAAGCTTGATCACGCTAACGGGTATAGCTTTAATTTTTCATTTTGATTCATCTTATCAATTAGGTATAATTCTCGGCGTTGTTTCATCAGCATTTGCAGCACTTTATACAATATATAATGAAAAACTAGTAAGAAACTATGACAGCAGAATCATTAATTACTATCAAATGATCGGCGGAACAGTAGGACTTGGAATGCTGCTTCCATTTTATCTTCACTTTTTTCCTGTTGACACCATCGTTCCAAGCCTTAGAGATACTTATTATCTTATTTTATTAGCTTCATTTTGTACAGTTGGTCTTTATGTATTGTTTGCTGAATCTTTAAAACACATGTCAGCCTTTACAGTCAATTTAAGCTTCAATCTTGAACCTGTATACGCAATTATCTTAGCGTTTCTATTTTTTAATGAAAGTAAGGAATTGAATATCTCGTTTTACATCGGGTTGTTTTTTGTAATGGTCTCGGTATTATTACAAACTATAATTTCGCTGAGGAAATAAGCAACTTAACCTCTTACAAAATAATAAGAGGTATAAATATCTTCTTGAGCTAAATATATTAAGAGTGAGGAAAGTAAGTTAGGGAGATAAAAATACCTATTTCTTACCAAAATTAAAAATACTAATTATCAACTATTTACAAATTAAAAAAGATCAAATTTCAATGAGGTCAGATTGTTTTCGGAATTACTGCCAAAATTACTTGAAAAATGAACCTTAAGCTATTCGAATAGTTATTCTCAGTAAATACAGATGTTGAGAAAATTAAGTAATGATCAATTCAATTAATTCGAACCATAAAAAAACCTCCAAAATCAAATGACTTTGGAGGTTTGTAATTTTTGGTGGGCGATGAGGGGTTCGAACCCCCGACCCCCTCGGTGTAAACGAGGTGCTCTGAACCAGCTGAGCTAATCGCCCTACTGCAATTTAGTAATTTTCATTACCTTATTGCGAGTGCAAATATAAGCTTGTTTTTCGCATATCCAAAACATTTTTAAATAAATTTTAATATTTTTTGTGGGTGAAATTATATTTGATTGGTATTTAATTTATTAGGTCTAATAAATATTCTCAAATAAACTCCGTTTACTCTAGATAAGATGGAGTTTATTTGAGAAATTATAAGTTATTTGGATAAAGAAGGAACATTGGTGTAGATGAAATCGCCATGCATACCAGTAAAGGTCTTATTGAGTTCATCAAAAAACACTTTTCTATCTTCTTCTTTTGGCCATGCTGCTTTAATTAATTCGTTTTGTTTGTCGCTGGATTTTTCTAAATCGGATAAGGAATCATAATAATAGGCTTCAAGGAAGTCTCTACTGTCTGCTCCCCATGAATGACGGTGAGGGTAATATCCTTTTATATAGGGATCATTCATGGTAATTTTTTCATTGAATTCTTTTAGTCCTTTACCTTTGCCGTTCATCGACATTTGCGATTTTCGCACATATACAACCATTGGTTCTTTTGTAGTTGCTTTGAATTCTTTGGTGCCGGTAATAGAAGAGTAGATTTCGTCAGAATGGATAGGGGAGTAATAGCTGTTGTATTTTTCGAAAAACGCAGTTCTTGCTTTTTCATCTGGCCAGCCTTTTTTGACTAGTTCGTTTGTTATCTCGCCCGATTTTTCTATATCTTCCCATGTTTTAAAAGCGGAAACGTGTAAAATTTCGGAACTGTTTTCTGTGTAATAATGATTGAGAATTTCGGAACCAATTATTAAATCATTCTTACTGGTAACTTTGTCAAAGTATTCTTGTTCGGTTTCCTTCCAGTCTTTTCTATCGGAATCTAAATTCCGATGCATAGTCGTTACTGTAATAAAAATAGGTTCCGGGGTTTGTTCTTGAGCAAACATGCCAGCGCTTAACAAGAATGTTAAAATTAACATTCTTAATACTAAATTGTCTTTCTTTTTCATAATAGTTTAAGAATTAAGTGATTATTAAAAAATAGTAGTCACATAAATTTAACAAATTATGAATCAAGTAGTTATCGAAATAAGTGATTTATTTTAAGATAATAATTGGTGCAAAATTTAAATCCTCATATTTAAAGGCAATTCGGCCACTACGAAGGTACTACCACCAATAAAAATGAAATCTTTTTTTGTAGCATTATTCTTAGATTCTCTGTAAGCTTCTGTTACAGAGCGGTATGTGTTTCCATTTAGATTGTAATTTTGCGCTTTTTCTTGTAAAATTGATGCGTCTAAACCACGGGGGATTTCCGGTTTGCAGAAATAATAAATAGCGTTTTTTGGGAATAAAGGTAAAATTTCATCCAGATCTTTGTCATTCACAACTCCTAGTACAATATGTAGTTTTTCGAATGTTTCTTTTTGGATTTGATTCAAAACAATTTCTAATCCATTTTTGTTGTGTGCTGTATCACAAATGACTTTTGGGAATGTGCCTAGTTGTTGCCATCTTCCCTGAAGTCCGGTGTTTTTTACAACCTGTAATAAACCAGATTTGCTATTTTCAGGAGTGATTTTAAATTCTTTCTGGGTATTTAATACTGCTATGGTTTGCAAAACTGTTTTCTTATTGTGCAACTGATAGTCACCAATTAAATCTGAAGGATATGTTTCTCTGATTAAATCAGACGCAAAATAGATTGTGGAGTTGCATTCTTTGGCTTTAGCTAAAAAAACGGGCTGCGTTTCTGGTGTGTATTCTCCAATTACTACAGGGACGTTAGGCTTTATGATCCCAGCTTTTTCAAAAGCGACGGATTCGAGTGTGTTTCCCAGAAACTGGGTGTGATCCAATCCAATATTCGTTATTACCGAAACAAGAGGCGTGATAATATTAGTGGCATCTAATCTTCCGCCCATTCCTACTTCAATAATAGCTATGTCTACTTTTTCTTCTGCAAAATAATCAAATGCCAATCCAACGGTCATTTCGAAAAAACTCATGTCGTTTGCCTCAAAAAAAAATTTGTGTGCATTGATAAAATTAGTAACAAATTCTTCTGAAATGTCAGTTCCATTAATTTTGATGCGCTCTCTAAAATCTTTTAAATGTGGAGAGGTGTATAGTCCTACTTTATAGCCTGCGTCTTGAAGAATGGAAGCCAACATGTGAGAAGTCGACCCCTTTCCGTTTGTTCCTGCTACATGAATACATTTTATTTTATCCTCTGGATTATCAAGATGATTTGCAAGTAAATGGATATTGGTTAAGTCTTTCTTATAGGCGGAAGCGCCCTGAAGTTGGTACATCGGGAGTTGATTAAACATCCAGTTTATTGTTTCTTGATAGTTCATTTTTGTAATAAAATAAGCATTGTTTAAAATATTTTTCGATTTTTTTAGTTTAATAGTACATCGAAAAGTATCTTTATTGCAAAATTGAAATAATTTTTAGAATTAATGATTAAAATACAATAATATTATATGTTTAGTTTTATACAATTACAGGCCGACACCATTACCAACGCTGCGTCAAACGTAGTTATCGAAAAAATTGCTCCAAACACAGAAATATCCACTTTAGGATTTCTTTTAAAAGGCGGTGTGTGGTTAATCCCAATTGGAATCCTATTATTTTACACTTTCTATTTGATTATTGAGCGTTATTTGTACATAAGTAAAGCATCAAAAATCGACACTCTTTTGATGAGAGATGTTCGTGATAATTTAAATTCAGGGAATCTGGATTTGGCTCGATCTATTGCGGAAAGAAATAATACATCTTCGGGAAATATTGTAAAAGAAGGTATACTTGTAATCGGGAGACCAATTATTGAGATTGAATCCAATATGGACCGCGCTGCAGATATCGAAATAGGAGGAATGGAAAAGCATTTAGGCCATTTGGGACTTATTGCCGGAATAGCACCTACGCTTGGATTTATTGGAACTATCTCTGGAGTAATTAAAATATTTTATAGCATATCAGTCACTGAAAATATTAGCATTGGTAATATTTCCGGAGGATTATATGAGAAGATGATTAGTAGTGGTGCTGGATTAATAGTTGGTATTATAGCTTATAGTGGGTATCACTTATTAAATGGTAAGATTGATAATTTTGCTTTAAAAATTCAAAAGCAAATATTGGAATTCGTAAATATTATTCAAAGATCGTAACATGTCTATAAAACGAAAAAGAAGATTTCATGCCGAGGTGGCTACTTCGTCATTAAGTGATATTATGTTTTTCTTGTTGTTGTTTTTTCTGATCATATCCACTTTGGCTAATCCCAATGTTATAAAAATGACGTTGCCAAAAGCAAAAGCAAATGAGAAAACAAACAAGCAATACATTAGTTTATCCGTTACCGAGGACAAGAAATTCTATATTGATAAGCAAGCTGTTTCCTTTGAAGATTTGGAAACTACTTTAATGTCTAAAATGAATAGTGAAAAGGATCAAACAGTTGTTGTAAGGATCCCATTTAATCTACAAGTACAAGACTTAGTTGATGTGCTGCAAATAGGAGTGAAGAATAATTTGAAATTTGTTATTGCCACGAGCCCTAAATAATAGTGCAATGATTTTAAATGCAAATCGATAACGAATTTCTAAATTCGAACTGCATGTTTTAATTTTAACGTAGTTGTATAAAAAATGCCTAATCTTATAGGCATTTTTTATATCTTAAAATTCTATTTTTGTTTTTCTATTTTGTGTTGCTTCTTGAAAGTCCTGTTTGATTGCTAATTCAAATTGAAATTGTAAACGATTTTGCCTACTTGTTTTTCCGGAGCATCGCTGCTTGCATCCCATTTAGTGTTCATCGCTGCAATTCTTGCCTGGTCTAGTAAACATCTAGCTGTATTGGTTGTTCCTTTTATTCCTGCAACAGCGTTTATAGTTCTTCCTGTTCTGTCTACGGATACTTCAACAACAACTTTTCCTTGTTCGTTACAGGTGTATTTTGGTGCGGGTTTAGAAACTGCTTTTCTGCTTCCCAGGGAATATCCGACTCCGCCACCAGATCCGCTTCCTGTTCCTCCACCGCTACCTGAGCCGTATCCGCTACCAGTTCCAATTCCGGTTCCGGTGCCATTTCCACCACCTGTTCCGCCACCTGATCCTCCCGATCCATAATATCCATTAGAGCTTAAGCTTCCATTGGTTTTTCCTTTATTACCTGCCGTCTTGTCATCGCCATCACCGCCTTTGTTAGAACCTTTTAGGATGCTGGATAGCGCATCATTTGTATTGTTCGAAACTTTAGGCTTTACAGCCACTGGTTTTGTTTCCTCTTTTTTTATAACGGCAATAGGCTTTTTCGTTTTCTCTTTCTGCGGAATGACAACTGTTTCGTCGGTGCTGTTTTCCTGAGATAGAATAGCTTCTTCAGGTATTGCTTTTGCTGGTGTTTGTTTAGTATGGTTTTTTACTTCCAGAACTTCGCTTTTGTAATTTGCCCCAGAACCTAAATCGCTGTCTCCAAAATTTACGGTAACACCACCGCCACCACCGCCACCGGCAAGTTCAGCCATGTTTGATGGTGGCCAAAATCGGATGAAAAATAAAATCAACAACATTGTCGCATACAAAAGAGTAGATATTGCTAAAGATTTCTTTTGGTCTGATGAAATGGTGGAACTCATTTGTATTTTAAATTTAAAAAAGTGTATTACTAAAAAACGTGGAAAAGTACTAAAAATTGTCAAGAGTAAAAAGCTACTTGCAGAATATAAGTGAGTTTACTTTTATTTAAAATTGGAAATAAGAACAGGGATTAAATAGATATAATAAAATCTGCTTAATCCCTGTTCCGATAGTAAGTGAAAAGAATGCTATTTTTTTTATTTTAAGTAAGCTGCTTTAGTGCAATTTCAAAAGCGGTTGCGCTTATGTTAGTTTTACTGGGATTCAAATCATGCGCTTTTTCAATTGCTTTTTTAATAGTTTCCGATGTGTCGTGAAAGATTGCTTCATCGGTCATTTGTACTTTCTTTTCCATGAAATATGCAAAAACACGAGCCATTCCACAATTAGAAATAAAATCGGGGATCAAACTCACTTTATGGTCTACGTCTTCCATAATCGGACCGAAAAATATTTCTTTGTCGGCAAAAGGAACGTTAGCGCCACATGAAATTACTTCCAGGCCATTGGAAATCAAACTGTCAATTTGAGATTGGGCCACTAATCTGGATGCTGCACATGGCGTAAATATTTCAGCACCGATGGTCCATATTTTTTGATTTATTTCTTCAAAAGGAATCATATTTTCGGCAACCAGTTTGTTGCCGTCTTTAGCGAGGAATAATGCTTTTATTTCCTCGAAAGTAAAGCCTTCTTCGTTTATCAATCCACCGTCTCTGTCAATAATACCGATGATTTTTGCTCCCATCTCTGCCAGATAAAATGCTGCAGCCGAACCTACATTTCCAAATCCCTGGACAATGGCTTTCTTGCCTTTTACATCCCCACCATAAATAGTATAATAATTACGAACTGCTTCAGCAACGCCAAAACCGGTAATCATATCTGCAATAGTATATTTTCTGGAAACATCAGGAGAGAATTTAGGATTCTCAATTACTTTAACCACGCCTTGACGCAATTGACCAATCCTATTTATTTTATCGGCTTCTGTTGGTTTGAAATGACCGTTGAAAACACCTTCTTGCGGATGCCAAACACCACACTCTTCTGTCATTGGAATCACTTCGTGAATTTCATCCACATTCAAATCGCCACCAGTTCCATAATAACTTTTCAATAGCGGAGAAACCGCTTTATACCAACGTTGTAAAACGCCTTTTTTTCTTGGGTCATTCGGGTCAAAATTAATTCCAGATTTAGCACCACCGATAGCAGGTCCTGAAACCGAAAATTTCACTTCCATTGTTTTTGCTAAAGATAAAACTTCATTTATATCTAATCCTTTTCTCATACGGGTTCCGCCACCGGCAGCACCACCACGAAGAGAATTAATTACTGTCCAACCTTCTGCTTCTGTTTCGGCGTCTTTCCAATGGAAAACTATTTCAGGTTCTTTGTTTTCGAATTTCTTTAATAAATCTTTCATTTATTGCGATATGTTTAGTTTTGACAAATATAAAAAATAGAATAATGTGAATTATGTATTTTTACTATTATTTTACGTAAAAAATATTTCCAGAACTATGATCCATTTTAGCACCAGTTACACTACTTAAAACATTGATTTCTCCCCTTAATTTCAATACGCCAAGCAAAGCGAAAATTAATGCTTCTTTGAATTCCAGAATTATGGTTGACGGAATTATGATTTTCATTTTTGGTAAATAGAACTGGATGCGTTCGATCAGAAAATCATTGTAGGCACCACCACCAGTTACATAAAGATTTCCATTTTTATTCGGCAAAGCCAAACCGATTTGCAGTGCCACATGTTCTGTGAAAGTGCACAATTTGTCTTCGATGGCAATTTCGAAACGCTCAATTAAAGGAAGAACAGTTTCTTTTACAAATTCAAAACCTAATGATTTCGGGTATTTCTTTTGATAGAAATTTAATGAATTTAAAGAATTCAGTAAATTTGCATCGATTTTTCCAGTTCTTGAAATGCTCCCTTTATCGTCATAATCCAATGCCAATTGATTGGCATAGAAATTTAAAACGGTGTTCACCGGTGAGATATCAAAGGCAATTCGTTGCTTGTCTTGTTCGAAAGATACATTGGAAAAACCGCCTAAATTCATGCAGTAATCGTATTCAGGAAATAATATTCGATCCCCAATAGGAACTAGAGGAGCGCCCTGACCGCCAAGCTGAACGTCTTGTACTCTAAAATCGCAAACCACAGTTTGATGAATCAAAGAAGCCATTTCGGGTAAGTTGCCAATTTGCAAGGTAAAGCCATTTTGCGGTTGGTGTAAAATAGTATGCCCATGTGAACAAACGGCGTCTAAGTTTTCGATTTTATGTTTTTCGATAAAGGCTGTAATAATAGAACCAAGGAGTTGCGTATAATCCTGATTTAATTTTTCGAGTTGCTCTTTAGAATAATCGACCGCTGCTTTTAGCGTTTGTATCCAGCTTGAACTATAGGCAATGGTTTCACTTTCAAGAATTTCGAAAGTCCATTTATTGTTGTCTACACTAAATTGAATATGTGCTAAATCGACACCATCAAGGGAAGTTCCGGACATTACTCCGATAACGTTATAGTAATCTTCTTTCATTAAATAAATTTCTAAATCAAAATTGATAATTTAATAATAAAAAAGTATCTTTGGATGATTTTTTTACATAAAAAGTAATTTAATGCATGCAACTTAGAACAATCATCAATTTTAAAAGAAAAAGTAAAAAATGCAAAAAACTTTCTTAAGCTGTAAATTTAAGGATTGTAATTGAGTAATTTTACTTTTATTTGTAGAGTTGAAATTTTAATAAAATAAACAATATATAGTTATGGATTTTAATCTAACCGAAGAGCAGTTAATGATTCAGCAAGCAGCTAAAGATTTTGCTCAAAATGAATTATTGCCAGGTGTCATAGAAAGAGATGAATTTTCCAAATTTCCAACCGAGCAGGTAAAGAAAATGGCTGAGCTTGGTTTTTTAGGAATGATGGTTGATCCTAAATATGGTGGTTCGGGATTGGATAGCGTTTCTTATGTATTGGCAATTACTGAAATTGCAAAAATAGATGCGTCCTCAGCAGTAGTGATGTCTGTAAACAACTCTTTAGTTTGTGCAGGTTTAGAAAAATATTGCAATGAAGAGCAAAAAATGAAATATTTAGTTCCTCTGGCCAAAGGAGAAGTAATTGGTGCTTTTTGTCTGTCTGAACCTGAAGCCGGTTCTGATGCGACTTCGCAAAAGACAACAGCAATTGATAAGGGAGATTATTACCTAATGAATGGAACTAAAAACTGGATTACTAATGGATCATCAGCATCGACCTATATCGTAATTGCCCAGACTGATATTGAAAAAGGACATAAAGGGATTAATGCATTTATAGTTGAAAAGGGTTGGGCTGGTTTTGATATTGGTCCAAAAGAGAAAAAAATGGGAATCCGGGGATCAGATACGCATTCTTTAATGTTTAACGATGTTAAAGTGCCAAAGGAAAACCGAATCGGAGCAGATGGATTTGGATTTAATTTTGCAATGAGTGTACTCAATGGCGGAAGAATAGGGATTGCTTCTCAAGCTTTAGGAATTGCAACCGGTGCTTATGAATTGGCTTTGAAATACTCACAAGAGCGTAAAGCTTTTGGAAAAGAAATTTTTAAACATCAGGCTATCGCTTTTAAATTGGCGGATATGGCAACTCAAATTATGGCTGCCAGAATGTTGTGTTTTAAAGCTGCATCTGAAAAAGATCTAGGAATGGATATTTCACAATCGGGGGCAATGGCGAAGTTGTTTGCTTCTCAAACCGCTATGGATACGACTATTGAAGCGGTTCAAATACATGGTGGGAATGGTTATGTAGCCGAGTATCATGTAGAGCGTATGATGCGTGATGCTAAAATTACTCAGATATATGAAGGAACTTCTGAAATTCAACGAATTGTAATTTCAAGAACTCTAATTTCTTAACTCTAATTTTATAGTTATAAAAACCCTTTCCGATTTCGATTGGAAAGGGTTTTGTTTTTCAAATCGTTTTTTTAATATATTTACTGGAAGAGTTGTTTTTGATCATGAAAATTTAAAACATTGTAGTTTGGGGATACAAATTCTTTTGAACAAATCAGACAATTTTTTAGTACTGGTTTTAAAAGTGGAAAGAGGAAATTGTTTATTCTTCCTGTGCTGTATAAAGGATTTTTCGGTTGAAAAAAAAATTAAGATTGTAGCCGTTACTAAAACGGATAACGGTAAAATATAGTGTTCAAAAAGAGACTTTATTTGGGCGCTGACTAGAGTAACAGATGACCAGCGGAATAACGCAAAAATGCTTTCTGAAGCTTGAAGAGAGAAGCGTTGAAATAGCAAGTGATACCAATAAAATATTTTGAATCATAAATTATGGGATGGATAGTAGTTACTACAAAAAAGCGAAATGATTTCTCTGCAACTTTTACTTAGTAGTAAAGTGATTTAAAATGGCTAATCTAAAACGGTAATGCTTAAATCTTTATAATTCAATATAATCTCAAAATCAATTGTATAAGGAAGTGGAAAGCAAGAAAACTTTGATTTATAACAAAAAAATATAATTTCGGATAGCACAAAACTGTAGCTTCAATTATTTCGTATGTATTGTAAAATAGCCGGCAATGGCTTTTTTGATTCTAAATATCCTTTGTTTAAGAAATAAACGAAGTCTCATCTTAAAATTAAATTATAATGAAATTGGAGTGTAGTAAATGCCAAAAAAGCAATTTTAAATTGCGGAGTAGAAAACAAATCCTATTTATGTTCGTTAGTATTATTTCACTGACGGCATTTGCGCAAAACGAAAATAAGCGTAAAGCTCATTTCAATTTAGAGGGTCAAGTAGCTTTGCAAGGTTACGATCCTGTGGCGTATTTTAAACAAGGGAAAGCCGTAAAGGGTAAGAAAGAACTAACGGCATTGCATGAGGGCATAACCTATCAATTTTCAATACCAGTAAATAGAGAGTATTTCCTGAAAAATCCATTGCGATATGAACCGCAATTTGGAGGCTGGTGTGCCTATGCGATGGGAGATTCAGGTGAAAAAGTAGCGATAAACCCAGAAACTTTTAAAATTATTGAAGGGAAATTGTATTTATTTTACAATGCTTTTTTTAATAATACATTAAAAAGCTGGAATAAAGATCAAGCTAATTTGAAGTCAAAAGCCGAGTTTAATTGGAAAAAAATAATTAAATAATTATGGAAAATCCAATCTTTATCTGGGCACTTCGAATTGTAGCCGCTTCTATTTTATTTCAAACATTGTATTTTAAGTTTACAGGTGCCGAAGAAAGTATTTATATTTTCTCTACTCTAGGGATGGAACCTTATGGGAGAATTGGCTCTGGAATTGTTGAATTGATTGCAGTTGTTTTAATTTTGGTTCCAAGAACAACCCATTTGGGAGCATTGATTGGCGCTGGAGTTATGCTTGGCGCAATTTTTTCGCATTTATTTATACTTGGAATTGAGGTACAGAACGATGGAGGAGTTCTTTTTATTCTGGCACTATTTACTTTCCTTTGTTGCGCTGTTTTGGTTTTTAAGAATAAAAAAAAATATCAAATTTGTTAAAATTAAAACTATAATATGCTTATACCTTCTATTAATAATAGTCTAAACGAATTGATTGGTTTGCTGAATCAATTATCGAAGACAGAATACGTAAATTCATGCGCTGAATTAAGCAATGCCAGTATTGGAGAACATACCAGGCATGTTATCGAAATGTTTCAGTGCCTTGAAAATCAATACGATTTAGGTGTTGTAAATTATGATAAAAGAGAACGCAATATTTTGATTCAGACTGATGCGGCCTGTGCTATTAAACACATTCGGATCATTCAGGATAATTTAGAAAAGGAGAATAAAAATATTGAGTTACAACAGCTTATTGATGGAGAGGAAATACGAATCGAAAGCAATTATCACAGAGAATTACTTTACAACTTAGAACATTGCATTCATCATCAGGCGCTTATTAAAGTTGCTATTTTTCAATGTGAAAACGTCAGCGTTGATGAAAATTTTGGGGTAGCCCGTTCTACAATTGAATACAGAAATCAATGTGCACAGTAAGTTTTGTTCATGTAAATGATACCATTATCATTACCTCAAATCGAGATGAAAAAGTAGTCCGGCCAAGTGCAATACCCCCTAAAGAGTATACCATAAACGGTACGAATGTTATTTTTCCGAAAGACCCAAAAGCGGGTGGAACCTGGTTTGCTGTTGCTGCAAATGGGACTGTTTTAGTCTTATTAAATGGTGCTGACGAAAAGCATAAGGTAGCGCTTCCTTATCGAAAAAGTCGTGGTTTAATTGTTTTGGATATTATTAGCAGGGTGTCACCAAAGGATTTTTGGGCGGAAATTGATTTGGAAAACATCGAACCTTTTACAT
Source organism: Flavobacterium rhamnosi (assembly GCF_048286515.1). Classification (NCBI taxonomy): domain Bacteria; kingdom Pseudomonadati; phylum Bacteroidota; class Flavobacteriia; order Flavobacteriales; family Flavobacteriaceae; genus Flavobacterium; species Flavobacterium rhamnosi. The sequence goes on along the minus strand of NZ_JBLVPS010000002.1, from coordinate 140,702 downwards.
TAGTTTTATTCCAGGAGTCGGCGCTTTTTCAATTGCGATGGAACGGAAAAGAGAAAGTATCAATTCCTTTAGATATTCATAAAAATCATGTTTGGTCTTCATCGACGTTATATCCTGCTGCAATTCGGGAGAAACGCACGAATTGGTTTTATACTTTTTTGAATGCAAATCCTGCGATTTCAGAAACAGAGATGCTTCATTTTCATCGTTATACTGAGGAGGATAATCAGGAAAACGGATTGGTTATTAATCGGAATGAGCAAATGAAAACCTTGAGTATTACACAATCGGTAATCGAAAAAAATAAAGTCGCTATCTTGCATTGCGATTTGATTGCACAAAAAGAGTATAAGACCTCATTTATCACAATTTAAAATTTTCTCAGTTGAAATTACTTTTTCATAAGATTACGCATTGGGAATATTGGCCGTTTCAGCTTGTTTATATTCCAATTTATTTTCTTTGGGCATTTTATTCTCTTAAAGCAAAATCGATTTTTTTCTTTAACGCCTCTAATCCGACCATAAAAAATGGAGGATTTATGATGGAGTCTAAGAAAGCAATCTATGATTTAATTCCGCAGCAGTATTATCCAAAAACCGAACTTATCGCAGCAGGAACTGCACTGGACGAAATTTTTAAAACCATCCAGTTATCAGGTATAAAATATCCATTGATAGCGAAACCGGATATCGGTTTGCGTGGTTCTGGAGTGAAGAAAATTGACACTGTTGCCGACTTAAAAAGATATGCTGAAAAGGCAAATTTTGATTATGTAGTACAAGATTTAATTCCTTTCAAGAATGAAATTGGGATTTTTTACGTGCGTTATCCACACGAGAAAACAGGTAAAATAACAGGGATCGTTTCCAAAGAATTTCTAATAATTACTGGAGACGGAACTTCCACTATTGAACAGTTGATTAAGAAAAATCCTCGGTATGAATTGCAGCTTAAAGTATTGAACCAAGAATACGGTAAGAAATTAAGGGAGGTGTTGCTCAAAGGAGAAGAGCTAAATTTAGTGCCGTACGGGAATCATTCACGTGGTGCGAAGTTTATTGATGGAAGCCATTGGATCACGCCAAAATTAACCGAAACGATTAATGAATTGTGTTTGCAGATTCCTGGTTTTTATTTTGGAAGACTGGATGTTATGTACAACACTTTGGATGAATTGGAACAAGGAGAAAATTTCGCAATCGTTGAATTGAATGGTGCTGGAAGTGAACCTACACATATTTATGACCCGAAACATTCTTTGCTGTTTGCCTGGAAAGAACTTGCGCGGCATATTACGTATATGTTTGAAATAAGTGTTGAAAATCATAAAACAGGAAGTCCGTATTTGTCTCATGAAGATGGAATGAAAGAATACCGTTTGCATTTAGAGCAAAGCAACAGGATTGTAAATTTCTAATAAAATGAAAGTTGTAAAAAATATTTTCGTTGGTTTTATTGTCAGCTTTATTGGCTCTGTTCCCCTTGGATATTTAAATATTATTGGATTCGAAATTTATTCGCTATTAGGAATCAATAGTTTGATTTTCTATTTGCTGGGTGTTATTTTCGTTGAGGTTTTTGTCATTTACTTTACGCTGATTTTTGCAAATCAATTGGTAAATAATAAGAAATTGATGAAAACAATTGATTTTTTTGCTGTTTTCTTTTTACTGTTTCTGGCCTATACTTTTTATGCTCATACGAATCAGACAACAGAAAATGATAACGGCTTAGAAAAATTTATGATGTATTCGCCTTTTTTCATCGGCGTATTTTTGAATTGTATCAATTTTCTTCAAGTGCCATTCTGGACCGGATGGAATCTCTATTTGATTAACGGAAATTATATTGTCATCGATAAAAGACTCAAATATTATTATGTTTTTGGAACTGTTGTAGGGACGTTTTTTGGAATGCTGGCTTTGGTCACTATCCTGAATTTGTTTTCCCAAAATACAGCTGGTTTTTCAAAATATGTGTTACCAGTAATTATTCCTTTATTTTTTGTAGTTTTAGCTCTGATTCAAATGTATAAAGTCTACAAAAAATATTACAGGAAATAAGAAATTAACCGTAGCTGTCTGTAAAGGATTGCTGCTTTTAACCAAAGAATTACAAACTATGAAAATTACACTTTTACTACTTCCATTACTTTTATTCGGATGTGTGTCGACTTCTTCGGTTACTACTCCGGTTGCAAACAATACCCAATACAAACCAGTTGAAGTTGCTTATAAGGTCAAAGAATCAGATGTTGCTGAAACATTGAAGTATTTAACTTTGGACGAATTAGAAGGAAGAGAAACCGGAACAAAAGGAATGATAAAAGCAGCGGATTATTTGGAGCAGTTTTTTAAAAACAACAATGTAAAGCCTTATTTTAAATCGTATCGGGATACGATATCAACTTTCAAAGAAACTGCATTTAATATTGTAGGTTTTGTGGAAGGGACTGACCCTGTTTTAAAAAATGAATTTATAATTTTAAGCGCGCATTACGATCATATTGGAATTGATAAAAAGGGAGTCAATGGAGATTTCATAAATAATGGCGCCAATGATGATGCATCCGGAACCACTGCTGTTGCTGAAATGGCGAAATATTTCAGCAGTACTCAAAATAATAAAAGAAGTATTCTTTTTGTGTTTTTTACGGGTGAAGAAAAAGGGTTGTTAGGGTCTAAGCATTTGGCCAAAAAGCTGAAAGATCAGGATTTTAAATTGTATGCCCAGTTCAATATTGAGATGATTGGTGTGCCAATGAAAAGAGAGTATCTAGCTTATATTACTGGTTTTGATAAATCTAATATGGCTGCTAAAATCAATGAATATACAGGAAAAAACACCATTGGTTTTCTTCCAAAAGAAGCCGAATACGAATTGTTTTACAGATCCGATAATTACTCATTTTATACTCTTTTCAAAGTCCCTTGCCAATCGGTAAGCACTTTTGATTTTGAAAATTTCGAATTCTATCACCATGTTTCGGATGAATTTAAAGCGATGGATTTGCCTCATATGACTTCGTTTATTCAGGAATTATTACCTGCAATTACACAAATGGCCAATTCTCCAACGCGTGAAATTCACATGAAGTAACGAATCTTAAGAGACTGGTTGCTTCATCTCATAAGCCAATATAAAATAGTCGTTGTTGTTGAATTGAAAATCCGCAATTATAGACCATTTTAATTTTTCGGTATGCGCTTTTGTGGAAGGGATATTAGTCTTGTTGATAAAGGTCAAAGCCAATGGATATCTTTTAAGAATGTGTTTTCTCATAAATTCAAAAAGGGGTGTTATTAATCCTTTTCCTCTGTATTCCTTATGAATGCAAATCGGTCCATATTGAAAACTATTGGTTGTAGTAATATCGAAATCTAAAAATGTCAGCTTAGGAAATAAAGTAGTCATATAAGCGAAGATGGGCCATTGGCTGTAAAAATCCCAGCCTCCTGCAAAAATATAAGCAATGATTTTAGTGTCGTCTTTAGCAAGAAATAAGCCTTCCTGTCCTATGATTTCAGTTAATTGAGCAATTGAGAACGGCGTGGTGACAAAGCCCGAAGCTTTTTCTTCTTCGGATAAATTAGAGACAAGATACAATTCCTGTAATGCTAATATGCCTTCTATATCATTTAATTTTGCTATTTCTAATTGTATATTCTGTATCATTTGTTGTGAATTGAAGTAGTAATTTTTCTCGGCAAAATTAAGCATAATTGTAGAAATCCTTATTTTTATATTCAAAACAATAGGAAGGGGCAAAATGATGTTTTTTTTAGTGTTTTTGTTTATTTTTGCTGCATGAAAAATATTATCATTACAGGAACCAGCAGAGGGATAGGATATGAGTTGGCATTGCAATTTGCTAAAGCAGGCTATCAGGTTCTAGCTATTTCCAGAAAAATTCCGCAAGCTTTACTGGGCAATGCAAATATCACTTGTCTTTCGGTTGATTTGTCTGTTGAATCTGAATTGGCAAAAGTGGAAGGATTCCTTTCGGATTCCTGGAAACAAATTGATGCCGTCATTCACAATGCAGGAAGTTTGTTGTTGAAACCATTTTCCGAAACGACTCAGGATGATTTTGAGCAGATCTATAAAGTCAATGTTTTTGGCGTTGCCAACCTAACAAGAATTTGTATGCCTTATTTGCAAAAAGGAAGCCACGTGGTAACGATAAGTTCTATGGGTGGAATTCAGGGAAGCTTAAAGTTTGCAGGACTTGCAGCCTACAGTTCCAGTAAAGGTGCTGTAATTACCTTATCAGAGCTGTTAGCCGAAGAGTATAAGGAAAGAGGTGTGGCATTTAATGTTTTGGCATTAGGTTCCGTTCAGACAGAAATGCTGGCTGAGGCTTTTCCAGGTTATCAGGCGCCAATATCAGCAAGTGAAATGGCAGATTATATTTTTAATTTTACGCTGACTGGAAATAAATATTTCAATGGAAAAGTATTGCAAGTGTCTTCTACTAATCCTTAGAATTAAAAGATAAATTCATAATTCCTAACGCATACCTATTTTGAGCGAAACCTTAACAAGATATTTACCGGAACATGCTGTAAAACCAGTCTTTGAACTTATTGTCGCCAATCAGGTGCATCTTAAGATAGTCAACGAAAGGCAGACACGTCATGGTGATTATCGAAAAGGCTTAAATGGGAAGCATGAAATTACTGTAAATTCAAACCTGAATAAATACAAGTTTCTGATTACCCTTATTCATGAAATTTCGCATCTGGTTGCCTTTGAAAAATTTGGACGAAATATTAAACCACATGGAAATGAATGGAAGTATTCTTTTCAGCGGTTGATGATACCATACATTCGTCCCGAGATTTTCCCGAATCATTTGCTGCCGCTGTTGGCGAGGCATTTCAAAAACCCGACAGCCAGTAGTGATACAGATGCTACTTTAGCTTTGGCATTGAAACAATTTGACCAGGAGAATGATAAAAACTATGTGTTTGAGATTCCGTATGGCAGTGTTTTCCGAATCCAAAACGGAAAGATTTTTAAGAAAGTGGCAATTAGAACCAAACGTTTTGAATGCCTGGAGATAAGTTCTGGCAGAACCTATCTATTCAATCCTAATGCTGAGGTAGAGCTGTTGAAAACAAATCAAATTTGATGCTGTTTTACTCTTTCAGATAGGCTTCTCGTACTTTTTTGAATAAATTAGAAGAATAAACAAACGCCACAACAGCTTCGTTGTCGGTTCTGAAAATTTCTTCTTTTGTTCCTTCCCAGGCTTTTAAACCATCTTTAAGAAATAAAATTTTCTCCCCAATTTCCATTACGGAGTTCATATCATGCGTGTTTATAACGGTTGTGATATTGTATTCTTCTGTGATTTCTTTGATGAGATTATCAATCAATATAGCCGTGTTTGGATCTAGTCCGGAGTTAGGCTCATCACAAAAAAGGTATTTTGGATTATTTACAATAGCGCGCGCAATAGCGACACGTTTTTGCATTCCTCCTGAAATTTCCGAAGGTAATTTTTTGTGGGCGTCAATAAGGTTGACTCTTTTTAATACAAAATCGACGCGCTGCTGGATTTTTGCATTATTGTCTTTGGTGAACATTTTTAACGGAAAACCTACGTTTTCAGCAACAGTCATGGAATCAAATAATGCACTTCCTTGAAAAACCATTCCTATCTCGGTTCGTAAATCTCGTTTTTCGTCAGGGTTCAATTCAGAATAAATCCTGCCATCAAATGAAATTGTTCCAGATTCAGGAGTATGGATTCCTAAAAGACTTTTAAGTAAGACCGTTTTTCCGGATCCACTTTGTCCGATAATTAAATTTGTCTTTCCAGTTTCAAAAACGGTCGAAACACCTTTAAGAATTTTGGTACCGCCAAATGATTTTTCTATGTTTTGTACTTCTATCATGAGCCCAGTAACAATTGTGTTAATATATAGTTGAAAGAAATGATCGAAACCGATGTCCAAACAAATGAAACGGTACTTGCCCGACCTACTTCAAGTGCACCACCTTTCATGTAGTACCCGTGAAAAGAAGGAATAGTTGCCAGTAACATTGCGAAGAGTAATGTCTTTAGAAAAGCATAAACGATATGAAATGGAATAAAATCCATTTGAGCACCATTTATAAATTCGGAGCTTGAGGTGAAGCCACCGTAAACTCCAGCCATCCAGCCACCCAGTACTCCCAGGAACATACTGATTCCAATAACAAAAGGATACAATAGTAGGGCAATTATTTTTGGGAAAACTAAATAATTTAACGAGTTCACGCCCATCACTTCCAAGGCATCAATTTGTTCCGTAACCCTCATCGTTCCAATACTTGATGTGATAAAAGAACCCATTTTTCCTGCCATAATTACAGAGATGAAAGTGGGTGCAAATTCTAATATTACCGATTGTCTTGTTGCAAAACCAATAAGGTATTTTGGAATTAAAGGATTGGTCAGATTTAATGCGGTTTGAATCGCAACAACACCTCCAACAAAGAAAGAAATGAAGGCTACAATACCAAGGGAACCAATAATTAAATCATCAATTTCCTTAAAAATCAGATTTCTCATCACAGACCATTTCGTCTGCTTGTTGAAAATTTCTTTTAGCATTAAGAAGTATCTTCCTATCTGCGTTATATATCGAATGAGCATCATAGTTTTGCGATTATGGGCTAAATTAAGGATTAGTTAGCAGTTTACACTTTGCACTTTATAGTTTTTTGATTTTTGAAGCTAAAAAAGCTTTTCTTTCATTTTCTTTATGCGATAGGATCGAATGAATTTAGCTTGTTCTGCCGTTACCAATAAGGGTGTTTTGGCTGATTTGGCCTTCCAGAAACCTTTGATATAATCTAAAAAGAGTAAAGGTTTCTTTTTCATCATTGCCAGTTTTGCCGAAGCTATGGCAGTGATAAGAAATCCGTACCCTAAAGTATAAAACGCTTCTCCTTGTTTGTAGCGGGCTGTTTTATTATAATTCGCACCAGTTGGTTTTAAATGTTTTACGATTAAGGAAGCATCAGTAACTACTTTCCATCCGTAAAATTTAGATAGTAATTCATCAACGGTATCCCAACCCATAGCAGGTTTTAAATTTCCTATTTGTTGAAAACAAGCTTTTCTGTACGCTTTAAAAGCGCCACGAATATGGTCTTTATCGGTTAGGTTTTCTAAAATCCATTCGCCATTTTTTTCGATGTAGGCAAATCCACCAGCCATTCCGATTGTTGCATCTTTTTCGAAAATAGTTAAAATGGTTTCAAAATAGTTAGTGGGCAGAATTAGGTCGGCATCTAGTTTTACGATGACGTCATACTCTTGGTCCAATGTCTCAAAACCCTTGTGAAAGGCTTGAATAACTTTACTTCCCGGAAGATGTATCGCGCTTGACGTTTTATTTACTAAAGTAATAAACGGATTTTCCTTGGCGAAAGCAGTTACAATTTCGGCTGTTTTATCAGTTGAATTATCATTGACAACGACTACTTTTTTTGGTAAGACAGTTTGTGAAATTAAGGATTGCAGTGTTAAAGCAATAAATGCTTCTTCATTATGGGCCGGAATAACAATATAATAATTCATTATTTTATTTTTTCAGCGTAAACAATATAATACCTGTTGGTAAATTTTCGCAATAATGGACGAAGACCAAATTTCTTAACCGGATTGGTCCATTTTTCTCTGTCGATTATTTTCCAGCCTGTTTTTTCCAATAGCCAGTCCAATTGCCAATCTTCAAATTCATGGTAATGTCTGTCCCACATATCGGTTTTGCTTCGGTATGCTGGTGAAAACCACAAACGCATCGGGATGGAAATAAAAAGCTTATCGGATTTTATTTCTTTTAAAATAGTAAACGGGTTTAGTAGGTGCTCGAAGATTTCAAAAGCAGTTACGACATCCTGTTTTTCGGCAGAAAGTACGGCTTGGTCGATGTCTAAGTCTTGCCCTGTTGTGTTTTTAACCGCAAATCCTTCCGATTTCATGATTTTAGAGAAAGGATTTTCTACACCTAAATCTAATATGGTTTCATCTGTGGAGATGTGTTTTTTTAGAAATTCTAAAGTATGTTTGAATCTTTTATTTGGAAACGTTTTTTCGTACATTTTTTTATTTTTAGCAACAAAGATGCAAAGGTACAAAGATAAGTTTCTTATTTGCAGAATTTTTAACCGAGATAGCAACCGAAAGCCCACGACCAAAAAAATGCAGTTTTTGGCAGCCTAAAAAGGGAGCAAAAAGAAGCTCTTTCTAAGGTTTGAAAAAAACACATTTTTTAAGTGTGGGCTAAAGTGTATCGCTGGATTAGCTCCAAATAAAATTAATATCTGTAAACAAATGCATTGATATTCATTCCTGCTCCAACGGATGCAAAAATAAGAATGTCTCCTTTTTGTATGGATTGATTTTCTATTTCTCCGCGAATTAAAAGGTCATAAAGTGTTGGCACGGTTGCTACACTACTGTTTCCAAGTTCGTGAATGCTCATCGGCATAATGTCTTTTGGAACGGGTCTGTCGTATAATTTGTAAAAACGTTGGATTATCGCTTCGTCCATTTTTTCATTGGCCTGATGGATAAGGATTTTCTTTACATCGTCAATGCCTAATCCACTTTTGTCCAAACAACTTTTCATAGCAGCTGGAACCTGGCTTAATGCAAATTCATAGATTTTGCGTCCGTACATTTTTATGTATCTGATGTCTGGATCTAAATCAGGATTGTACGATTTTCCAAAAAACAAATAATTCGCTTCATCATTAGCGTAAGTAGCACTTTCATAAGCCAACATTCCTGTTTCATCGTCAGAGGCTTCAATTACAGAAGCGCCTGCGCCATCTGAATAAATCATGGAATCCCTGTCATGGGCATCAACCACTCTTGAAAGTGTTTCAGCTCCGATTACCAGACAACGTTTTGCCATACCGGATTTGATGAAAGCATTGGCCTGCATAACACCTTCAATCCAGCCCGGACATCCGAAAAGGATATCGTAAGCAACACATTTTGGGTTCTTTATTTGTAATTTATTTTTTACGCGCGTGGCTAAACTTGGAATCATATCAGATTGATTTGTTCCGCATTTTACATCACCAAAATTATGTGCGAAGATGATATAGTCAATAGTCTCAGGATCAATTCCTGCATTTTCTATTGCTTTTTGAGAAGCAAAAAAAGCTAAATCAGAAGAGGTGTATTGGTCTTCGGCATAACGTCTGTGTTCTATACCAGTTATTCCTTTAAATTTACTAATGACTACTTCATTAGCGTAGCCAAAAGCTGTTCCGTCTTCATTCAAAAAAATATGTTCGCTAAAGTCAGTATTGCTTACTTTTTTTTCAGGAATATAACTTCCTATTCCAGTTATTTTTATTTTCATCGGGTTGTTTTCCAAAAATTCAGGCTAATTTAATCATAAATAAATTAGTACACTCACAAAATTTATTATGCATGCATATAATTGTGGAATAATAATTTATTGGCAAAAATATTGATTATTTTATTACGAATTGCAAAAAAATGATGCGATATTGATTTCCGAATTGTTGTGCTTGGTAAAATTGATGTTTTCAGAATCTAGAAAGGGAAATCGGTTTGAGATTAAATGTTGTACTACTGCTTGTTTGTTTCTAAATCGTGAATTTTTGAAAGCAGTCATTGCGTAGTATTACGAATTGGATTGCGGGGCAGGAATAAAAAAAGAGCCACTTTTTAGTGGCTCTTAGTGGGATTATTTTATATTTAATTTTTCTAAGTGTATGTTTATTTCTTTTAATTTCTTGTCGTATTCCAGTAACAGAACATTTCCAACTTTCGCTGGCAAAACTCGGAAATCATTGTTGTTATTGTCACTTTCCAGGTAGATTTTATCTTCGGATAATTGGCCGTTATCACAAATGATAGTTTTAAACGCATTTTTATTTTTCTCGCCTTTTAGTCTTTCATAATCGATAAAGCAAGCATAGAAACGATCATTTGTTTTGTCGAGTTGGGTATATTCATAATCAAACGCACCATAGGCTTTTAAGGCATGCGCATTTAATTGTGGGCTTCCAAAATCAGAGAGACTCGGTGCTCTTGATTTTCCTTTTTCAAATTCTTGAATTTCTATAAGTTTGAAATCAGAATTAAATTTGAACACTACAGAATTTGTAATTGTAAGTTGTGTAACACTTGCACCTCCACCACCTCCGGCTAATAGCGATAGGGTATTTAGTGCTATGCCTCCGGCATTTGCTGTTCTTTTATAAAACTCTCCAATGGCATAATACTCATTGTTCTTTGTTCTGGCAATATTATGAAAATAAATGTATCCTTTGTCTTCAATGTAATTACCGCTCACTTTTGCAATTTTTGCAACGTCTTCTTTCCAACTGGTAAAGTTTTCTTTTAAAGTTTTTCCGGATAAATCGATAACTTCCGTAAACAAACCTAAACTTTTATCATCAATAATATTATCACCTTCTTTAAAATATTCCCCCATTAAAACAACATTGTCGTCTTTGTCAAGGAATGCATTGTTAATTAATCTTGGTTTGCTGTTTTTGCTATATTCTTTTTCATACAATAACAGGCCTGTATTTACATCAATAACTTTTGTCCTTAGGGCTAGTTTTCGTGATAAAAGACTAGGTTTTGAAGTTTCTAAAGCAACAATTACTTTATCATTTACTTCGATTGGATTTATTGCTAATATTTCTTTTGAATCTTCAGGAGAATTGTATTCCCATGCATTTCCACCGTCGGTTGGGTAGTATTTTAAAGAGTATCCTATTTTTTTATTGTCTTCAAACTTGTTGAAAATAAATCCTTTGTTTTCAACAGGAAATATAATATTAAAATCACCAGTTTGTTGCATGTATTGAATGTAGCGGATTTCTTTACTTTCCAAGGGAATGTCAATTGTTGGTAATGCATTTACTTTCTTATCATAGCTTAGCAGGCTGATCTTTTTTTCTTTAAAATTAGCCATCGCAAACATTATCCCTTGATTGTTAAAACTACTTTTCATTAAAAAAGTATTTTTATTATCAACATAGGTTTTCTGGGCTACTTCAACTAGATTTTTGTCTAAAACCTGAATTGCAAATTCGCGATTTCCTTTTTTTAACTTGTCTATTTCATAGAAAAAGTAATAGCCATCAACATCCTTCTCTTTGTTGAGGATTGCTCCTGAATTCTTTACTTTAAAAGTATTGACTTCATTAATTTTTTTTGTTTGTGCAAAAGTTAAATTTGCCACAAAGGAGATTAATAGTAGCGTACTGATTTTTTTCATAATTGGTTTGTTGTTTGATTGTATTAATTTTTATTTAAGCTTTTGAAGAAAGTATAGGCAGTTTGAAATTCAGCATCCTCTTTTGATAGCACTTCGTTTTTTAGACAGAAATAATAACCAATTTTTCGGAGTTCTTTTAGTTCAAGATTGTTTAAAAATAACCGTATCTCATTAATATATTTTTCTTCGGAAAAAGAGTTTACGGGTTCTACATATTTTCCAAAGGCGTGTTTTTCTTTTAAAACGTATACTTTTTTTAATAGGTGGGCAACAGAACTGGTAAAGTCTTTTTTATTTAATTCCTCTTTTTCATAAAGGGACAATAATTGGTAGAGCGCAAAGTCTAATTTAGAGTCGTCAAAAAAGATTTTAATGCTGTTTTCAGCTGTTTTTTTCTGTACCAGATCTATTTCATTTTTGGTTGGATTTGTTGGGGAGATGGTATAGTTTTGGATTATATTTTTGATACGAAGAGGAATGTCAGGATGTGTTTTTGTGGAATCTTTATCAAATTCCAAATCATTTACTTTTTCGGTAATGTCGAACATTTTGTCTTCCTGGGCAATCCATGCTTCTTTAAACGGGTATTCTTCGAAGGTGAAATTTTGTTTTAGATTTGTTGGATTGTTGAAAAGTATACCATCAGTCGTATCGAGTTTTTTTAGAATATTTATCGAAGCCTGTTTGTTGTATTTTGTCTTGTTAAACAAAATAAAACCAAGCGAGTCGGCTTGTGTTTCTGCGCTTCGGCTTCGCTTCATAAAATTAAATTGCAGGTCCTTTAATAATGAAGTTACAGCGGATCGACGTCCATATTTTTTATTTGAAGCGGCATTAAGCTGTTGCTTAGTATTCTTAGAGCTGAATGTCTGGATGTATTCTTCGAGCGCTTTGTCGTTGTGTTTTAAGATATAATGTGCTATTTCATGGCAAATAATAAAAGCCATTTCATCATTATTTTCAATAAGCGTGAATAAACCTAAATTAACCGAGAATAGTCCGTTCCCGTAGCATGCAGCATTAGGGATTAGGGATTTGTTAATCAGAAAATAAAAATTTTTTGTGTCAATTTGGGGATTTGAATGGTATATTTCGGTAAGTGTTTTTTGAAGAAACCCATTAATGGTTTTGTCAAAAATAAACGTACTGTCCTTTACATTTTTTAAAAAGGATACTTTTCGCTCCAGAAGTATTTCTTTTGCCTTTTTTTGCTGAATAGTGGAAAACTCATTTATTTTAGTAGTAGTTATTCTGGTAAGATAATTTTCCAGAGAATCGATACTGTGAGGGTAATAGTCAAAGTCATTATTCTGGGCTTGGGAGAAGCCAAAATACAGTAGGAACAGAAAGCATAATAGATTTGTTCTCATATATACTTGTAAGAATTGTTTTGCCAATACAAGTATAATGAAAATGCCCCGATATATCGAGGCATTTTTGTTTTTTTTTAAATGGTTAAAATTAGTTTTCCATATACGCTTCAATTGGCGCACAAGAACAAACCAAATTTCTATCGCCATAAGCATCATCTGCTCGGCGAACCGTTGGCCAGAATTTATTTTCAGCAATATAATCCAATGGGAAAGCTGCTTGTTCACGAGTGTATGGGAAATCCCAAGTGTCAGCGGTTAGCATGGCTAATGTATGTGGAGAATTTTTCAAAACATTGTTTTTGTCTTCCAGAGTAGAAGCTTCAATTTCTTTACGTATTGATATCATCGCATCACAAAAGCGGTCTAATTCTTCTAGGTTTTCACTTTCTGTTGGTTCAATCATTAATGTACCCGCAACTGGAAAAGAGACAGTAGGAGCATGGAATCCATAATCCATTAAACGTTTTGCGATATCAGTAACTTCAATTCCTTTTTGTTTGAATGGGCGACATTCTAAAATCATTTCGTGCGCTGCACGACCCATTTCTCCAGAATATAACGTGTCGTAATGTCCGTTCAATTTCTCTTTGATATAGTTCGCATTTAAGATTGCATATTGAGTAGATTGTTTCAGTCCTTCCGCACCTAACATTGAAATGTAACCATAGGAAATTAAACAAACTAAAGCCGAACCCCAAGGTGCAGCAGAAATAGCGGTAATAGCATTTTCTCCTCCAGTTGGAATTATTGGGTTTGACGGTAAAAAGGGAACTAATTGCGGAGCAACACATATTGGTCCGACACCTGGTCCACCACCACCGTGAGGTATAGCAAATGTTTTGTGTAAGTTCAAGTGACAAACGTCAGCACCAATAGTAGCAGGGTTTGTAAGTCCTACTTGCGCATTCATATTAGCACCATCCATATATACCTGTCCGCCGTTATCGTGAATCAATTGTGTGATTTCTTTAATAGCACTTTCAAATACACCGTGAGTTGATGGATACGTTACCATCAAACAAGAAAGATTGTCAGCGTGAAGAATTGCTTTTTCACGTAAATCTTCCACGTCGATATTTCCGTTATCTAAAGTTTTGGTAACAATAACTTTCATTCCCGCCATAGCTGCTGATGCCGGATTAGTTCCGTGAGCTGATGAAGGAATTAAAGCAATATTTCTATGATGATCTCCTCTTGACTGGTGGTAGGCACGAATAACCATTAATCCGGCATATTCGCCCTGGGCACCTGAATTAGGTTGCAAAGTAGTTCCTGCAAAACCAGTGATTACATTTAATTGCTGTTCTAGTTTAGCTAACATTTCCTGGTATCCCTGTGCTTGATCAAGTGGTGCAAATGGATGAATGTTATTCCATTGTGGCATGCTTAAAGGCAGCATCTCTGAAGCTGCATTCAGCTTCATAGTACAAGAACCTAATGAAATCATAGAATGATTCAAAGCTAAATCTTTTCTTTCCAACATTTTGATGTAACGCATCAAAGCGGTTTCCGAATGGAATTTGTTGAATACATCATGTTCTAAGAACGGTGAGGTTCTGTTTACACTTTCAGGAAAATGATTGGTTTCTGATAAACTTTCAATTGCAGTTGCCTGTTTGTTAGTTGCGGAAGCAAAAACAGAAATAATGGTATTCAAATCAGCAATACTTGTCGTTTCATTCAGAGAAATAGAAACCGTATTTTCGTCAATGTAATAAAAGTTAATTTCGTTTTGTTCGGCAATCGCTTTTACTTTTTGGGCGTCAGCCTTAACAACGATCGTGTCAAAGAAAGCGGTATTGGTTTGTTGTAAACCTAGTTTTTCTAATTCGTTTGCCAAGGTAGCTGCTGAAGCGTGTACTTTATTAGCGATATATTGTAATCCTTTTGGACCATGATAAACGGCGTACATTCCTGCCATAACGGACAATAAAACTTGCGCAGTACAAATGTTTGAAGTTGCTTTATCACGCTTAATATGTTGTTCGCGTGTTTGCAATGCCATACGAAGTGCACGATTGCCATTAGTGTCAACGGTTACCCCGATGATTCTTCCTGGCATGCTTCTTTTGTATTCGTCTTTTGTAGCAAAATAGGCAGCATGTGGACCACCATAGCCTAACGGAATTCCGAAACGTTGTGTTGTTCCTAACACTACTGCAGCTCCCATTTCTCCAGGAGGAGTCAGTTTTGCCAAACTCAAAATATCAGCAGCAACAGCTACTTTTATTTCGTTTGCACCCGCTTTAGCAATAAAATCAGTATAATCATGCACTTGTCCAAATTTTCCGGGATATTGAAGGATTGCTCCAAAATAGTCTGTTGAAAAGTCGAAATCTTCATGGTTCCCAATTACTAATTCAACACCAATTGGCGTAGAACGTGTTTGTAAAACAGATAATGTTTGTGGTAAAATTTCTTCTGAAACGAAGAATTTACAAATGTTATTTTTCTTTTGGTCACGAGAACGAACATCGAAAAGTAATGCCATTGCTTCAGCAGCAGCAGTTCCTTCATCCAGTAAAGAAGCGTTTGCGATTTCCATTCCTGTTAATTCGATAACCGTAGTCTGGAAATTCAAAATTGCTTCCAAACGTCCTTGTGCAATCTCGGCCTGATAAGGCGTATAAGCAGTATACCAACCTGGGTTCTCAAAAACGTTTCTTTGAATTACTGCAGGGATGATTGCTGCATTGTAACCTAGACCAATGTACGATTGAAAAACTTTATTTTTATTCCCTAATTTTTGAATGTGGTTTGCAAATTCATATTCGGTCATAGCCGGCTCTAAATCTAAATCAGCTTTTAGACGAATATCACTAGGTATTGTTTCGAAAATCAATTGATCAAGCGTCTCCGCTCCAATCGTTTTCAACATATGTTGTAGGTCGTTTTCTCTTGGACCAATGTGTCTTAAAGCAAAAGCATCTGTTTTCATATAAAAATGTAGGTGTTGTTTTTTTGTGGTGCAAAATTAAGTATTATTAATAATGTACACGGCATTTTTGGCTTCCTTTTTTATTGATTTTTCAACTAAATGATGTATTTGTTCACAATTGATTAATTTTGCCTCATGAGGATTTTCAAAGAACTATTCAAATTTTATATCAATAGCAGTATTCACGTGGGATTGTCATGTTATGCCCTGGTGAGAATGACGCAACACATGTTCCACATTTCCGGAGATGAATCCATCGCAAATTTTGCTTTTTTTGGAACAATTGTAGGATATAATTTCGTAAAATACGATGCTTTGGCCAGGGCCAAAAAATTAAAAATGCGCAAGGAGTTAAAAATCATCGCCGTATTTAGTTTTTTTGCGCTTCTTTTGGTTGGTTTTTATTTTTTTCATTTGCAACGCATTACCCAAATAGTAGCGGTTGCTTTTTTGAGTATCACACTGTTGTATACCGTTCCGTTTTTTCCAAATAAAAAAAATGCCAGAAACTGGGCGGGGGTTAAAATTTATATTGTGGCGTTGTGTTGGGTAGGAGTGACTCTGGTGTTGCCAATTCTGAATGCCGATGTTTCGATTGGGCTTGATTTTTATCTCAAATGCATACAGCGGTTTATTTTGATTTTTGTACTGGTGCTTATTTTTGAAATTATTGATCTGGCTAATGATGATCCGCATTTGCAGACCGTACCACAACAGATAGGAGTAAAGCGAACCAAAATAGTGGGGTTGCTGCTTTTAATTCCGTTTTATTTTCTGGAATTGCTAAAAAGTAATTTCGATGAAAATCAATTAATTGTCAACCTGATACTAGTGGTTATGCTGTCGTTATTTCTGGTTTTTGCCACTGAAAAACGTACTAAATATTATACTTCTTTTTGGGTGGAAAGCATACCGATTCTTTGGTGGTTATTATGGCTTTATTTTTGTAAAAAATAGGGTATTGTATGTTTTTTTTGGTTAATTAATGTTGATTTGGGTCTTTTGAATGTAATTCTGTAAAAATTAAGCTAATTTGAAGTTTAGTAGTATTTTGTTTATAATAATCTCTAACTTTGTCTTAAGGAAATGTTAAATACGTATACAGTACTTCTAACTCATTTAAAATTAATTATTTATGAAATCAAAATTACTTACTCTAGTTGTCTTGTTTGTTTTTAGTTTTGCTAGTGCGCAAACTGTTAAAATTAGTGCTTCCGAACCGGACGCCAACATTATTGTTAATGGGGCTAATGTAGGGACTGGAAGCTATAAATTGAGTCTGGATAAAAAAGACTGTTACAAAATTAAAGTTGAAAAACCGGGTTTTTTAAAGTATGAATCTACAGTTTGTGGAAAAAAAGCGGGACCTGAGCCGCCTTCAAGTGTGTATTTTGAAATGAAAAAAGATGATGCTGAGGAGGCTTCTATCAAAACGGATCAGGCAAACGTAGATTTTCAAATTGAAGTAAATCCAGATTTAAACATTACAGAAGCCTGGAAGCTTACTACGCAAATAGTTACTGATTATTTTGATGCTATTGAAGTAAGTGATAAAGAAACATCCTATTTAAGAACAGCATGGAGCGTTCAATCATTTCAACAAAATACAATTAGAACGCGTTTGATTATTAAATTATCGAAATCAGATCCTCTTACATTTAAAGTTAAGCTTAATAGTGAGTATTCAGGAGTTAGCGGAACTAGTGTAAAAGCAGACGAGCAGTTTAAAGATTGGGACAGGATTCTTAGAAAATATAAAAATGTAATTTCAGATTTCTCAAACAGACTGATGAAGAAATAAGAAAAGCATCACGATAAACGAAAAAACCGAAGCGCAAAACTTCGGTTTTTTTGTTTTAAAAATTATTCTTTCAAAGTGCCGAAAGCTTTCACTTCCAAATAATTCAGTAAGGAGTGAATTTACAATCCCAATTAATTGTCAACCTACACTAGTGGTCACGATGTCGTTATTTCTGGTGCCACTGAAAAAAGCACTAAATAGTGTACTTCTCTTAGGCTGGAAAGCATATTGGTTCTGTGGTGGCTGTTACTTCTGATTTTTCAGATAAGGCTTTCAGAACTTTATTTCTTTTGAGAAGGAAATTAATCAGGTGGTTTTTTAGAAACAGAAAATCAAATAATTCTCCAACTACTCCGTAAGGCACCTGGTAATAGACTTTATCTTTCATGACGGTGATTCCATCTTTTTCATAAAAAAAATGTTCGTGTCGAAATGATTTGAATTTTCCTTCTTCCATTTCATCTACAAAATATTCATACAGATTCATAGCGGTGATTCGGCTTTTATGGGTCATATAAATTCCAAAATGTTTGCCCCTCCATGTCACCGTTTCATTTAAATTGATTAGTCCGGAAGTGACCCCATCAATAGCCATTTCTTTAGTAGGACTCGCAGATTGTTGGTGTATATCAATGTCTCTTGATACGTCAAAAACAGTTTGTACCGGTGCATTTATTATAGTTCTTATTTTTATTTTTCTCATCAATAATTAGATTTTTCGTTTGTCTTCAATGGTGATTGGAGAGCCAATAGCCAGGAAGACGGATGCAGGTTTTAAATCTTTAATAAAAGCAAATTCTTTTCCATAAACACTTTCGAAATCAATTAGGGAAGAGTTGTTGATTACTTCCAGTTGTTGCCATCTGGGATGCGTGACGTGGTATTCAAAAGTTTCATTTTCATTTATTTTGTTGTAACCAAAATAATGCTCGGTGATGAATTCAGCTTCAGAGCCCGATTCAATCGGAATGAGATTTTTATTGGTTGCTACATGAATGGTATTCCAGTTCCCATTCATTTTCCATTGGTAAAGGAATTCCAGGGAGTTTTCATTTACTTTATAAGTGTGTTTCATTGGTAAAGTCTGGTAATGCTCGTTGTAGAATGTATTTGCTACAAACGATATGGCGTATTTTGGGACAAGTTCACTAATAAAAACCGTACCTCTTTTCCAAGCTCCATTTTCCAGGCGTTTGACATAAAACCGTAGGTTTACTTCTTCGAAATCAGAATGAAAAGGGATTTTCATTCCTAGAATTCTCACGTTTTCAAATAGAAACCCAATAAAACTAATATAACATTTGCCGTTGTGGTAGTCTATTTCGGTTCCTTTAGGGACATATTTTTCTAATATTTGAGGATTGACTTCATAATTAAGCATTGCTAAATTATTCCATTCGGCTTTTAGAAAACTCATGATTTCGTTGCATTTAAATTTTCAGAAATAGATGAAAATATATTAAAAAACCCGAAGCACTTAAACTTCGGGTTTTGATAGTTGTTGTTTAAACCAATCCCGCTCTTTTTAATAGTGCTTCCGGTTTTGGTTCTTGTCCTCTAAAACGTTTGTATAAAATCATTGGATGTTCTGTTCCGCCTTTAGAGAGTACATTCTCTTTGAATTTTGTGGCCACTTCCTTATTGAAAATACCGCATTCCTGGAAATATTCAAAGGCATCAGCGTCGAGAACTTCAGCCCATTTATAACTGTAATATCCGGAAGAATAACCCCCTTGAAAAATATGGGAAAAGGAAGTGCTCATTGCATTTTCTTTTACATCAGGATAGAGTTGTGTAGCGGCAAATTGCTCGGTTTCAAATGCCTTGATGTCTTTAATATTTGAGGGGTCTTGTGCATGCCATCCCATGTCTAACAATCCAAAACTCAATTGACGCATCGTTGCCATTCCTTCTTGAAAACTAGCGCTTTCTTTAATTTTGTGCACTAATTCTACGGGGATCATTTCTCCAGTTTGGTAATGGTACGCGAACAAAGCCAGTGCTTCCGGCTCGTAACACCAGTTCTCCAGAATCTGACTTGGTAATTCCACAAAATCCCAATATACAGAAGTTCCAGATAAACTTGGATAGGTGGTATTGGCTAACATGCCGTGTAAAGCATGCCCAAATTCATGAAACAAAGTGGTCACTTCGTTAAAAGTCAATAATGATGGCTTTGTTTCGGTAGGTTTAGTGAAATTACACACAATAGAAATGTGGGGTCTTTCGTTGATTCCTTTTTTTATGTATTGTGATTTAAAAGAGGTCATCCAGGCTCCGTTGCGTTTGCCTTTCCTTGGGAAGAAATCAGCATAAAATACGGCAACCAGTTGGTCATCTTCATCTTTTACTTCGTATGTTTTTACTTCTTCGTGGTATTTGTCCACTTCGAAAATCTCTTCAAAAGTGATTCCGTATAATTTTTGCGCTACTGCAAAAGCCCCGTCTAAGACTTTCTCTAATTGGAAATAAGGTTTTAATATTTCATCATCCAAATTGAATAATTGCTGTTTCAATTTTTCGGAATAATACGCGGAATCCCATTTTTCCAGTTGTTCGATTTTGTCCAGCGCTGTTGCGAAAGCAGTCAATTGTGCAAATTCTTTCAAAGCTGCAGGTTTGGCTTTTTCCAATAAGTCATTCGAGAATGTTTTTACTTTCTCTGGGCTTTCTGCCATTCGTTCTTCAAGAACGAAATGGGCGTGCGTGGCATAACCTAAAACCTGTGCTCTGTCAAAACGCAATTTTGCAATTTTAAGAACGATTTCCTGATTGTCAAATTCGTTGTTCTGAAAACCTTTAGCGCCAAAAGCGATTGCCATTTTCTTACGCAATTCACGATTGTCAGCATAGGTAACAAATGGAACATAACTAGGGTAATCCAAAGTAAAAATCCAGCCTTCTTTTTCTTGGGTTTTAGCCAAAGATCGAGCCGCTTCAATAGTTCCTTCCGGTAAACCTGCTAAATCGCTTTCATCGGTAAGATGCAATTGAAAGGCATGGGTTTCTGCCAAAACATTTTCGCCAAATTGCAAACTCAATTTTGACAGCTCTTTGTCGATTTCTCTTAATTTATCCTTTTTGTCTTCCGGTAAATTAGCCCCGTTTCTGGAAAAACTTTTGTATTTTTTTTCTAGAAGGGTGGTTTGTTCCGGATTTAGCGTTAGTTTATCTCTTTGCTCGTAAACCGTTTTTACCCGGGCGAATAAATCAGGATTAAGACGAATGTCATTCGAAAATTCAGATAATAAAGGAGAAACGTCCTGAGCGATTTTTTGAATCTCATCATTTGTTTCTGCTGAATTCAGGTTGAAAAAGATGCTTGAGATTCGATCCAAAACATCTCCGCTGAATGCTAGTGCTTCAATGGTGTTTTCGAAAGTTGGTTGTATTGGATTTCGTACAATGGCATCGATTTCGGCTTTTGCCAATTCGATTCCTTTTTTGAAAGCAGGAAGAAAATCTTCGTTTTTAATTTTCGAAAAAGGAGCAGTGTTATATTTTGTATTGAAATGGTGTGTTAGGATACTCATTTGTATTTTTTTACTAAAAATAATTCAATGTTTATAGATAACAAAGGTAGGGATTTATTAAAAAAAACGAGGTTGCTAAACGAATTGATTTGTCTTAAAATGGCGGAGTGACTTGTGTTATTTAAATGTTATTTATTTCGTTTCGCAGTAATAAAGCCTTAAATTGTGAAAAAAGATTGGGTTTTTAAGAAACCAGTCAAAAAACAAAATAAAATATGAACTATCAAATTGAAATAAAAAGCGCTATTACTGTAGATCAAATAGAGGAATATTGGACAAATGAAGATTATATCAAACTATTGGAAAAATTCGATTATCCAGATGCATCTGATGCTGATGCAGCCAGTTTAAGAGAATTGTTATTTATGGCAATTTCCGATTTTGAACCCAAAGATGCTGCTGTAATTGTATTGGAATACAAATTGTCAGAAGCTTTAAATGAAGGTCAAATTCAACAAATTTCAAACGATATGTTTTTGGATAAAGTATGTGAAGAATACCCTGAAATAGGTTTGCATTCGGTTCTTTTTCATGTCAACCAATTGCTTTTTAAAGCGTACAACGGTAAATTCCCTAATGCTAAAGCCACAATCATTACTTGCAGTATCACTCCATCAGAAGGCGAAAGTGAAGCTGAATTGACCAAAGAAAATGTTTTGAAATTATTGAGCAACGGATTGTCGGATAGTAATCTTATCAAAAGATTGTTTGATCAGGCTATGAATGAAAATGCGCCTTTCCCGGAAGCGGAAGATATTTTATGGGATTTAACAACTTCGGATAAGGTGAATTATGCTTTAACAACTTCTGAATATTGGTTAAATAAAGAAGATATAATTGCTTCAGAATTTGAAGGGGTTCTTGTAGAATCGGTGACTGTGGAATAGTTCATTCCCGATTTAAAATAGAATAAAGCTCCATAAAAATATCCAAAAAACAGCAACTGTTTGGGGTATTTTTATGGAGCTTTAGTATCATATTTTGTATTATTTGTTCAGGGTTTCAGAGGCAATATCTACAGCTTCTTTTAATCCTGTTTTATACAATACTATTCGGTCAAGGATAGTTTTATTATGACTCCCTATGATTTGAGCGGCAAGAATTCCTGCGTTTTTGGCTCCATTTAATGCAACTGTCGCTACAGGAACACCCCCTGGCATTTGAAGAATAGACAAAATACTATCCCAGCCATCAATAGAGTTGCTTGATTTTACAGGAACACCAATTACAGGAAGTGGAGACATAGAGGCTACCATTCCAGGTAAATGTGCGGCACCGCCAGCACCTGCAATAATAACCGAAATCCCACGATGGTGTGCATTTTTACTAAAGTCAAATAATTTTTCCGGGGTTCTGTGTGCAGAAACGATATCAACTTCTGTTTCTATATCAAATGCTTTTAAGATGTCTATGGCTTCTTGCATTACAGGCATATCAGAAATGCTTCCCATTATAACGGCTACTTTCATGTTTTTTATTTTGTTTTTTTAAGTGCAGGACAACGACTAGAAATAAATTATCGATTGCTGATTACCCGAATCGTATTTTTTACTTTTTCAGCAATTATTCTAGCTTCATTAATGTTTTTATTTACAATAGTAACATGTCCCATTTTTCGAAAGGGACGGGTCTCTTTTTTTCCATAAATGTGAGGCGTAACACCATCCCAACCTAATATTTTTTCAATATTCTCGTAAACCACATCTCCGG
This sequence comes from Flavobacterium rhamnosi, assembly GCF_048286515.1. NCBI lineage: Bacteria > Pseudomonadati > Bacteroidota > Flavobacteriia > Flavobacteriales > Flavobacteriaceae > Flavobacterium > Flavobacterium rhamnosi. The sequence continues at coordinate 118,071 of NZ_JBLVPS010000002.1, read as the reverse complement.
AAAAACCTTCGGCACCCGATAAATTCACCATAATTCCGGCAGCTTTGCTATCCGTATTTCCTAAAGGCAAATTAAGAATAGCGCGTATGTGATTCTCGAATTGTGAAGTGTAACTGGCCTCAATGGAATAATGTCCAGAATTGTGCGGACGGGGAGCAACTTCATTAACTAAAATTTCGTCGTCTTCAGTTTGAAACATTTCGACTGCCAAAAGGCCAACATGATTGAATTTTTCAGAAACATTTAATGCTATTGCAATTGCTTTTTCAGCAACTTTAGGGTCAATTCGGGCAGGGCAAATTACGTATTCTACCTGGTTTGCTTCCGGATGAAATTCCATTTCCACAACGGGATAGGTTTTTATTTGACCCGATGGATTGCGACAAACGATCACCGCTAATTCATTTTTGAAAGGAATCATTTCTTCGGCGATGCATTCAACATTGGCTAAATTATCTAAATCTGAAATTTGTCTGATGACTTTTACTCCATTTCCGTCGTAACCAAATTCAGTGCATTTCCATACAAATGGTAATTTTAATTTGGAATCGAGAATGTCAACAATTACACTTTTTAGATTGCCAAATCGCTTGTAATTTGCGGTCGGAATGGCATGTTTTATATAAAAATCTTTTTGAGTTCCTTTATTTTGAATAAGTTTCAATGTTTTAGGAGAAGGATATACTTTTATTCCTTCCTCTTCAAGTTTTTCTAAAGCCTCAAGATTAACCAACTCGATTTCGAAAGTCAAAACGTCAACTTTTTTGCCAAAGTTATAAACGGTCTCAAAATTCATTAAATCACCTTTAAAGAATTTATTGCATGCTATTTTACATGGCGCTTGATTACTTGGGTCAAGAACATAAGTTTGTATGTCGAATTTTCGCGTATCAAACAACAGCATTTTGCCGAGTTGTCCGCCGCCGAGAATTCCCAGTTTAAAATCAGAAGAAAAATAATTCATCGTTGTATAGAAATTTATCTGTAAAATTGATTTTACAAAGATACTTTTAAATGATTAATAATAAAAAGATACGACTTGTAAAATAGTTTTATAGGTGTTTCAATACTGAAGATATTACCTTCTTACAATTACTTTTTTAGAAAAATTCCCATTGGCAGTCTCAATTTTCAAAGTATAGAATCCGGTTGCTAGATTTTCAACATTTATAGAAAGCTGGCTAGTCATTAGAGGATTTTTATACCTGCCAATAAATTTACCGTCGACTGAGTATATAGAAACAGCATAGACATCATTGTTGTTCGGGGAGTTAATGGTAATGAGTTCTGATGTTGGATTTGGATAAACGATAACTTCGTGCGCATTTTGAAATTCGTTAACGGAAAGTAATTTATCAGCATAGCAGGTAGTATTAACGACGTTTGGAAGTTTTATTAAATCGGCTATTTTATTGTTTGAAAATCCAGTATTAGTGGTGTGATTGTAGAAGGTCATGTCTAATGTTTGGTTGCTTGTTCCAAACCAATCTTGTAATACAGTACTGAAAACCCTCCTGTAGTCATGCTGAACAGTTCTCACTTGATAATTATTTGCCAAAACTGCTTCAGCTAAATTTACATTTGTCCCAGATATTCCCGGATTTATTGCACTTCCGAAAACAAACATCGGAGCAATCTCACCATGATCAGTGCCTAAACTTGCATTTTCTCCTGCTTTTCTTCCGAATTCCGAAAAAGTTACCGCTATAACATCATTTCCCATATTCTGGTTGTTCAAATCTGTAATAAAAGTATTGATTGCTTCTGATATGTGGGTTAATAGGTTTGCATGCGCACCTAAATGTGCTGTGTTGTTTGCAGCTACCTGCATGTCATGCGTGTCAAATCCACCTATTTTGACTAAATAGACTTTGGTTTGGAGACCACCTGAAATAAAGCGTGCTACCGTTTTTAATTGATTGGACAAGCTGGTGTTGGGATAGGTTAAAGTATTGCTTCCCGAATTAAAGGAGCTGGAAATAGTTTGTGCATACGAATTTGTAGCGGCGTCATTGTTAAGGATGTATTGAATTAAACTGCCGTATTCTGAATCTGGAATGTTTGTTGGGGGTAATCCGCCTAAACCATTGACCACAGAATAGAAACCGGACAGATCCTGACCGCTAATGTTTAAAGACATTCCATGTTCAACTTCTCCATGAAAACCAAGTGAATTATCACTGCTTCCCAGCTGGATTCCTAAAGGAAAGTTTGAATTCAGATAATCCACATAATAATTCTCTAAGAAGCGTCCTACCCATCCATTATCGAGATAATTGTTGGCCATAGTTCCATCGCCTCCACTTAGCCATAAATCAGTAGATTTAAAATGGGATTTGTCTTGAGAAGGATAGCCAACACCTTGAATTATTCTCATGAATCCTTTATCATATAGGTTTTTAAATCCAACGAGTGACGGATGCAGTCCCACCTGGTCCTTTAATGCCAAAGTGGAATCCAGATTGATTACCCCATTTGTTCCTCCAATATTATTTAGTTTTATGTTGGGCCGTAATGTGGCATAAGTGTCATATTGGTTGAGAGGTACGATAGTGTTTAATCCGTCATTAGCCCCCGCTAATTGGATCAATACTATTTTTTTTGTACTGGAATCAGGGCAGCTCGTCATGCCTGCCGATTTAAAGAGAGCAAAAACTTCTGTAGGCAATAATGAAAATGCGCTAGCTGTAGAAGTCAATTTAATAAAATTTCTTCTTTTCATGATATTTGTTGTTTTGTAATTTATTATTGGAATACTACTAAAACAGGTGAGATTTGGGGTCTCATAATATCTTTGACGGTAAATAAATTTTTGAAATAATACAAAAACACTTGTGATTTAAGTTTCCTTAAATGCCTGTTTGCTAAATAAATGTGTGAAATAATACAAGAACACTTGTGATTTAAGTTTCCTTAAATGTCTTGGTTGCTAAATAAATGAGTGAAATAATACTAAAACAGTTGTAGTTTAAGTTGCCTTAAAATGTCTTGTTTGTTAAATAAATTTTTAAAATGATACTAAAATAGCTGCGATTCGGGGGCTCTTACTATTTTGGTTACTAATAGCTTTAGTCGAGACTCGACTACTGTGCTATTATTGGTGCTAATAAAACTATTCCAGGCTTCTGTCCAATAATAATTGGTAAGGCCTTGGAGCAGAAAAGAATTCATAAAATAATTAATGCGCTCGGTATCTGGTTGCTGCGCAAAAAGAGCGTTGCATAATTCTGAGGTTAATACAAAGGGGTCAGAAGGATTTGAAACAATACCGGCATTTTTTAGTACTTCTGATATGTTTATTTTGGCAACGATAATACTATTGCCACTAATCCTGTTTACTCCGTCAAGCAGCGATTCTCCTAATCGGTATCTCGCAATTAAAGTGGCGGAAGATATCCAGCCTTTATCAAAATTAGGAGCTTGGTAAAAGGCGGCATGTCCGGCAACATTTTCTGGCTCAAATAAAATCATATTCGAACGTGTGAAAAAGTTATTGTTGATGAAATTCCACCAAAAAACATTGTAGAAATTCAATGTATTTGAAGTTGGGTCTGGGATAGTAGCTTTTAAATAAGTGCATATTTCAGATAGTTGTTGAAGCGGCGATTTTATCATCCCGCCTATGGTCTCGTCTGTCGCATTACTATCATCCAAATCGTAAAAATGTTGACTTTCTAATAATTTTCGGACTATAGGAACGATTTCATAGCCATTGTTATAGAGGATTTGTGCTAAAGGATCTATAATGTCATTTTCTGCTTCTGCTGAAATAGTGCTTTTTACAAAGTAAGTATACATTTTTCTGCAAATATTTTTAGCTGTCGCCGGTTGATTAAAAACCATTTCGATGTAAGTATCTAATTCACTGTCCATAGAAGCAGCATCACTCGCAGAAGTAATTATTTTGTTGCTAAAAGCACCACTAAACGTTTTAGAACTGGTATTGTGATCTGAAAATTGGTTGTGTCCCTTTGGAATTTTAGTTTCGGAATCAATTATAGATCGATCCGGTTTTCTTTTAAATCCGGTTAGTATTCTTGCTGTCTGTACAATATCTGATTCCGTATAGTTTGTGTAATTTCCAGGTGCAATTTGAGCCCCTTTTCCAATGGTAAATAATTCTAAAAACTCACGGGCATAATTTTCATTTGGAGAACTTTTCACATTAGAGGTATTGTTCAAAAAACTGAGCATCGAATTATTGAGGGTCATTTTTTTTGCTAATTTTTTATAATTGCCAAAAGAATAAAATAAAAGCAATCGGATGTAATCATAAAATTCGGTTGCTGACCCAAATACATCGGTGTTTTTTATTACGGTAAAACGAGTAGATAAAAAATGAGAAAGTTTGAATTTTAATGTTGGACTGTTTATCGCATTATACCACCACCAACCAGCTACAATTGTGCCTTTGCCATATTGATTTGGAAATGCACCGGGTAAATTTGTAGATTCAGTCCAATAACCATCTGGTGCGGTAGTTGGTAAAGGGTCATAAGGTAAGGTGAGCGTGAGCGGATTGTCAACTAATAATAAATCCAAAGCTTGGTTTGGTGTTAACTTAGCGTACTGGTCTATTAAGGCTTTGGTATAAACAAAAGTTGCTCTTCGCAATAAATGTTTAGCATTTTTGGCGCCTAAAACTGCTGTGTTTGGATTTAATGAAGCCATAATTTTACGATTTACAATATCCTTACTTAAATTTAGGAATAAATAAATTTATTACAATTTTTTTTCGATAAACAGATCTTAATAGTCGTCTAACTACCTGTTTTTTAGAAAATTATATATTTTTTTTAAGATTTTAGTTAAAAATTTTAAAGTTGTATTATTAGGATAATTAGGGCATTCGATTTGTTGGGGACAAATTAATGTTCAATTATCATTTGTCAAATCCGAATTCAGTATCTTTGCGCATTATTTTAAATACGAAAATAATGATACAACTTCACGATAAACAATTTGTTCCGTTTATTTCTGCCAAGGAAATTGACTTTGCAATCGAAAAAATGGTTGCTCAAATAGAAGATGATTTTGCCGATGAAATACCAATATTTATAGGTGTCTTGAATGGTGCCTTTATGGTGGTTTCTGATTTTATGAAACTGTACAAAAAACCATGTGAGGTGTCTTTCATAAAAATGGCATCTTATGAAGGAACTTCTTCCACAGCCGAAGTGAAACAATTAATAGGATTGAATCAGGATTTGACAGGACGTACCGTTATTATAATAGAAGATATTGTAGATACCGGAAATACTTTAGTGGAACTTAAAGAATTATTTAAAAAGCAAAATGTAAAACATTTTAAAATAGCAACACTTTTTTTCAAACCAGAAGCATATACTAAAGACATGAAAATAGATTATGTTGGGATTAGAATTCCAAATAAATTTATTGTAGGTTATGGCTTAGACTATGATGGTTTAGGAAGAAATTTACCCGAAGTATATAAACTAAAAGAATAACTACACAACAACATGACTAACATTGTTTTATTTGGAAAGCCAGGAGCAGGTAAAGGAACTCAAGCTGAGTTCTTAAAAGAAAAATACAAATTAACGCATATATCTACAGGGGATGTATTTCGTTATAATTTAAAAAACGATACAGAACTTGGGAAACAAGCAAGAGTATATATGGACGCTGGTGATTTAGTGCCAGATGAATTGACTACCAAAATGCTAATTGATGAGGTCAATAAACACCCAGACACGAATGGGATTTTGTTTGATGGTTATCCAAGAACAATTTCACAAGCCGAAGCTTTAGATGCATTTCTTACTTCAATAGGTTCCAAAGTGGCTGCAACAATTGCGCTGGAAGCCGATGATGAAATTTTGATTCAACGTTTGCTGGAAAGAGGAAAAACAAGTGGTAGAATTGACGATCAGGATGAAGAAAAAATTAGAAATCGCTATCAGGAATATAATGAAAAAACAGCTCCTTTAATGGGGTATTATGAGGAACAGGGAAAGTTTTACGCCATAAACGGAATAGGAACTATTCAGGAAATCACGGAGCGTTTAAGTACTGTGATTGATCAATTACAGGAGCAAGTCCTGTAGCTTAAAAGTTTCTGTTAAAAAAAAACTATTTTTTATTGTCATATAAGTAGCTTCGTTTGCAGGCTCTTTTTTGACAAGAAAATTAGCTTTTTTAACTGCGGACTTTTTCCCTAGTGTAGCCGCTGAAAATCCGGCTGCTATACAAGAGATTTCAGAGTAATTCAGAAATCAGATCTAAAAAAAAACGAATCAACTAAAAAATTGGAAATACTAATAATATTTTTTCTAATACTATTAAACGGGGTGTTCTCGATGTCAGAAATTGCATTGATTTCAGCACGAAAGAATAGATTAGAGACTGCGGCAAAAAAAGGAAATAAAAGTGCTAAAATTGCGTTGGATTTAGCGAATTCGCCAAATAAATTTTTGTCAACAGTACAAATAGGAATCACCCTGATCGGAATTCTTACCGGTATTTATAGTGGTGATAAAATAACCAAAGATGTAGAGGCCTTTATAATAGGGTTCGAAATGATAACACCTTATGCGCACTCTGTTGCTGTAGGTATAGTTGTTGTGACTTTGACTTTTTTCTCCTTAGTACTCGGAGAGTTGTTGCCTAAAAGAATAGGCCTGAATCATCCGGAATCTATAGCCAAAGCCGTGGCATTACCAATGAAAATTGTTTCGATTGTTACAGCACCATTTATTTGGATGTTAACACACTCAACTGATTTTTTATTGAATGTTTTACAAATAAAACCGACTGCTGACGGTAAAGTAACTGAAGAGGAAATAAAGGCGATTATCAAAGAAGGAACAGAAGGTGGAGAAGTGCAGGAAATAGAGCAGGATATCGTGGAACGCGTTTTTCATATTGGTGATCGAAAAATTAATTCATTGATGACCCACAGGAAGTCGGTAGTTTTTTTACCTTTGCATTCTGATAAAGAACAGGTTAAGGAATTTATGCTTAAAGAGCTGCATTCTATCTATCCTGTTTTTGGGGAACATTATGATGATATCGTTGGGGTCGTTAACTTAAAAAATATTTTTGCTCATTTTGAAAATGAAAACTTCAATTTAGCAGATATAATGACTGAAGCTCCTTTTATGATGGAGCAGACTACTGCCTATATAGCCTTAGAAAACTTCAAAAAAACAGGTATTCATTATGCATTTGTCTCTGATGAATATGGAGTGTTTCAAGGCGTAATTACTTTGAATGATATTCTGGAAGCCTTGGTTGGAGATGCGTCGGACTTTTATAAAGATGATTTTCAATTGATTGAAAGGGAAGATGGAAGTTGGCTGGTTGACGGGCATTATTCACTGCATGATTTCTTGACTTATTTTGAATTAGACGAATTGATCAACGATTACGAAGTGACCACGGTGAGTGGATTAATAATGACGGAGCTCTCGCATATTCCAAAACAGGGAGAGAAATTAATTTGGCAAAAATTTGAGTTGGAAGTCATTGATATGGATGGCGTGAAGATTGATAAAGTGATGGTGAAAGCATTAAGAAATTAAATAGCGTATAGGAAAGTACTCAAAATGAGTACTGAATATAAAGCTGAACATTGAATAGTAGAAAAAATGACTGAAGGGAATTTTGTAGATTACGTTAAAATATATGTTTCTTCCGGAAAAGGAGGAAAAGGATCTACGCATTTGCATAGAGAAAAATTTATTGAAAAAGGTGGACCAGATGGTGGTGATGGTGGTCGTGGAGGTCATGTTTTTTTGGTTGGGAACAAAGGTCTTTGGACATTGTTTCACCTTAAGTTTGCACGACATATTAAAGCAGGTAATGGTGGTGACGGTAGTGGTGACAGAAGTACAGGTGCTGATGGAGATGATAAATACATCGAAGTTCCATTAGGAACGGTAGTAAAAGATAAAGAAACAGGAGAAATATTATTTGAAATTACTGAAGATGGTGAAAAACAAGTACTTTCTCGTGGTGGAAAAGGAGGGTTAGGAAATTGGCATTTTAGAAGTTCAACCAATCAGACACCAAGATACTCACAACCCGGTTTGCCTGGTGCAGAAATGGATGTGATTTTAGAATTAAAAGTTCTGGCAGACGTTGGTTTGGTAGGTTTTCCTAATGCAGGAAAATCGACACTGTTGTCAGTGTTGACTTCAGCGAAACCGAAAATTGCAGATTATCCGTTTACTACTTTAAAACCCAATCTTGGAATTGTAGCATACAGAGATTTTCAATCTTTTGTAATTGCTGATATTCCTGGTATTATTGAGGGTGCTGCTGAAGGAAAAGGATTAGGGCATTATTTTTTACGTCATATTGAACGTAATTCGACGCTATTGTTTTTGGTTCCTGTGGATACACCGGATATTAAAGCCGAATATGATATTTTAGTGAATGAATTGACGAAGTACAATCCTGAGATGCTAGACAAAGAGCGTTTATTGGTGATTTCAAAATGTGATATGCTTGATGATGAATTGAAAGCAGAACTTAAAGTGGAATTAGACGTCGCTTTTAAAGATATTCCTTATATGTTTATTTCTTCTGTGGCGCAACAGGGTCTGACAGAATTAAAAGATAAATTGTGGAAAATGTTAAATGACTAAAATTTAAAAATTTTATATAAAAGGTGTTCTGAGAAGAGCACCTTTTCTCGTTCCTATCGTTTATTTGATGCCGTTGTGATTATATGTATCAAATAAAAACTGTAAGGTTTCCGGGATATTATTAGCCTGTATTTTCGGGTATTTAATAGGCGAATCGAGCCAATTTTCTATTACTAAATAAAAATCATCACCAACATCATAAAGGACAGGAACCCCCAATTTTTTAAGGGCGGCAGCATTACATTCCTGTTCATAATGTTTTCGAATAGGAATAGAGAGTATTTTTTTTTCCAGATACAGCGCTTCCGCAGGAGTTTCAAATCCTCCGCCAGTAATAACTCCTTCACACTTGATTAAACTTTTATTGAAGTATTCTTGATTAACAGGATAATAAGTGACGTTTTTTATAGTGTGTTTGGTCTGTACATCGTTCAAAAACCAGTGAAAAGATAAATTAGGCAGTTTGTTGAACGCCTTCTCTAAACAATCCTGTTGAAAAGAAGGTAAATAGACAGTAATATGGCCCTTGTTTTTGGGTTCGGCATTTACGATTTCATCTTTGATAATTGGAGGGAATATAAAAGAGTCGTATTTGTCAAAATGCAATCCAATATATTGTGGCGAAGGGGCATAATGTTTCAGAATCATTTCTCCCATGATGCTCTTTTTTTCGGGTCTTGGAGCCAAAGGTGAAATAAAACTGGCTTGATGTCCAAATTGTATCGAATGTACTTTTTGCAATTTGCAAGCCAAAGAAGTAATAGAATCAAAATCATTGATGACCACATCGTAGTTTTTTAAGGGTAAAGAATTTGCGTCTTTATATATTTGCCTTGGTTTTATGTTTTTGGCAATATCCCAGTAATTCAAGCCTCCGCATTTACTGTAATGCAAGCTACAGCCTTCGCTTTTGAATTTTACAGGTAAATTGACATCCAGGCTGGCATTGTTGCCACTCATGAAAAAATCAACTTCACCAAATTTTTGCAGATACGGATATAATTGTACAGCTCTGCTGATATGCCCATTACCAGTTGCTTGAATAGCGTAAAATATTTTCATTGCGTTACTAGTTTGATTTTTAAAGTAATTGTATGGAATAGCTATGATAAAATTTTGGTGATAATATCACTGACAATTTTGTCTTCATTGTTGTCATGGTGTAAATAGTCGGCTTTGTTGTATTTGTAAATACTCCATTTTTCTTTTTTGTATTCCAATGCGGTAAGGTTTTCAACCCAATCTCCACTGTTTAAATACATAACTTTTCCGTGTTCGTTTTCGACTTCCTTCATTTGGGGTTTGTGTATGTGTCCACAAACTACATAACTGTATTTTTTTTGAATTGCAATTTCTGCTGCGGTGGTTTCAAAATTGGATACAAAAGAGACCGCTTTCTTGACACTGTCTTTAATCATTTTTGAATAGCTTCGTTTCTCTTTTCCCAAAAGGACTAAAAACCAATTGATTAAACTATTGATCAGTATCAGTAAATCATATCCTTTTCCGCCAAGTTTGGCTACTATTTTTGCATATCCTTTTGTAGAGGAATCAAATACATCCCCGTGAAAAATCCAAGTTTTCTTGCCGTCTAATTCCAGAATTAATTTGTCTGCCAATTCAAAATTTCCTAAAATAAAATCGGAGTATTTTCTTAAAGCTTCATCATGGTTTCCGGTAATGTAAATAACACGGGTTCCCTGATTTGACATTTTTATGATTTGTCGCAACACATTCATATGGGCTGCCGGGAAATAGCTTTTGCTAAAGCTCCACATGTCAATAATATCCCCGTTTAAAACCAACATTTTGGGTTGAATCGATTTTAAATATTGGAGTAATTCTTTGGCCTGACAGCCATAGGTTCCTAAGTGTACATCGCTTAATACCACTAAAGGGATTTTTCGCTTTCTTTTCATAATTTGTTTTGACGAAATTAGCTACTCTATGTTATGGCAATGTTTCTTATTTATTATTATTTCTCTCAGGATGATTTGGTTTGTTAACTTTTTTAAGATTAAAAAGCGGTTTAATACTTTAAAATTTCCTTATTTTTGAAAGATGAAAAAAATAGTATACCTCTTTTTATTACTTCCTTTGATGACTTGGTCCCAATCCAATTTCGATAAAGCAGAGAAATTTTTCAAAGAAGAAAAATACGATCAGGCGCAACCTATTTTTGAATCAATTTTAAAGGCTAATCCTTCTGATTTGAAAACCATTGAATATTTAGGGGACATAGCCGGACGAAGTAAGTCTTGGGATAAAGCAATTGGTTATTATAAAAAGCTAAAACAATCGAAACCTTCGGAAGCTAACTATCATTATAAATACGGAGGCGCTTTGGGCATGAAAGCTACTCAGGTGAATAAATTCAAAGCTCTTGGGATGATTGACGAGGTCAAAGGGTCTTTTGAAAAAGCAATAGTTTTCAATCCTAAGCATATTGAGGCACGCTGGGCATTAATAGAATTGTATATTCAGCTGCCGGGAATCGTGGGTGGCAGTGAGTCTAAAGCTATAAAATATTCAAATGAATTATTGCGATTATCGCCAATAGACGGTTATTTATCAAGAGGGCATATTGATGAATATTTTAAAAGATATAAAGTTGCGGAACAAAACTATAAAAGAGCAATAACTGCAGGTGGATCACGAATGAGTTATCTAAAGTTAGCGAGTTTGTACAAAAATAAAATGAACGAACCTGAAAAGGCCAAATCAGTTTTAGAAGAATATAAAAATAAAAAAGGATAAAGGGTCATGGATTTTGACATACTTATAATACAACAACTATAAACCATACACTAAAATGCGTACACATTTTATAGCTATCGGTGGTAGTGCCATGCACAACCTCGCTTTAGCATTACACAACAAAGGGTATCAAGTTACAGGAAGTGACGATGCTATTTTTGAGCCGTCAAAATCAAGATTGGATAAGAAAGGAATTTTGCCTGTTGAATTAGGTTGGTTTCCTGAAAAAATAACATCAGCTATTGAAGCGGTAATATTAGGAATGCACGCCAAGGCAGACAATCCAGAATTGTTGAAAGCGCAGGAGCTAGGTTTGAAAATATATTCCTATCCGGAATTCCTTTACGCGCAATCCAAAAATAAAACGCGCGTAGTTATCGGTGGTTCTCATGGAAAAACAACGATAACTTCTATGATTTTGCATGTGATGCATTACCACGGAATAGCGGTAGATTATATGGTTGGTGCTCAATTGGAAGGATTTGATACGATGGTACATCTAACGGAAGAAAATGATTTTATCGTTTTAGAAGGGGATGAATATTTGTCTTCGCCAATAGACAGAAGGCCAAAATTCCATTTGTATCAGCCCAATATTGCTTTAATTTCTGGAATAGCCTGGGATCATATTAATGTTTTTCCAACCTATGAAAATTACGTAGAACAGTTTGAAATTTTTATTAGTAAAATAACCAACGGAGGAATTTTAGTTTACAATGAAGAGGATCCCGAAGTAAAGCGTGTTGCAGAAGCTGCTACGAACCCAATTAGAAAATTAGCATATCATACACCAAAATATACAGTAAGTGATGGTGTTACGCTTCTCGAAACTCCGGAAGGTGATATGCCGATTGAAGTTTTTGGAGCGCATAATCTTAATAATTTGGCAGGAGCCAAATGGATTTGCCAGAACATGGGAGTTGATGAAGCTGATTTTTACGAAGCTATTGCTAGTTTTAAAGGAGCTTCAAAACGATTGGAAAAAATTGGCGAAAGCAAAACTAAAGTAGCGTATAAAGATTTCGCACATTCCCCAAGTAAGGTGTCGGCAACTACAAAAGCGGTAAAAGAGCAATATCCAAATAGAACTTTAGTAGCTTGTTTAGAGTTGCATACGTATAGTAGCCTGAATGCTGAATTTTTAAATGAATATGAAGGCGCATTAGAATATGCAGATAAAGCGGTTGTTTTCTACTCACCGGATGCGGTAAAAATTAAGCAGTTGGAGGAAGTGACTTATGAGCAAATAGCAAATGCATTCAACAGAAAAGATTTAATTATTTATACGAATCCAAAAGATTTTGCAGCCTATTTATTCAACTTAAATCTTGATAATTCGGCTTTGCTATTAATGAGTTCCGGTAATTATGGCGGACTTAATTTTGAGGAGGTTAAGGAACTGGTGAAATAAGAAGTATATGAATGAGACCATAAAAGTTTCTAAAACTAATAGTGAAAATAAAGATTTTGTTACGCTCATCGCTGCATTGGATAAGAGTTTGTGGGAGCGTTATCCAGCGTTAAAAGCAAATTACTGGGGGAATAATGTAATTGAATTAAATCCAAATGTTATTGTTGTCTATCTCGATAACAAAGCTGTTGCTTGTGGTTGTTTCAAGAAATATGATACCAATACAATTGAATTAAAACGTATGTTTGTTTCTCCGGAAGTGCGCGGGATGGGTTTGGCTAAAAAAGTAATACACGAACTCGAGCTTTGGGCCGGAGCGTTAGGTTTTTCGTTCTCGATTTTAGAAACGTTGTATAAACAAAAGGAAGCCATCAGTTTATACCAAAAGGCAGGGTATAGTATTGTAGCTAATTATGACCCTTACGTGGGTTTAGAAAATAGTATTTGCATGAAAAAACAAATTTAAAAATAAGCTTATGTCCGAAAATTCTTTTCCAATAACCAATTGGTCCCAAGACGACAAACCACGTGAAAAACTGATGCGTAAAGGCAAAAGTGTTTTAAGTGATGCGGAACTGATTGCCATTTTGATTGGGTCAGGAAGTCGTAACGAATCAGCGGTGGAGTTGAGTAAACGGATTTTAGGGAGTGTTCACGCTAATTTGAATGCCTTAGGGAAATTGTCAGTTTCACAGTTAATGGCATTTAAAGGAATAGGAGAGGCGAAAGCCATTTCAATAATTGCCGCGTTGGAAGTGGGAAGACGAAGAAGGGCAGAGGACGTTATTGAATTAACAAAAGTTACTTCCAGCAAAACAATTTTCGAGATCATGCAGCCCATTATCGGTGAATTACCGCATGAAGAATTTTGGATTGTGTATTTGAATAATTCTAATAAGGTCATTTCAAAATCGCAGTTGAGTAAAGGCGGTATTACAGGGACTTTGGTTGATGTACGTCTTGTTTTTAAAATGGCGCTTGAAATGGGTGCAACGGGATTGATAATGTGTCACAATCATCCTTCGGGAACACTGATACCAAGTGAGGCGGACAAACATATTACACGGAAGTTAAAACAGGCAGGAGAGAGCTTAGACATAAAAGTGTTAGATCATCTTATTGTGACTGAAGCCAGTTATTTTAGCTTTGTTGACGAGGGGATATTTTAGAAATTAAGAATGAAACATACCATTATAAAAGACGTTTTCTTTGATTTAGATCATACCCTTTGGGATTTTGATAAAAATTCGGAGTTGACCTTTGAGACTATTTTTAACAGAAATCATCCAGAGATTGATTCCAAAGAATTCATAGGGAAATATGTTCCTATTAATCAGGCGTGTTGGAAATTATACCAGTACGACAAAATTTCCCATAAGGAATTGCGTTACAGTAGGCTGAAAGAATCTTTCGATGCATTAAACTACGCTATTTCCGATGAAGGAATAGAAAGTATTGCTCAGGAATACATTCAGTTGTTGCCTGAAAACAACCATCTTTTTGACGGGACTTTTGAGGTTTTGGATTATTTAAATCAAAAATACAAGCTTCATATCATAACCAATGGTTTTGCTGAAGTGCAATTTAAAAAATTAAACAATTCAAATATTGGTAGCTACTTTCAAACGATTACCAATTCGGAAATGGCGGGAGTGAAAAAGCCAAATCCTATTATTTTTGAATATGCGCTTGATTTGGCCAAAGCCAAAAAAGAAAATAGTATTATGATTGGGGATTGTATTGAAGCGGATGTTCGGGGAGCTCTTGATGCGGGATTAGATGCAATTTTTTTTAACGAAAGTAACGTGCCGGTAGAAGAGAATATTAAACAAGTAAATCATTTATTAGAATTAAAAAAATATTTATAAATTATGAAAACAAGATTCCTGTTTCTGGTACTATTAATTTCGAGTTATTGTTTCTCGCAATCTGTCAATGATTATAAGGCCGTGCTTATACCTTTAAGATTTGAATTTACTAGGTCTGAAAATCAATATAGGCTCGCTACTTTATCTAAGTTCAACTTAAATAAAGCTGGTTTTCAGGGCTTTTATGATAATGAGCCGTTGCCAAAAGAATATCATGACAGGTGCAGTTTGTTGTATTTTGATGTTGTGAAAGAAAAATCATTTTTAACAACTAAATTGTATATCACTTTTAAAGATTGTAATGGGAAAATCATTTTCAAATCGGATACCGGTATAAGCAAAGAAAAAGACTTTCAAATGGGGTATACCGAAGCATTAAATAAGGCTTTTGTGTCTGTTAATGCTTTGCAATATAAATACAATAGTACAGGGAATAGTAATCCAAGTGCCATTTCTAAACCAACTTCAGTACCAGTGTCTCAAGAGGCTCCGGTGGCTTTGCCTATAAATCAGGCGGATAATGCACAGAATGCAGCTGTCGACAATTCCAATATGCTATACGCGCAGCCTACAGCTACTGGTTTTCAACTAATCGATAGTGCGCCAAAAGTTATTATGAAAGTATTTACTACCTCTAGAAAAGATTGTTTTCTTGCAGTAAAAGGAAATACACAGGGTGTTTTAATTGCTATACAGAATCAGTGGTTTTTTGAATATTACCTAAACGACAAATTAATTTCTGAAAAAGTAGCCGTTAAATTTTAGATTTTAAAAGAGATAGTTTTTGAAAGAGATGCGCTGCGGTGCATCTCTTCTCATTAATAGGCATATTAATACCCGTATTTTTCTTTCCAACGGTTTTTTAAGAACTCCCGTATTGTGTTTTCTCTGGAATTGGTTCCGGGAACATATAGGGCCTTATTGCTTATCTCATTGGGTAGGAATTCTTGCTCTGCAAAATTATTGGCAAAATCATGCGAATATTTATACTCGTCGCCATAACCCAATTCTTTCATTAATTTGGTAGGAGCATTGCGCAAATGAATTGGAACGGGCAAATCACCTGTTTGTTTCACCAGCTGTTGGGCAGTACCTATGGCAAGATAAGAGGAATTGCTTTTTGGAGATGTTGCGAGGTAAATGGCGCATTGGCTTAATATAATTCTGCTTTCAGGATAGCCAATGGTTGCAACGGCCTGAAAAGTATTATTGGCCATAATAAAAGCGGTCGGATTTGCATTTCCTATATCTTCACTGGAGAGAATGAGCATACGTCTGGCTATGAATTTTACATCTTCACCACCTTCAATCATTCTTGCAAGCCAATATACAGCTCCATTAGGATCACTTCCGCGAATTGATTTTATAAAAGCCGAGACAATATCATAATGCTGTTCCCCACTTTTATCATACAAAACGGTGTTTTGTTGCACCAATTCGAAAACGCGGTCATTCGTGATGATAATGTCAGCTTCATTCGAAGCGTTTACGACAAGTTCAAAAATATTTAATAGCTTGCGTCCATCGCCTCCGGAAAGTCGCAAAAGAGCCTCTGTTTCTTTTAAAACAATGTTTTTCGTTGTCAAAAAAGCATCTGTTTTCATGGCGCGTTCCAATAAGGCTTCCAAATCTTTCTTAGTAAATGCATTTAAAACATAAACCTGACATCGTGAAAGTAATGCAGGAATAACTTCAAAACTTGGATTTTCAGTAGTGGCGCCTATTAATGTTATCCAACCTTTTTCTACAGCTGCCAATAAGGAGTCCTGTTGGGATTTACTAAAACGATGAATCTCGTCAATAAAGAGAATCGGGTTTTTTGCTGTAAAAAGGCCACCGCTTTGCTTTGCTTTTTCAATAACATCACGAATATCCTTCACGCCGGAATTGATGGCGCTCAGTATGTAGAACGGACGTTTCGATTCTTGTGCAATAATTTGTGCTAAAGTCGTTTTTCCTGTTCCTGGCGGTCCCCAGAAAATTAAAGAAGGAATTATTCCTTTTGAAATTTGTTGTGTCAAGGAGCCACTTGGTCCTACCAAATGGGATTGACTTATATAGTCTTCTAGTTTTTGTGGTCGAATGCGTTCTGCAAGTGGTGCTTCCATTGTGTAAAATTACTATTTTTTACCTGAATTTGCTTGAGATTCTTAAAAGTTGCTTTTTATTGCGGGTATTTCCAACCTTATATTGTGTCTTTTTAGCGCTTTAAAAAATGAGAAAGACGGTGGAGTTTCTATCTTAAGGTGTTGTTGTTTAAAGCGTATTTTTACTCTGAGTATGACAAAATAGCATTAAATTGCTTTTGGATAAATTTTTGAGTTTAATGTAGTGGAAAACGAAACTATAATTAATGGACAATCATTTCAAATTTACTAATTCTGTTATTGCGCTGCCACTTTTTTTTGTGGTATTCCTATGGTTTGTTTTTTGGCTTGAAATACGGTTTGATTTTGATTTTGTTGAAAACGGTATTTTTCCAAGAGAACTTTGGGGTTTGCAAGGCGTGTTGTTTAGCCCGTTTATTCACGGTGATATTGAGCATCTGTATAATAATTCAATTCCATTAGTAATCTTATTGGCAGCTTTGCAATTTTTTTATGCGAATCAATCTGTTAAAGTAATTGGATTTGGAATAGTACTTTCAGGAATTATCACCTGGGTTATAGGAAGGGATAATTACCATATTGGTGCCAGTGGTTTGGTTTATGTTTTGGTGAGCTTCATTTTTTTCAAAGGGATACAAACAAAGTATTATCGCCTGGTTGCTTTATCACTTGCTGTTATTGTTATCTATGGTGGTTTGGTGTGGTATGCTTTTCCAAAAGTGGATGAAAAAATTTCTTGGGAAGGGCACTTGGCGGGCTTGATAGCTGGTTTTACTTTATCTTTAATTTATAAAACACCGGAGTATAAAAAGTTGATTAAGTACGATTGGGAAAAACCAGAGTATAATCCTGATGAAGATCCATTCATGCAGCGTTTTGATGTGAATGGAAATTTCGTTAATCTTCCCCCGCCTGAAATAACGGAGGAAGAAGCATCCTATTATTCTTCAAATTACCCCGTTGATTATAAGATCGTGCAAAATGAAAAAAATGAATCAAAACCGGAGTCTTAATTCATTTTTAAAGTAGGTAAGTAGTAGTAAATATATAAAAGTTAATCGCCAATAAAAAGTAGGCTAACTTCTTTGTCTTACTGCTTCGTATAAAAAAGCACCGCAAGCTACCGAAACATTCAAAGAACCAATGGTTCCAAACATAGGCAGTTTAGCTTTTTCATCCACTATTTTTAAAACAGAAGGATTTACGCCGCGATCTTCGGATCCCATAATAATAGCTACAGGTTCGTTTAAAGAAATATCATAGATGTTTTGATCTGTTTTTTCTGTAGCGGCTACGGTTTTAATACCACTGGCCTGTAAAAGAAAAATAGCGTCTTTAATGTGTTCTACTTTACAGATAGGAATGTTAAAAACAGCTCCAGCGGATGTTTTTACGGTATCTCCATTTACAGGAGCAGAACCTGCTTTTTGAACTATTATTCCGTTTACTCCCGTACATTCGGCAGTTCGTATGATAGCACCAAAATTACGTGCATCAGATATTTGATCCAAAATTAAAAATAACGGCTTTTTTCCATTTTCAATTACAGATTCAATTAACGATTCTAAATCAAAAAAGGAGATAGGAGAGATGGTTGCCACTGCACCTTGATGGTTATTTGGCGTAAGTCTGTTTAGTTTTTCAACAGGAACATAAGAAAAATTAATATTACCACGCTTCATCACTTTCATCAAGTCTTTCATCAGTTCGCTGCTTGCTTCCTTTTGAATGTATACTTTGTCTACTGTTGCGCCCGCTTGTATGGCTTCAATTATTGCTCTAATCCCGAATATTTGGTGTTCTTTTTCCATGGTGCAAATATATAAAAAAAAACCATCCCTGATGGTGGGATGGTTTTTCAAATTTATTATTTAGTTTCTAGTATTCATCTTCTTTGAAACCAGTTCTTTTATGACCTTCGTAAAGAATGTCATATCCTGCGTCATCGTAGCTAAAATGGGCTCTGAAAGATATTTTATCTACAGTATGTCCTGCTTTAGAAACTCCTGCGCCTTTTTCAATTTTACCTTCAGTAATTGTTACTGTTCCAGCATCAATGATATTTGGTTCAGCCACTGCGGTAAAAGTACCAGTTGCAACATCCATGGTGATTTTACATTTTATAACATAACCATTTTCATGGTCGTCAATCCACATTGTATTGTCATTTGCGGCAGTGTTATAAGTTGAATGTAAAGCATGTGCAGCAACATCGTGTCCATCAGTATCTACAAGATCGATATACCAATCTCCAGCAAATTTTTCCGTCGTTGTTCCTCCTGGGTTTGGATCGCCTCCTTCATCACACGATGAGAATGACGTTACTATAAGAATACCAAAAAGTACTTTTATAAAATTATTTTTTAATATATTCATTTTTATGATATTAAAGTTGAACTTGAGTTAATGTGCCTACAAATATGTATGGTCCTGCATCCCAACTAGTTGTTAGTACAAGTGTTTTAGTAGTTGCATTAACTGTTAATGAGGTGATGTCTGAACTACCGCCAAATCCTAGATTAGATTGTGTTCCGGGAAAGCTAAAGTCATTTGTCGCAATATTGTTTGCAATGATTTTTGCACCAGGTGTAATATAGCTTAAACCTAAGCCTCTTCCATATTGATACCAACCTCCGAAAGAATCAGATATTTCATAGGAACCATCTGTGTTCTTCCAAATATAGATGTACTTTATGTTTCTGTAAGCATTACTTGGGGTTACCCCATTTCTGCTTATGGTACAAGTGTAAACCCCTTCTATACTGTTTACTAAATCTCCGGTTTTGTATACTATAACTTTTCTTACGGCGCTGGCTTTAAAACCGTCTTTATTAGAGGCAGTATAAGTCTGAGAATATTCATCTGCAATATTGGTATCGATAGTTGTTGCTTTTCTGTAATTTCCAGATCCAACACTAGTGAATGCTATTGGTGCTCCGTTTTCTGTAGCAACTGCACCTGGATCAGTATAAGTACCTCCTAGGGGAACAAAGATCGGATTACTTCCTATAACTGTAATTAAAGGATAGTTTGTTATTGAAGATACATTTGCAGTATCTATATCGTCACAAGACACAAAAAAAGTGCTTGCAACTACTAAAAGAGCTATTATTTTTTTCATGATTTTTTTTATTTATTCCACCAAACTGGAGTTGTTATTGGTATCAAAGTTGGTGCGTTTGGATTAGCATTTCTTTCAGAAAGAGGGTATGCAATTCTTTTTGGGAATAAACCTCCAGTTGTACCATTTACTGAGTAAGTAAATTGTCCAGAAACATATGAATTACTAGATGCTGGTACAGCAGATGTTTTAGGATATCCTGTTCTGTTTTTTTCAAAAAACGCTTCGAAACCATTACCAGGAAAACTAGCTACCCACTTTTGGGTGATTATAGCTTCGATTTTATTTTCAAGTGTACCTGTAGTTGGGTAAGCATAAGCGCCTGCAACAAATGCAGCTCCATTTTGACCATGTCTGGTGAAATTCGCAAGTATTGCAGCATCATATAAAGCTTTTGCACCTGTTCCAGATTTGTATCTTTCCAATGCTTCTGCCTGTAATAAGAAACTTTCTTCTTTACTCATGATTAAAGCTGGAGTAGTAGCGCTTAATTTTACTATAGCTATAGTTCCTGCTCCTACGGTATTGGTATAATCTCCTTGGTTAAGAGAATTCCCTGCTAGGTAGTAAGCTGCTTTTCTAGGATCTGCATTTTCGTCAAGGAAAGAAGCTAATGTTGTGCTCATTCTAAGGTTAGTTGCAACGTTTAATCTTCTGTTATTGTATTCGAACAATGGATTACTTTGATTAATTGCATCAGTAAACTGAGTCATTGCAGCATCAACGGTTAAGAATTGTGCACCACTGTTTAACATCGCTGTTATTCCAGCATCTGCTATTGCAGCTCTTGAACTATTGGTCTGTCTCATGTATACTTTTAGTTTTAAAGTATTGGCTAGTTTTGTCCAATTAGCCATATTTCCACCATAAATAAAATCATCAGCTCCTGGATTGCTTCCTGTTGATGCTGACAAATCTCTTGAAAGTGCATCATCTATGTCTGCAATCATCATAGTATAAACTTCTTCACCTGTGTTGAATTTAGGTTCCAAAATTGTACTGTTGTTAGCTTCTGTGTAAGGGATACTTCCGTAGAAGTCTGTTAATACTTGTGAAGCTTGTACTTCTAATGTAGTAGCTATCAAATAGTATTTCCAGTTTCCTTCTGCTAACGCTCTCCTTTTTACATTTCTAATATCGCCTAAGGCATCAAACATACCATTCCAAGCAAAATTGTAGTCAGAAGTACCAACTGTATAATTGTCGATTTCTTTATATTGATTGGCAGCATTACTTTGTGTCCAATATTGTGACCACATTCCTCCAATGATTGCGAAAGAAGCTCCTTGTGATCCTATTAATCCAGCAATACCTGAAGGTAATTGTGCAGAAAGAGGAGCACTGTTTGGGTCTAATGAATCCGGGTCTCTATTGATATCTAAATCAGTGCTACATCCTATAAATGTAGTTGATAAAACTAGTATACTAATTATAAATTTTTTCATTTTCGTTTTTTTAGAATGTTAATTTAAGGCTAGCTCCATAAGTTCTTTGTGAAGGATTAGCTCCAAACTCACCTTGTTCACTTAATAATCCATCTCCAAAAGTTGACAATTCTGGATCAACATAAGGATTTTCGTTTGGTGTCCATAAAGCTAAATTTTTGCCGTATACACTGAACGAAGCATTAGATAATCCCATTTTTTTAATAATTGTAAAAGGAACAGTGTAAGTTAAAGAAACATCTCTTAATCTTACAAATGTTTTGTCTATTACATGCGTTTGTTCTATACCAGGATTGTTACCAGGATTGTAAAAATCTGTTACAGACTCTAAGCTAATAGCATTTGTGTTTTCTGCGTAACCGGTAACTGTACCATCTGTACCTACTATTTCAACTACAGAGTTTGGTACGATAAATGTATTTCTGTCATTGTAAGCAGTTTCGATTCCATTTCCTGTAAAATGAGAAAGTCTTTTAGTGTATGAATACATATCACCACCTTGTTTCCAATCGATTCCAAAAGATAGCGCTAAATTTTTATAAGACACTTTATTTTTAAAACCCATTACGAAATCTCTTTGTGAAGTACCAACTTTTTGTTCGTCATCGGTAACTTTGTAGTATCCATTAGCATCTACAATAAATTGTCCTAAGTCATTAGTTCTAGGTACAAAAGTACTAAATACACCTAAAGGTTGTCCTACTACTGCGTTAAATGATACTCCGTAATTTGTTGCAAGTTGTATTTTGCTAACATCTCCAACGATATCAGTAACTTCTGATTCATTTTTAGTAAATGTAGTTGTGAAATCCCATTGGAAATTGTCAGTTTTTACAGGAATCACATTCAATACTAACTCTATACCTTTGTTGTTCACATCAAGTAGGTTTGTTGTTTGAGAAGTAAATCCAGTAGATGTTGCTACAGGTCTTCCGAATAATAAACCTTCAGTAGTTTTGTTGTAGTAAGATGCATCAAGGTTAACTCTCTTTGCAAATAAATTAGTTTCAAAACCGAATTCAAATTCATTTGTTCTTTCTGGTTTAAGTGATGAGTTACCTAAGTTACCAGCATATTCATAACCATTAACCCCACCAATAGGAAGAATAATGTTACCGAAACCTAATCCTGCATTTCCTTGAACCAACGCTGATTCTGTTTGATATGATCCAGTGTCATTTCCTATTTCAGCATAACCAGCTCTTAATTTTAAGAAATAGTTAGGAGTGTCCACAACAATTCCACTGATGTTTACTGAAGGGTAGAAATAAGAATTGGCTCCTTGAGGTAAAGTAGAAGTCCAGTCATTTCTTCCTGTCAAAGTTAAGAAAAGTACGTTTTTGTATGATGTTTCAACAGAAGCAAACACACCAAAAGATTTTCTTAAAAAGTCATTTTGAAAAACAGCTGGTTTGATAGAAGAGTTAGATAGTTCGTAGAAATTAGGGATATCTAAATTAGTAATTTGACCAGTTAACGAAGATCCTTTTCTTTCATTTGAGTTGAAACCTAAAAGTGCATTTAAGTTAAAGTCTTCAGTAATGTTAGTGTTGTAATTTAAGTTTAAATTTGTGTCAAATTCAGCATTTTCATTTGTCTGTTCTGTCACCCCTCCAACTACTGCATTCGCAGCTGCATTGGCTTGTGCAGATCCAGGTTCGAATGATACTACAGCACCGTAAGATTTGATTTTTTCTGTTCTGTAATCTCCACCAGCCTGGTAGCTAGCAGTTAATTTATCAGTTATTTTGTAAGATAAATTTACGTTACCAAAGAAACGATTTCCGTCAATTTTTGTAGCATTTTCGTATACAGACCAATATGGGTTATTTGTATATGGTGAAAAATAATTACTATTGTTGTTGTATGGATTGTTTTTGTAATCTTCTAAATCAACAACACTCACGTCTCTAGGGATTTGTAGTAATTCCTGAGTTAATGTGTTTCCTTCTCCAGCATCAGCACCTTGACCAGTGTTTACTGCATTTTGATCTTTTTTAATGTAGTTAAAATTAGCTTTAACACTTAATTTTTCACCAGTAATACCTCCGTTAATACCAAGAGCTTTTCTGTTATAAGAATCTGCTCCGGAAGGAATGATACCATCTGAGTTTACATCAGAGAAGTTTAAAGAGAAGTTTGAATTTTCTCCACCACCACTAATTCTTACGCTATTGGTAAATGTGCTTCCAATTTCGAAGAAATCTTGGATGTTGTTTGCAAGCCCTACGTAAGGTTTGATTTGCTGTGCATTATTAAGGATTGCTCCCCAAGGTCTAACTTCACCGTTGAATGCTGGTCCCCATGAACCATTTTCATTACTGGCGTTGTTTGGACTACCTGCCCAGTTTGACCATGAAAGTCCTGCCCATCCTTGTCCAAATTCATTTTGTAAATGAGGAACTCTTGCTACTTCTGAAAAATCTGTAGAATGAAGTAATTCTACTGAAATTTTAGCTTTGTTTTTTGCAGATTTAGTTGTAATCAAGATTACTCCGTTTGCAGCTCTAGATCCGTATAGTGCTGAAGCGGCAGCACCTTTTAATATCGACATACTTTCAATATTATTAGGGTCTAAATCACTAACACCGTTACCAGCATCAAAACTTCTAGTGTTTCCAGTACCACCATTACTACTATTGTTGATAGGAGTACCATCAACAACATATAAAGGACTACTGTTAGAAAGTGAATTAAATCCTCTAATAATTACTTTTGAGGATGCTCCAACTTGAGCAGGAGCGGTAATATCAACACCTGCAACTTTTCCAGATAATGATTCAAATACGTTAACGTTAGTAACTTCGGTAAGTTCTTTTGCACCTACATTAGCCGTAGCATAACCTAACGATCTTTTTTGTTTTTTAATACCAAAAGCGGTAACCACTACACCTTCTAATTGAACTGAATCATCTTTCAGTTTAACGTTTACTACTGTAGAACTAGCTGACACTTCTTGGGTTTTCATCCCAATGTAGCTAAAAATCAAGACTTGGCTTGACGTTGCTTTGATAGAGTATTTCCCATCAAAATCAGTTTGTGTTCCAGATTTAGTTCCTTTCACTAATACACTCACACCTGGTAAAGGTAATCCTGCATTGTCAGAAACAGTTCCTGAAACAGCTCTTTCTTGCGCAAAAGTTAGTTGCGCCACAAGTACTACTAATAGTACTAAGAATCCATTGAACTTTAGTTTCATTTTTAAATATTTTGAATTAGTGAGACAAAAATCTTAATAATTTGTTAACTTTCCTAACATTTGAAATGATTTTTTATGCACGCATTCAAAATTTAACATTATAACATATGTGAATAATAGTGTTATAAAAATTTAAATTTTGGTTTTTTGTACTTCCGTTAGCGAGCGCTAATTTTAGCAGTCCGTTTTTTGTTTGGACTCCCAGTCCCAGTCCTAGTCCTATTAGGCTTGTTTTTTGATTGTTTTCGTTGACAATTGTCGGGTCTTTGTATATGCCATAATCTATTATGGAATGAATGTACAAACTTGGAGAAAGTGCGTATCGATATTCTGTTAAAACTGTTGTTAAAAAGTTTGCTTGTAGGTTATTTTCTTCAAATCCTCGTATCGAATTGAAACCTCCAAAACGAAACAGCTCATTTATTATGTAAGTATCGCTTTGTAAAAAATAATTTTGGCTTTTTATATTGATGCTGTTTTTTTTATTTAGATAGAAATTATGGGTGGCTTCCAGGTTGATGTAAAATTGTTTACCTGCTCTTGCTGTTTCGGATAAATTGTTTATGTCTCTTTTTCCGAAACCTATCGTAATGGAAAGAGCTGACTTTTTTGGGAATGTGAAATTGTCATTGTCGATTTTTGTGTATTCAAAATTCGAAGTCAGAAATGAATTTTTGTAATCGCTTAACTGAAAGCTGTTTGTGTTTTGGATGTCACTTGATTCGGTTGATTGGTAGCCTAAGTAAATGCGACTGTTGTACGTAATAAAGTAGCCTAGATCAATTCCTGTTTTTGTGTTTTGAAAGGTGCTGTCCTGTTTGAAAATTGTTAGGTTTGCTTTAAGGCCAATCGGGCTTTTGAATAGGTATGGTAATTCGATGCTGGTTTTAAATGTTTTTTGTTTGTTCCCATCACTTTTCCAATAGAGCGAAAATTGTTCTCCGACTCCTAAAGTGTTTTCCAGATTTACGTCTAAATAACCATTGAGTGCTATTTTCTTATTGTCATTGTTGGAAAAACCTATAAAGCCATCAAAAGTATTTGACTTTCTCTTTTCCAGATAAACATATATTTTTGTGCTGTCTGTTGTGAATAGAATTTCAGGATATTTTAGCTGGTTTACGAATCTGAATTTTTCGAATTCATTATGAACCTGTTTGATGATTCCCTGGTTAAAAGTTTTATTGCGGTATTTATGATTGATTTGGGCTATATGTCCTTTTGGAAATTTTGTTTTGCTGTCTTTCTCAGAATATCTGATTTCGATGGTATTTAATTTTCTTTTTTTGTCAGTGGTGAGTTCCAGATCGGCATAAAGTATTTGATTCCTATTTTGGATGTTTGTCAGTTTTAGTTTTGCTAAGGCATATCCCTGTTGTTCCAGTTTTAGTAAAGCGTTGTTTAAAAATGCTTCTGTTTCTTCGTATCGGATGATAATTGTGTCCTTTGTTTTTGTTGCTGGAATTAAATTAGTGAGTGGAATATTTCTACCTATATATATATGTATCTTTTTAATTCTGTTTCCTAGGCTAAATGTAGCGGTATAGCTGGAGTCTTTTGTTTTGATGTTGTTAAGGATTTTGTTTTCAATAAATCCTGTTTTAGAGAGCTTTTCTGCTGTCTTAGCTATTTCGTCACCGATTGATTTTGGGTTTTTGTGATTTGAATTATAGGTCAGTGAATCGATGATTTTTGTTTCAGAAGCGGTTTGTCCAATTATTTGTAACTTAAAATTTTGAGCAGAACAACTCATTCCGAATTTAAAAAAAAGAAAGAAAATTAGTAAAGGTTTCAAATGAATGGATGTTTTATTAAATGTAATGCAAATATCTATGGTTTGTGATAAAAATCAAACGGCAAAATAATCTTATTGAAAATTAATAGTTTAACGTTTGTAGAGTGAAAAATATTTTCTACATTTGCAACCCCGTAAAAAGCGGGAATTTAATATAATAAGAAATTTTTAGTATTAATTATGCCAACAATTCAACAATTAGTAAGAACAGGAAGAACTCAGATAACTAAGAAGAGTAAATCGGTTGCTTTAGATTCTTGTCCTCAAAGAAGAGGGGTTTGTACGCGTGTTTACACTACAACACCAAAAAAACCAAACTCTGCAATGCGTAAAGTAGCGCGTGTACGTTTGACAAATGGTAATGAAGTGAATGCTTACATCCCTGGTGAAGGACACAATTTACAAGAGCACTCGATAGTATTAGTTAGGGGTGGAAGGGTAAAAGATTTACCAGGAGTTAGATATCACATCGTTCGTGGTGCACTTGATACGTCAGGAGTAGCAGGAAGAACGCAAAGAAGATCTAAGTATGGTGCTAAACGCCCAAAAGAAGCAAAAAAGTAATTTAAAAGGTTAGTTCTTATTAGGGTGTGATTCTTCACAGCTGTATAGGTATGACATTTTATTAAAAAAAAGACATGAGAAAAAGAGCGGCAAAGAAAAGACCACTTTTACCAGATCCAAGGTTTAACGACCAATTGGTAACGCGTTTTGTGAATAACTTAATGTGGGACGGTAAAAAATCAACAGCTTTTAAAGTTTTTTATGATGCAATTGACATCATAGAATCAAAAAAGCAAGATGCAGAAAAACCATCATTAGAAATATGGAAAGATGCTTTAACTAACGTTATGCCTCACGTAGAAGTACGTAGTCGTAGAGTAGGTGGAGCTACATTTCAAATTCCAATGCAGATTCGTCCAGACAGAAAAATCTCTATGGCAATGAAGTGGTTAATACTTTATTCTAGAAGAAGAAATGAAAAATCTATGGCTCAAAGGTTAGCTTCTGAATGTTTAGCTGCGGCTAAAGAAGAAGGTGCTGCTGTTAAAAAGAGAATGGATACTCACAAAATGGCAGAAGCTAATAAAGCATTCTCTCACTTTAGATTTTAATTCATAAGAAATGGCTAGAGATCTAAAATACACAAGAAATATTGGAATTGCTGCTCACATTGATGCTGGTAAAACAACAACAACAGAGCGTATATTATTCTATACAGGTAAATCACATAAAATAGGTGAAGTACACGATGGTGCTGCAACTATGGACTGGATGGCGCAAGAGCAAGAAAGAGGTATAACAATTACTTCTGCTGCTACTACTTGTGAATGGAATTTCCCTACTACACAAGGAGTTCCTTTACCGGAAACATTACCGTATCACTTTAATATTATTGATACCCCAGGACACGTTGATTTTACTGTTGAAGTAAATCGTTCATTGCGTGTACTTGATGGGTTAGTTTTCTTGTTTAGTGCTGTTGATGGTGTTGAGCCACAATCAGAAACGAACTGGAGACTTGCAGATCAATATAGAGTACCGCGTATCGGATTCGTTAACAAAATGGACCGTCAGGGTTCTAACTTTTTGATGGTTTGTCAGCAAGTTAGAGATATGTTGAAATCTAATGCAGTTGCGATAACTTTGCCAATTGGTGAAGAAAACGACTTCAAAGGAGTGGTTGATTTAGTTAAGAATCAAGCTATTGTATGGCATGAAGAAGGTTTGGGTGCTACATATGATATTGTGCCTATTCCTGAAGATATGATTGCAGAAGTGAAAGAGTACAGATCGATTCTTATTGAGGCAGTTGCTGATTATGATGAGAATTTGTTGGAAAAATTCATGGAAGATGAAGACTCAATTACTGAGGAAGAAATCAACATTGCATTAAGAGCTGCTACTATGGATATGGCTATCATTCCTATGATTGCTGGTTCTTCTTTCAAAAACAAAGGAGTTCAATTCATGTTAGATGCAGTATGTAAGTATTTGCCATCTCCAATGGATAAAGAAGGTATCGAAGGGATTCATCCTGATGATGCTGAATTATTAGAAGAAGATCAAACTAAAATTTTGCGTAAGCCAGATGTTAAAGAGCCATTCGCTGCTTTAGCATTTAAAATTGCTACTGACCCATTCGTAGGTCGTTTAGCTTTCTTCCGTGCTTATTCAGGACGTTTAGATGCAGGTTCTTATGTTTTGAACACACGTTCAGGAAATAAAGAAAGAATCTCGCGTATATACCAAATGCACGCTAACAAACAAAACCCAATCGAGTATATCGAAGCAGGTGATATTGGGGCAGCAGTTGGATTTAAGGATATTAAAACTGGAGATACATTGTGTGATGAAAAACACCCAATTATTCTTGAGTCTATGAAATTTCCAGCACCGGTAATTGGTATCGCAATTGAGCCTAAAACTAAAGCTGACGTAGATAAAATGGGTATGGCTTTGGCTAAATTGGCTGAAGAAGATCCTACATTTACTGTTAGAACAGATGAGGCTTCAGGGCAAACTATTATATCAGGTATGGGTGAGCTTCACTTAGATATCCTTGTTGATAGAATGAAACGTGAATTCAAAGTTGAAGTAAACCAAGGTGAGCCTCAAGTTGAATATAAAGAAGCATTTACTAAATCTGCTCAACACAGAGAGACGTACAAGAAACAATCAGGTGGTCGTGGTAAATTCGGTGATATCGTATTTAGAATCGAGCCAGCAGATGTTGTAGACGGTAAGACTCCAGTTGGATTGCAGTTTATTAATGCAGTGAAAGGTGGTAACGTTCCTAAAGAATATATCCCTTCAGTTGAAAAAGGTTTCAGAGAAGCTATGAAAACAGGTCCTTTAGCAGGATACCAAGTTGATAGTTTGAAAGTGACTTTATTAGACGGATCTTTTCACCCTGTCGATTCAGATGCGCTTTCTTTTGAGTTAGCTGCTAGAATGGGTTACAGAGAGTCAGGTCGTGCTGCAGGTGCTGTTATTCTTGAGCCTATCATGAAAATGGAAGTTATTACACCAGAAGAAAACATGGGAGATATCGTAGGTGATATCAACCGTCGTAGAGGTCAGGTGAATGACATGGGTGACAGAAATGGTGCTAAAACTATTAAAGCAGATGTGCCATTATCAGAAATGTTTGGTTATGTTACTACTTTAAGAACTTTATCTTCAGGTCGTGCAACATCAACAATGGAATTTTCACACTACGCTGAAACTCCTTCGAATATTTCGGAAGCAGTTATCAAAAAAGCAAAAGGAAACGCTTAATCTTTAAGAAAATGAGTCAAAAAATCAGAATAAAACTAAAATCTTACGATCACATGTTAGTAGATAAGTCTGCTGAAAAGATTGTAAAAACTGTAAAAAGTACAGGTGCAGTAGTAACAGGACCGATCCCATTACCAACTCACAAAAAACTTTTCACTGTACTACGTTCTCCACACGTTAACAAAAAAGCGAGAGAGCAATTTGAAGTAATGTCATACAAGAGATTAATTGACATTTATTCATCTTCATCTAAAACTATTGATGCTTTAATGAAACTTGAATTGCCAAGTGGAGTTGAAGTTGAAATCAAAGTTTAAGTAGTTTAAGAGTAAAAAGGAACGCTGTTTTTAAGCGAAAAATATTTTTTTGGTTTGTGTGTAAATAAGTTATACTTTTGCACCACTAAAAAAAATAGGATTCGGTTAAAAGCTGCGTTCTATATTTATATTTAATAATTAATAATTAATAATTATGTCTGGGTTAATTGGTAAAAAAATCGGCATGACTAGCATTTTCGACGAGAACGGGAAGAATATTCCTTGTACAGTAATCGAAGCTGGACCATGCGTTGTTACCCAAGTCAGAACCAAAGGTGTTGACGGGTACGAAGCGTTGCAACTTGGTTTCGATGACAAAAACGAGAAACATTCCACAAAAGCGGCTTTAGGTCACTTTAAAAAAGCGGGAACTGTAGCTAAGAAAAAAGTCGTTGAATTCCGAGATTTCGCAACTGAACAAAATTTAGGAGATCTTATAGATGTTTCTATTTTTCAAGAAGGAGAATTTGTAGATGTACAAGGTGTATCTAAAGGTAAAGGTTTTCAAGGGGTTGTAAAACGTCACGGTTTTGGTGGTGTTGGTCAAGCAACTCACGGTCAACACAACCGTTTAAGAGCGCCAGGTTCTGTAGGAGCTTCTTCTTATCCATCTAGAGTATTCAAAGGAATGCGTATGGCTGGAAGAATGGGAGGAGACAATGTAAAAGTTCAAAACCTTAGAGTTTTAAAAGTAGTTGCTGAAAAGAACCTACTTGTTATTAAAGGATGTATTCCTGGATGTAACAACTCTTATGTAATCATTCAGAAGTAATGGAAGCAAAAGTATTAGATTTCAACGGAAAAGATACTGGAAGAAAAGTTCAACTTTCTGATTCAGTATTTGGTATAGAACCAAACAATCACGCAGTATACCTTGATGTTAAGCAATATCTTGCTAATCAAAGACAAGGAACGCACAAAGCTAAAGAAAGAGCTGAAGTTGCGGGAAGTACTCGTAAGATTAAAAAACAAAAAGGAACTGGTACTGCTCGTGCGGGTAGTGCAAAGAATCCATTGTTTAAAGGTGGTGGAACAGTTTTTGGACCAAGACCAAGAAGTTATTCATTCAAATTGAATAAAAGCTTGAAACGTTTGGCTAGAAAATCTGCTTTCTCAATTAAAGCAAAAGAGTCGAACATTATCGTTCTTGAAGACTTTAATTTTGAAACACCAAACACTAAAAATTTCATCAACGTTTTGAAAGCTTTAGAGTTACAGGATAAAAAATCCCTGTTTGTGTTGGGTGATACAAATAAAAATGTATATTTGTCGTCACGCAATTTAAAGGGCTCTAGCGTGGTAAGTAGCTTAGAATTAAGCACTTACGCTATATTAAACGCTAATAATTTAGTGCTTTTAGAGAGTTCTTTGGAGATAATTGAAGAAAATTTAAGTAAATAATAGGATATGAGCATCATAATTAAGCCTATAGTAACGGAAAAAGTAACCAAAGAAAGTGAAGTTTTAAACCGCTTCGGATTCGTTGTTGACAAAAAAGCAAACAAAGTGCAAATTAAGAAAGCTATTGAAGCTGCTTATGGAGTAACTATTTTGAGTGTTAACACGATGAACGTAAGACCGGATAGAACTACTAAATACACTAAAAGTGGTTTAATCAGTGGAAAGACTAATGCAATTAAAAAAGCAATTGTTCAAGTACAAGAAGGAGAAACAATTGATTTTTACAACAATATCTAAGATAGAAAAATGTCAGTAAGAAAATTAAAACCTATTACCCCAGGTCAGCGATTTAGAGTTGTGAATGGTTATGACGCCATTACAACTGATAAGCCGGAACGCTCTTTGATAGCGCCGATAAAAAACTCTGGTGGTAGAAATAGTCAAGGAAAGATGACCATGCGTTATACGGGTGGTGGTCACAAGCAGAGATATCGTATCATTGATTTTAAACGTACTAAAGAAGGAATTCCTGCTACGGTTAAATCAATTGAATATGATCCAAATCGTACTGCATTTATCGCTTTGTTAGCGTATGCTGATGGAGAGAAAACGTATGTTATTGCTCAAAACGGATTGAAAGTTGGTCAGAAATTAGTTTCTGGTCCAGAATCTCAACCTGAAATTGGTAATACTTTACCTTTAAGTAGAGTTCCACTAGGAACTGTAATTTCTTGTATCGAATTGAGACCAGGTCAGGGAGCTGTAATCGCTCGTTCTGCTGGAACATTTGCTCAATTAATGGCAAGAGATGGAAAATATGCTACAATCAAAATGCCTTCTGGGGAAACAAGATTAATCTTGTTGACTTGTTCGGCTACAATTGGAGCGGTTTCTAATTCAGACCACCAATTAGTTGTATCTGGTAAAGCAGGTAGAACAAGATGGTTAGGAAGAAGACCTAGAACAAGACCTGTTGCAATGAACCCTGTCGATCACCCAATGGGTGGTGGTGAAGGACGTTCTTCTGGTGGACATCCACGTTCAAGAAATGGAATACCAGCTAAAGGTTATAGAACTCGTTCTAAGAAAAACCCGAGTAACAAGTATATCGTAGAACGTAGAAAGAAATAATAAGATATGGCACGTTCATTAAAAAAAGGACCTTTCGTTCATTATAAGTTAGACAAGAAAGTTCAGGAAAACATTGCAGGTGGAAATAAAGGAGTTGTTAAGACATGGTCTAGAGCTTCTATGATTACTCCGGACTTTGTTGGACAAACTATCGCAGTTCATAACGGTCGTCAATTTGTACCAGTTTACGTAACAGAAAACATGGTAGGTCACAAATTAGGAGAATTTTCACCAACTAGATCTTTTAGAGGTCATGCTGGAGCAAAAAATAAAGGTAAAAAATAAGAAGCAATGGGAGTTCGTAAAAGAGAAACAGCAGATGCAAGAAAAGAGGCTAACAAGTCATTGGCTTTTGCAAAGTTAAATAACTGCCCTACTTCACCTAGAAAAATGCGCTTAGTAGCAGATCTAGTAAGAGGTCAGAAGGTAGAAAGAGCACTTAACATCTTAAGATTCAGTTCTAAAGAAGCTTCAAGAAAATTAGAAAAATTGGTTTTATCTGTTATTGCCAACTGGCAAGCAAAAAACCCTGAAGCTAATATGGAAGAAGCTGGTTTATTTGTTAAGGAAATCCGTGTTGATGGTGGAATGATGTTGAAAAGACTTCGTCCAGCACCACAAGGAAGAGCACACAGAATAAGAAAACGTTCTAATCACGTAACAATCGTGCTTGGGGCTATCAATAACACACAAAGCAATTCTTAAGCAGCATGGGACAAAAGACAAATCCAATTGGAAATAGACTTGGTATCATCAGAGGATGGGACTCAAACTGGTATGGTGGAAATGATTACGGTGATAAACTTGCCGAAGATCACAAAATCAGAAAGTATATCCATGCTCGTTTATCAAAAGCTAGTGTATCGAAAGTAATCATCGAGAGAACTTTAAAACTTGTAACCGTTACTATCACTACAGCCAGACCTGGTATCATTATCGGAAAAGGTGGACAAGAGGTAGACAAGTTAAAAGAAGAACTTAAGAAAATTACTGACAAAGAGGTTCAAATTAACATCTTTGAAATCAAAAGACCTGAGCTTGACGCTTATCTAGTTGCGACTAGTATCTGTCGTCAAATCGAAAGCAGAATTTCTTACAGACGTGCCATTAAAATGGCTATCGCAGCCTCTATGCGTATGAACGCTGAAGGAATTAAAGTTCTGATTTCTGGTCGTTTGAATGGTGCTGAAATGGCACGTTCAGAAGGTTTCAAAGAAGGTAGAATTCCTCTATCAACTTTCAGAGCTGACATTGATTATGCTTTGGCTGAAGCTCATACTACTTATGGTAGAATGGGAATCAAAGTATGGATCATGAAAGGTGAAGTTTATGGAAAGAGAGATCTTTCTCCACTTGCCGGAATGGACAAAAAACAATCTGGTGCTGGTGGTAAAGGTGGCGATTCTCCAAGAGGAGATAGAAAGCCTTTTAATAAAGGTGGAAAACCAGACGCTCGTAAACGAAAGTAAATTTTTAAACTAAAGAAAAATGTTACAGCCTAAAAGAACAAAATACCGTAAGGTACAAAAAGGTAAAATGAAAGGAAATTCTCAAAGAGGACATGAACTTTCTAATGGAATGTTTGGTATTAAATCTGTACATGAAGATGGAATGTTCTTAACGTCTCGTCAAATCGAAGCTGCGCGTATTGCTGCAACTCGTTTTATGAAAAGAGAAGGACAATTATGG
This sequence comes from Flavobacterium rhamnosi, assembly GCF_048286515.1. Lineage (NCBI taxonomy): Bacteria > Pseudomonadati > Bacteroidota > Flavobacteriia > Flavobacteriales > Flavobacteriaceae > Flavobacterium > Flavobacterium rhamnosi. The sequence goes on along the minus strand of NZ_JBLVPS010000002.1, from coordinate 83,935 downwards.
ATCAAAATATTTCCAGACAAACCAATTACTAAGAAACCTCTTGAGGTACGTATGGGTAAAGGTAAAGGAGCAGTTGAGTATTGGGCTGCCGTTGTTAAACCCGGAAGAATTATGTTTGAAGTTGGAGGAGTACCTTTGTCAGTTGCAAAAGAGGCGTTACGTCTTGCAGCTCAAAAGCTTCCAGTAAAAACTAAATTCGTTGTTGCTAGAGATTTCGAAGCATAATTAATTATATATTATGAAACAATCAGAAATAAAAGATCTTTCTGCAGCGGAGTTGCAAGAAAAACTTAGCCAGACTAAGAAGGCATATGCCGACCTAAAAATGGCTCACGCTATTTCTCCAATTGAGAACCCACTTCAAATTAGAAGTGTAAGAAGAACAGTTGCAAGATTAGCTACAGAACTTACTAAAAGAGAGTTACAATAACTGTATTCTGCTGAAAGATGGAAGAAAAAAGAAATTTAAGAAAAGAAAGAGTTGGTGTTGTTACTTCGGACAAAATGGATAAATCTATTGTTGTTGCAGAAGTGCGTAAAGTTAAACACCCGTTATACGGTAAGTTCGTGTTGAAAACTAAAAAGTATCACGCACACGACGAAAAGAACGACTGTAACATTGGAGATACTGTAAGGATTAGCGAAACGCGTCCTATGAGTAAAACAAAATGTTGGAGGTTAGTTGAAATCCTAGAAAGAGCTAAATAATTATGGTACAGCAAGAATCAAGACTAAAAGTAGCAGATAACACTGGAGCAAAGGAAGTTTTAACTATCCGTGTTTTAGGAGGTACCAAAAGAAGGTATGCCTCTGTTGGTGACAAGATTGTAGTTTCTATCAAAGATACTGCTCCTAACGGAAGCGTTAAAAAAGGAGCTGTTTCAACTGCAGTTGTTGTACGTACCAAAAAAGAAGTAAGAAGAGCCGATGGTTCATACATTAGATTTGATGACAACGCATGTGTGTTATTGAATGCTGCTGGTGAAATGAGAGGAACTCGTGTTTTTGGTCCGGTAGCAAGAGAACTTCGTGAAAAACAATTCATGAAAATTGTATCATTAGCACCAGAAGTGCTTTAATTCGTTTTTAAGATGATAAAGCTAAAAATAAAATCAGGTGACATCGTAAGAGTAATTGCTGGAGACCATAAAGGTGCTGAAGGTAAAGTATTACGTGTTTACCGTGAGAAAAACAAAGCGATTGTTGAAGGTGTAAACATGGTTTCGAAACATACGAAGCCTAGTGCAAAAAGCCCTCAAGGTGGTATCGTAAAGAAAGAAGCTTCTATACAGATATCTAATATTTCTTTAATTGATCCTAAAACTAAGGAAACAACTAGAGTTGGTATTAGAGTAGAAGGAGATAAGAAAGTAAGATTTTCAAAAAAATCTAATCAAGTACTATAGTAATGGCGTATATACCTAGACTAAAAGAAGAATATAAGAGCAGAGTAATTGCTGCTCTTAAAGAGGAATTCGGATACGTAAACGTAATGCAAGTTCCAAAATTGGAAAAAATCGTTTTAAGTAAAGGAGTTGGTGCAGCTGTATCTGATAAAAAACTTATTGACTATGCAGTTGATGAGTTAACAAAGATCACTGGACAGAAAGCAGTATCTACTATTTCAAAGAAAGACGTTGCGTCATTCAAATTGAGAAAAGGGATGCCTATTGGAGCAAAAGTTACTTTGCGTGGAGAAAGAATGTATGAGTTTTTAGATAGACTTATTACTTCAGCTTTACCACGTGTAAGAGATTTCAGTGGTATTAAAGCTACTGGATTTGACGGAAGAGGAAATTACAACCTTGGAGTTTTGGAGCAAATCATTTTCCCAGAAATTGATATTGACAAAGTAAACAAAATTTCAGGAATGGATATCTCTTTTGTAACTAGTGCAAAAACAGATAAAGAAGCAAAGTCTCTATTGACAGAATTAGGATTACCTTTTAAAAAGAATTAAGACATGGCTAAAGAATCAATGAAAGCCCGCGAGGTTAAGAGAGAAAAAACAGTAGCAAAGTATGCTGAGAAAAGAAAAGCTTTGTTAGAAGCTGGAGATTTCGTAGGTTTGCAAAAGTTACCAAAAAATGCTTCACCAGTTCGTTTGCACAATCGTTGTAAATTAACAGGTAGACCAAGAGGGTATATGCGTCAATTCGGTCTTTCACGTGTTACATTTCGTGAAATGGCAAATAACGGATTGATACCTGGTGTTAAAAAAGCATCTTGGTAAGACGTAATTTATTGCGTCTTGATACAGACTTAACTTACGTTTTGTCTGTATCATAAACATTTATAAATTGGTTTCAGGTTCGGCAAATAGTTTGTTGAAAACCAAAACCGCAAATTAATACACATGTATACAGATCCTATTGCTGATTATTTGACAAGAGTTCGTAACGCTGTGGCTGCAAACCACAAAGTTGTTGAAATTCCTGCATCTAATCTAAAAAAAGAAATAACTAAGATCTTATTTGATCAAGGTTATATCTTGAGTTACAAATTTGAAGACAACGCTGTTCAGGGTTCAATCAAAATCGCTTTGAAGTATGATAAAGATACTAAAGAGTCAGTAATTAAAGATATCCAGAGAATTAGTAAACCAGGTTTACGTAAATATTCAAGTTCTTCAACTATTCCTAGAATCCTTAACGGATTAGGAATTGCTATTGTTTCTACATCAAAAGGTTTGATGACAGGAAAGAAAGCCAGACAGTTAAATGTTGGTGGTGAAGTAATTTGTTACGTATACTAATTTAAAGACTATATAAGATGTCAAGAATAGGTAAAAGTCCGGTTGTAATCCCTGCTGGTGTAACTGTTGAAGTTGCAAATGGTATTATTACAGTAAAAGGAAAAAATGGTCAACTAACTCAGGAGTTTTCGGACGTTACTGTTACAGTTGAAGACGGTCAAGTTCAAGTAGAAAGATCGTCTGATCACAAAGACCAAAGAGCAAAACACGGTTTGTATAGATCTTTAATCAATAACATGATTATCGGTGTAACAGAAGGTTTTACTAAGTCATTAGAATTGGTAGGAGTTGGTTATAGAGCTTCAAATCAAGGACAAAAATTAGATTTAGCACTTGGTTACTCTCACAATATAGTTTTAGAAATTGCTCCAGAAGTAACTTTGGAAACAATATCTGAAAAAGGTAAAAACCCTATCGTGAAATTAACATCATTTGACAAACAACTTTTAGGTCAGGTAGCTGCGAAAATCAGAGGTTTCCGTAAGCCTGAGCCGTATAAAGGAAAAGGTGTTAAATTTGTAGGTGAAGTATTAAGAAGAAAAGCAGGTAAATCAGCTTAAAAAATAAGATTATGTCATTAACAAAACCTGAAAGAAGACAACGAATTAGATTCAGAATTAGAAAAACAATTAGTGGTACTGCTACTAATCCAAGACTATCTGTATTTAGAAGTAACAAAGAAATTTACGCTCAACTTATTGATGATGTAAACGGAGTTACTATATTGGCGGCTTCTTCAAGAGAAAAAGAAATAGGTAACGGTACGAACATTGAAGTTGCTACAGCAGTTGGAAAACTAGTTGCTGAAAAAGCTTTAAAAGCTGGGATAGACGTAGTAACTTTCGATAGAGGAGGTTATTTATATCACGGTCGTATTAAATCATTAGCGGAAGGCGCAAGAGCGGCTGGACTTAAATTCTAATATAGTATGTCTAATAGTAAATACAAGAATGTAGAGTTAGTAAAACCAAGTGGTCTTGAATTAAAAGATCGTTTGGTAAGTGTAAATCGTGTTACTAAGGTTACAAAGGGTGGTAGAGCTTTCGGTTTTTCTGCTATTGTAGTTGTAGGTGATGAAAATGGAGTGGTTGGACATGGATTAGGAAAATCTAAAGACGTTTCTGAAGCAATTGCGAAAGCAGTAGAAGATGCTAAGAAAAATTTAGTAAAAATTCCTTTGAATGGTCAGTCAGTTCCTCACGAACAAAAAGGTAAATTTGGTGGTGCACGTGTTTTCTTAATTCCTGCCTCTCATGGTACAGGAGTTATTGCTGGTGGAGCTGTTCGTTCAGTTCTTGAATCAGTAGGAATTCATGATGTATTATCTAAATCACAAGGATCATCAAATCCTCACAACGTAGTTAAGGCAACTTTTGATGCTTTATTGCAAATGAGAAGTGCTTATACTGTTGCAAAACAAAGAGGCGTTTCTTTAGAAAAAGTTTTTAAAGGTTAATTCAAGGAAATTATGGCTAAATTATTAGTAAAACAAGTTAGAAGCAAAATCAACTGTCCTCTTACTCAAAAGAGAGGATTAGAAGCTTTAGGTCTACGTAAAATGGGACAAGTTGTAGAGCATGATTCAAACCCTACAATCCTTGGGATGATAAATAAAGTTAAACACTTAGTTTCTGTTGAAGAAACTAAATAACAAATACTGTTATGAATTTAAGTAACTTACAACCTGCTGAAGGTTCTACACACAATCAAAATAAAAGATTAGGTAGAGGAGAAGGTTCTGGAAAAGGTGGTACTTCTGCAAGAGGTCACAAAGGAGCAAAATCTCGTTCTGGTTATTCTAAAAAGATTGGTTTTGAAGGTGGTCAAATGCCACTTCAAAGACGTGTGCCTAAGTTTGGTTTTACAAACATCAATCGTAAAGAATACGAAGGTGTAAACCTTGATACGCTTCAATTGTTGGTAGACAATGGTGTGATAACTGATGCTGTTGATATGACAGTTTACGTTGCTAACCGTTTGGCTACTAAAAACGAAATCGTTAAGATTTTAGGAAGAGGAGAGTTGACAGCAAAATTAAAGGTAACCGCTCACAAATTTACTGCTACTGCAAAAGCTGCTATTGAAGCTGCTGGTGGAGAAGCTGTAACAATATAATTTTTCTATTAAGATGAAGAAATTTATTGAATCATTAAGTAATGTTTGGAAAATTGAGGAACTGAAAAATAGAATTCTAATCACTTTAGGATTGCTTTTAGTATATCGTTTTGGAGCTCAAGTAACTCTTCCAGGTATTGATGCAACACAATTAGGGAATTTAGCCGGCCAGACTAAGGATGGAATCGGTTCTATTCTTGACATGTTTACCGGAGGTGCATTTTCTCAAGCTTCAGTTTTTGCTTTGGGTATTATGCCTTACATTTCTGCATCAATCGTTGTTCAGTTAATGGGAATTGCAATACCTTATTTGCAGAAACTTCAAAGTGATGGAGAAAGTGGTCGAAAAAAGATTAATCAAATTACTCGTTGGTTAACAATAGGTATTACTTTAGTTCAAGGACCAACTTATATCTATAATCTTTATAGAACATTACCTAGTAATGCTTTTTTATTGGGATTTAATTCATTTGAATTCTTATTTTCTTCAGTAATTATTTTAGTTACAGGTACAATTTTTGCCATGTGGTTAGGAGAAAAAATCACTGATAAAGGAATCGGAAACGGTATCTCATTATTGATTATGGTAGGTATATTAGCTCGATTTCCACAAGCTTTTATTCAAGAATTTACGACCCGTGTGACTAATAATAACGGAGGGCCAATGTTATTGGTTATCGAAGTTATTATCTGGTTATTGGTTATTATTGCTTGTGTATTATTAGTAATGGCAGTCCGCAAAATACCTGTTCAGTACGCTCGTCGTACAACTTCAGGTGATTACGAACAAGATGTTATGGGTGGTAATAGACAATGGATTCCATTAAAGCTTAATGCTTCTGGGGTTATGCCTATTATATTTGCTCAGGCAATTATGTTTATACCTGCTGCTGTAGCAGGGTTGTCAAAATCAGATGCATCACAATCTATTGTTGGCGCTTTTAGTAATATGTTCGGTTTTTGGTATAATTTTGTTTTCGCAACTTTAATAATTGTGTTTACTTTCTTTTATACCGCGATTACTGTTCCTACTAACAAAATGTCTGATGATTTAAAAAGAAGCGGTGGTTTCATACCTGGGGTTAGACCTGGAGTTGAAACTTCTGATTATCTTGATAAAGTGATGTCTTTAATAACTTTCCCAGGATCTTTATTTCTTGCTTTAATCGCTGTGTTCCCAGCAATTGTTGTAAGCGTTATGGATGTTCAACAATCTTGGGCAATGTTTTTTGGAGGGACCTCATTAATTATTATGGTTGGAGTTGCCATAGACACGATGCAGCAAATCAATTCATATTTGTTAAATAGACATTATGATGGTTTAATGAAGACTGGTAAAAATAGAAAAGCAGTAGCTTAACTTATGGCAAAACAATCAGCAATAGAACAAGACGGTTCGATCATTGAAGCATTATCAAATGCAATGTTCCGTGTAGAGTTAGAAAATGGACATATTGTAATCGCACATATATCTGGAAAAATGCGTATGCATTACATCAAATTATTACCTGGTGATAAAGTGAAACTAGAAATGAGCCCTTACGATTTGTCAAAAGCAAGAATTACTTATAGATATTAAAGGATATTCAAAATGAAAGTTAGAGCTTCAGTAAAAAAGAGAAGTCCCGAGTGCAAAATTGTGCGAAGAAAAGGGAGATTGTACGTAATAAACAAAAAGAATCCTAGATTTAAACAAAGACAAGGATAGTTATGGCAAGAATAGCAGGGGTAGATATCCCAAAAAATAAGAGAGGTGTTATAGCACTTACCTATATCTTCGGATTAGGAAGAAGTAGAGCTATTGAGATTTTAGAAAAAGCTCAAGTTAGCCAAGATAAAAAAGTTCAAGACTGGAATGATGATGAGATCGGAGCAATTCGTGAAGCAGTATCAACTTTCAAAATTGAAGGAGAATTACGTTCTGAAGTTTCTTTAAACATCAAACGTTTAATGGATATTGGATGTTATAGAGGTATCCGTCATAGATCTGGTCTTCCATTAAGAGGACAAAGAACTAAAAACAACTCTAGAACAAGAAAAGGTAAGAGAAAAACTGTTGCCAACAAGAAAAAAGCAACTAAATAATAAGTAATATGGCTAAAGCAACTGCAAAAAAACGTAAAGTTATCGTTGAATCAACGGGAGAAGCTCATATTTCTGCTACTTTTAACAATATCATCATTTCTTTGACTAACAAAAAAGGTGAAGTTATTTCTTGGTCTTCAGCTGGTAAAATGGGTTTTAGAGGTTCTAAAAAGAACACTCCATACGCAGCCCAAATGGCAGCAGAAGATTGTAGTAAAGTAGCTCTTGAAGCTGGACTTAAAAAAGTAAAGGTTTATGTTAAAGGACCAGGAAACGGACGTGAGTCTGCTATCCGTTCTTTGCATAACGGTGGAATTGAAGTAACAGAGATTATCGATGTAACTCCAATGCCTCACAACGGATGTCGTCCTCCTAAAAGACGTAGAGTTTAATACTCAAAAATTTATATAGTATAACATAGGTAGAATATAGATTATCGGAGGATATGACCTGAATTCATAATCTCTACCTTAAATTTTTTAAAATGGCAAGATATACTGGTCCAAAAACCAAAATCGCTCGTAAATTTGGCGAGGCAATTTTCGGAGACGATAAAGCTTTCGAAAAAAGAAATTACCCACCTGGACAACACGGGATGGCTAAAAAAAGAGGAAAAAAGTCTGAATATGCTGTCCAGTTAATGGAAAAGCAAAAAGCTAAATATTCTTACGGAATATTAGAAAAACAATTCAGAAACTTATTCGAAAAAGCATCAGCTACTAAAGGAGTTACTGGTGAAGTATTATTACAATTGTGTGAAGCAAGATTAGACAACGTAGTTTTTAGAATGGGTATCGCTCCTTCTAGAAGAGGTGCTCGTCAAATCGTTTCTCACAGACACGTGACTGTAAACGGTGATGTGGTTAATATTCCTTCTTACCACCTTAAGCCTGGTGATAAAGTTGCTGTTCGTGAAAAATCTAAATCTTTAGAAGCTATCGAACGTTCTTTATCTAATTCAAGTCATGTTTATGAATGGATTACTTGGAATAATGATATCAAAGAAGGTACTTTCGTTTCTGTACCTGCGAGACTTCAAATCCCAGAAAACATTAAAGAACAATTAATCGTAGAGTTGTACAACAAATAATAATTGACTTAGTCGAAATTTATGGCAATATTTAATTTTCAGAAGCCCGATAAAGTTATCATGATCGATTCAACCGATTTTGAAGGTAAATTTGAATTTAGACCTTTAGAACCTGGATACGGATTGACCGTTGGTAATGCACTTAGAAGAGTTTTGCTTTCAGCATTAGAAGGTTATGCAATTACATCTGTTCGCATTGAAGGTGTAGATCATGAGTTTTCTACTATTTCAGGAGTTGTTGAAGACGTTACCGAAATTATTCTTAATCTTAAACAAGTACGTTTTAAACGTCAAATTGAAGATATAGATAATGAATCAGTTACTATTTCTGTTTCAGGTAAAGATCAATTAACAGCTGGTGATTTTCAAAAATTTATTTCAGGTTTCCAAGTTTTGAATCCAGAACTGGTTATCTGTAATTTGGACAGTAAAATCAAACTTAATTTCGATTTAACTATCGAAAAAGGTAGAGGATATGTTCCTGCTGAAGAGAACAAAAAACAGAATGCTGCAATTGGAACTATTTTTACAGATTCAATTTTTACTCCGGTAAAAAATGTAAAATATGCGATTGAAAACTTCCGTGTTGAGCAAAAAACAGATTATGAAAAATTGGTTTTTGAAATAAAAACTGACGGATCTATTAATCCAAAAGATGCCCTTACTGAAGCTGCAAAAGTTTTAATTCACCATTTCATGTTATTCTCTGACGAAAGAATTACTCTCGAGGCTGACGAAATTGCACAAACAGAATCGTATGATGAAGAGTCATTACATATGAGACAATTGCTTAAAACTAAGCTTGTTGATATGGATCTTTCTGTAAGAGCATTAAATTGTTTGAAAGCGGCTGAAGTTGATACACTTGGTGACTTAGTATCGTTCAATAAAAATGACCTAATGAAATTCCGTAATTTCGGTAAAAAATCTTTAACTGAACTTGATGAGCTTGTTGCAGTTAAAAATTTAAACTTCGGTATGGATTTAGCAAAATACAAACTAGATAAAGAATAATCTAATCTGCCTTGGCAGATTAAATTTCATAAAGCAATGAGACACGGAAAAAAATTCAATCACTTAAGCAGACAGACTGCGCATAGAAAATCTATGTTAGCTAATATGGCTTGTTCTCTTATCGAGCACAAACGTATTAACACTACTGTCGCTAAAGCAAAAGCGCTTAAACAATTCGTTGAGCCTTTAATAACAAAATCAAAACAAGATACGACTCACAATCGTCGTATCGTTTTTGCTTACTTACGTAGCAAATATGCGGTAACTGACTTGTTCAGAGACGTAGCTGCTAAAGTAGGAGACCGTCCAGGTGGATACACTCGTATCATTAAAGTTGGAAATCGTTTAGGAGATAATGCTGATATGGCAATGATCGAATTGGTAGATTTCAATGAACTTTACAATGGTGGTAAAAAAGAAGTTAAAAAAGCAAAAAGCCGTCGTGGTGGTAAAGCTAAGAAAGATGAAGCTACTGAAGCTCCAGCTGCTGAAACTGAAACAACTACAGAGACTGCTGAATAGTTATGAAAATAATCATTCAATAAAAATCAAGGATAAGCTAGTACTAGTTTATCCTTTTTTTTTGATTTTTTTTATTGAAAAGCTTCGTTTTTCTGCTGGTTTTCGCTTCAGTTCTTTTGAAATTGCTTTTTAGCAGAATTACGGAAAAGACATTTTTTTTTCAACTGGGGCTAGTTTACCGCTTTTTGATTTGTTTAAGCTGCCTTTTTAAGAGGTGATTTAAATCTATATATGTTTTAATTCAGGGTATGAATTCTGTTTGAAAATATAAATTTTAAAAAGATTGCATCCATTGTTTTAAAGAATTAAATTTGCACAATATTTAACTACACATGAAACGCGTTTTTGCGAGTTACATGATACTATTAAAAAAATAATAGAAAGCTACGAATGAAATATACAACACGACAAAAAGCAATTCTTCTATTAAGTGACGGAACCATATTCCATGGTAAATCTATTGGAATCAGTGGGACTACTTTTGGGGAAGTTTGTTTTAACACAGGAATGACAGGTTACCAGGAAATATTTACTGACCCTTCTTATTTTGGTCAATTAATGGTAGCCACCAATGCCCATATCGGAAATTACGGAGTAAGTGATTTAGAAGTTGAATCAGACAGTATTAAAATTGCTGGTTTAGTTTGTAAAAATTTTAGCTTCAATTATTCTCGCGAAGGTGCTTCAGGGAGTTTAGAAGACTATTTTATCAAACAAAACCTTATTTGCATCTCTGATGTAGATACACGTGCTCTTGTAAGTTACATACGTGATAACGGAGCTATGAACGCGGTGATCTGTACCGATGAAACACCAATTGAAGAACTGAAAGCTTCACTGGCGAAAGTTCCGGATATGAAAGGATTAGAATTAGCCTCTAAAGTATCTACAACTGAGCCTTATTTTTTTGGAGATGAGAATGCAACGTATAAAATTTCTGCACTTGACTTAGGAATTAAAACTAATATCCTTCGTAATCTTGCTAAAAGAGATTGCTATATAAAAGTATTTCCTTTTGATTCCTCTTACCAGGATTTAGCAGCATTTAATCCAGATGGCTATTTTTTATCTAACGGTCCTGGAGATCCTGAGCCTCTTGCTAGTGCTATTCAGGTAGCAAAAGAAATTCTTGAAGAGGACAAGCCATTATTTGGAATCTGTCTTGGTCACCAAGTAATTGGTTTGGCAAACGGAATCTCTACCTATAAAATGTTTAATGGTCACAGAGGAATAAATCACCCTGTAAAAAACATCATTACCGGAAAAGGAGAAATCACTTCTCAGAATCACGGTTTTGCTGTTAACAAGGAAGAGTTAGACAATCATCCTGATTTGGAGATCACACATGTTCACCTTAACGATGGAACTGTTGCTGGTATGCGTATGAGAAACAAAAATTGTTTTTCAGTTCAATACCATCCGGAAGCAAGTCCTGGACCACATGATTCGTCTTATTTGTTCGATCAGTTTATTGAAAATATAAAAGGCTAAGCTTTAATCAGATCTATTAATGCTTGATGTTAAAAACACAAGGGTTTGACTTTTAATTAAGTCAAACCCTTTTTTTTATAAAGCAACGTAAACTTACATTCCGAAAGGATAGGTATCCGGGATTTGGTGTCCATCAGGTTCAATATGAATTGGATGCAACGCTGTTGTTTGGTCAATAAAAATGAATGCATCGTATCTTTTTGGAAGTAGTGTAGGGACGTAGTTGCCAAATTTTTCATGCTCCGGGTTATATACCACGCCAATTGCGCGGTGCCCTATATAAGAAGAAAGACATTTTTCGTCCTTTATTTTGTTGAGCAGGACTAATTTGTTTCTACCATTGCCTGCAAGATGAAAGGCATGTTCCCAACTGCCCTCGACAGCCTCAGGAACTTTTATTTTTCGCATAGCATCTCCCCATTCTCTTCCGGCAACCACGCTTCCCTGATAAGAGCCAAATCCTACTGCTACAACGCCGTCCATCAAATGTTGTTCTCGTACTAACTGTCCGACATTTACCATTCCCTGAGCCGCCATTTCTGTAGCACGTGCATCACCGATGTGGGTATTGTGCTCCCAAACTACTATTTTGGCTTCCTTTCCATGGAATTTCATGAGGCGTTGTATGGTGGAGACCATGTGCTCGTCGCGAATATTCCAGGAGGCGGAACCTCTTTTTATCATGGCACGATAGTACTTTTCGGCATTTCTGGCAATAAATGCATTTTGTTCCGTGCTCAAAACATTTTCCGCATCGGAATTATAGTAGGGAACATTTTTTAGTATTTCGGCAAGCATGTGCAGTATTTCTTTTTCACATAATTCCGGTACATAGGAAGAAGCTCTGGCGTAGGATTGGCCTTCGTCTTTGCCGTAAGGCTCAAAGCATTTCATGGCCGTTTTTGCAACTGCTAGTGCTTTGGGATCATTTTTTTCTAAGTATTGAATGATTGAATTCATTGACTCCCTGAAGCTGTATACATCTAAGCCGTAAAAGCCTATTCGTTTTTCCGCTGCAAGGTCTTCATTATAGGACTTGAGCCAATCTATGAAGGCTGCAGTTTCCCAATTAGCCCACATCCATGTTGGCCATCGTTTAAATTCATTCATGACCGTATAGATGTCTTTTCCGGAATTTAGGTATCCTTTAGCAAACCGATTCAAACGATAACAATCTGGCCAGTCTCCTTCTACTCCTACAAATGAAAATCCTTTTTCTTTAATTAGCCGTTGCGTAATTTTAGCTCTCCAGGTATAATATTCATGGGTTCCGTGTGAGGCTTCGCCTAAAAGGATATATTTTGCATCTCCAATATAATCCATTAAGGGGTCTAAATCTTCTGAATTTTCCAATGGAGAAGCTGTTTTGTTCAATAATTCTACGATTTCACTAGAATTGATTAAATTGTTAAGGTTTTTTAAAGTTTCCATCACATTTTTATTTTTTTAATTTACAGCTTGAATAGTCAAAATTTACAATTAAAAAATATACGATTTAAAGTGTGTTTTTATGTTTTTAAAAACGAGTATAAAGTTAATCTATATTATTGGTAATCAGATAGTTTTGATTTGTTTATTCGTTAGAATTAATTTGTTTCAAGTTGAAATTTACGGCGCCAGGTTGGGGGCAGAACGCTTAGAATTTCTTTGTTTTGATTTTGAGGGAATGGAAAAAAATAACAGATAATGTAAAAATAAATTCTTAAAATAGCTTAAATGTTTTGTTTGTGAAAAAATTATAACGTTTTCGTTAATAACATTCATTATTTTCATTAAATCATTACAAAAGATAGAATATATTTGTATTTTAAAATTTAAATTTTAGTATTATGAGTATAATTATCAAAGTTCACGCAAGACAAATTTTCGATTCAAGAGGAAATCCTACAATTGAAGTAGATGTAATTACAGACAATGGTGTTATAGGAAGAGCTGCTGTACCATCTGGAGCTTCAACTGGAGAACATGAAGCTGTTGAATTACGTGATGGAGGAAAAGCATTTCTTGGAAAAGGAGTTTTGAATGCTGTGAAAAATGTTAATACCATTATTTCTGAAGAACTTGTTGGAGTTTCAGTTTTCGAGCAAAATCTTGTTGATCAAATGATGATCGATTTAGATGGTACTCCAAATAAATCTAACTTAGGAGCAAATGCAATTTTAGGTGTTTCTCTTGCTGTTGCAAAAGCTGCTGCGAATGAATTAGGTTTGCCTTTATACAGATACGTAGGTGGTGTTTCTGCCAATACATTGCCAGTTCCAATGATGAATATCATCAATGGAGGTTCTCATTCTGATGCGCCTATCGCGTTTCAGGAATTTATGATTTTCCCTGTGAAAGCAACATCTTTTTCACATGCAATGCAAATGGGAACAGAAATTTTCCATAGCTTGAAAAAAGTTTTACACGATAGAGGTCTTTCAACTGCAGTTGGTGATGAAGGTGGTTTTGCACCAAATCTTCCTGGAGGAACTGAAGATGCTTTAGATACAATCAAAAAAGCGGTTGAAACTGCAGGTTATTCTTTTGGAGACGAAATTATGATTGCATTAGATTGTGCTGCTGCTGAGTTTTATGTAAATGGGAAATACGATTACACTAAATTTGAAGGAGAAACTGGTAAGATCAGAACTTCTGAAGAGCAAGTAGAATATTTAGCAGAATTAGCAGCTAAATACCCAATTATTTCTATTGAAGACGGAATGGATGAAAATGACTGGGATGGTTGGAAATTGCTAACTGAAAAAATTGGAGATAAAGTACAATTAGTTGGAGATGATTTATTCGTTACCAATGTGAAACGTTTGGCTACAGGTATTGAAAAAGGAATCGCTAATTCAATCCTTGTTAAAGTAAACCAAATTGGTACATTAACTGAAACTATTGCAGCTGTTAACATGGCTAAAAATGCAGGTTATACTTCAGTAATGTCACACCGTTCAGGAGAAACAGAAGATAATACAATTGCAGATTTGGCAGTAGCTTTAAATTGCGGTCAAATTAAAACAGGTTCGGCTTCTCGTTCAGATCGTATGGCTAAATACAACCAATTATTAAGAATTGAAGAAGAACTAGGAAATACAGCTTATTTTCCAGGTTTAAATGCTTTCAAAATAAAATAAGTTCATAATAATATTTTTAAAAAGGCCATTCACGGATCGTGAGTGGCTTTTTTTTTGACTTTTAACAATTTCATTGTGTTATTCATTTTTTAATTAATTTGAAATTCCCTAGATTTGGTAAATTATTATTTTTAAAAGTTTTATTTCCAATTATATTATGTCAAAAACAGCAACATTAGAAATAGATGGCAAAAAATTTGAACTTCCTATCATCGTAGGGACTGAAAATGAAGTTGCTATCGATATTAACAAATTACGTGATTTGTCGGGTGCAATTACTATTGATCCGGGTTACAAAAATTCAGGTTCTTGTAAAAGCGAAATTACTTTCCTTGACGGAGAGCTTGGGATTTTGCGTTATAGAGGGTATTCAATAGAAGATTTAGCCGAAAAAGCGGATTTTTTAGAAGTTTCTTATCTTTTAATTTTTGGAGAATTGCCATCTAAAGTTCAGTTAGAGCAGTTTGAAAATGATATTAGAAAATATACTTTGGTAAACGAAGAAATGAAGAATATCATTGACGGTTTTCCAAAAACAGCACATCCTATGGGTGTTTTAGCTGCTTTGACAAGTGCTTTGACAGCATTTAATCCAAAGTCGGTTAATGTTGAAAATGATAAAGAGATGTATGAGGCAGTTTGTAAAACCATGGGTAAATTCTTGGTAATTGCAACTTGGACATACAGAAAAAGTATGGGTTATCCTTTAAATTATTATGATAACACAAAAGGATATGTAGAGAATTTTATGCGTTTGATGTTTGAATTGCCAACAGAGCCTTACAAGGCAAGTCCTGTTGTTATTGATGCGTTAGACAGATTGTTTATTCTTCATGCGGATCATGAGCAAAATTGCTCTACGTCAACCGTTAGAATGGTAGGTTCTTCTCATGCGGGACTATTTGCTTCAATATCTGCGGGAGTTTCTGCACTTTGGGGACCTTTACATGGTGGTGCTAATCAGGCAGTACTTGAAATGCTTGAAGAAATTCACAAAAATGGTGGTGATGCTGAGAAATATATAGCGAAAGCAAAAGATAAAAATGATCCTTTCCGTTTGATGGGATTTGGTCACAGAGTATATAAAAATTTCGATCCAAGAGCAAAAATCATCAAAAAAGCAGCTAACGAAGTTTTAGCAACTTTGGGAGTGGAAGATCCAATTCTTGCTATCGCTAAGAAACTGGAAGAATCAGCTTTAGAAGATGAATATTTCAAATCAAGAAATTTATATCCAAATGTAGATTTCTATTCTGGGATTATTTACAGAGCATTAGGAATTCCTACAGATATGTTTACTGTAATGTTTGCAATAGGACGTTTACCTGGCTGGATTGCACAGTGGAAAGAAATGCGTGAAAACAAAGAGCCAATCGGAAGACCAAGACAAGTATATACTGGTAGTCCTTTGAGAGATTTTGTTACCGCTGACAAAAGATAAATTCAATTCAAAAAGCTTCACTAATTTGTGAAGCTTTTTTTATATTTGCCAAAAGTGAAAATACATGCTAGCGTTAAATATAAAGAATGAGACTTCAAGATTGAGATCCGTAGTTTTAGGTTCAGCACTTAACAACGGTCCAACTCCAAAGGCTGATGAAGCCTATGATCCAAAATCATTAGAACATATTTTAGCGGGGACTTATCCTATAGAATCTGATATGGTTGCTGAAATGGAAGCCTTTAATACAGTTCTTCAAAAATATGATGTGACTGTTTTTCGTCCAGAAATGATTGCCAATTACAATCAGATATTTACAAGAGACATCGGTTTTGTTATAGATGATGTTTTTATTAAATCAAATATACTGCCGGAACGGGAACGAGAGTTAGACGCGATACAATATATAATAGATCAGATTGATCCCAAAAAAGTGGTTCGTCCTCCGGAAGAAGTACATATTGAAGGTGGAGATGTGATTCTGTGGAATGACTACATTTTTATCGGAACTTATAAAGGCAGTGATTACAAAGATTATATTACGGCAAGAACCAATGTGCAAGGTGTTCAGTACATCAAAGATTTATTTCCAAATAAAATTGTCAAGGAATTCGATTTGGTTAAATCAAAAATTGAAGCCCGCGACAATGCTTTACACCTGGACTGTTGTTTTCAGCCTGTTGGTACTGATAAAGGAATCATTTACAAAAGAGGATTCCGTGAAGAGGCGGACTATCTGTTTCTTGTGAATCTTTTTGGGAAAGAAAACTTGTTTCATATTACCAGAGCGGAAATGTATAATATGAATTCCAATATTTTTTCCATAGATACGAATGTTATTGTTTCCGAAAAAAACTTCACCAGATTAAACAATTGGTTGCGCGCGAACGAGTTTGTGGTGGAAGAGATTCCCTATGCAGAAATCGCCAAACAAGAAGGATTATTACGCTGTTCTACATTACCTTTAATAAGAGATTAATTTCATTATAGGGACATCGCATTGCAAGTCTCTGAAAAAAATATATAAACATGAAACAAACGACAAATTCCATATTGATGATTCGCCCGGTTGCATTTCGAATGAACGAGCAAACGGCAGTAAATAATTATTATCAAAAAGTAATAGAAGGACTTTTACCAGCTACGGTAAATGCCAAAGCGCAAGAAGAATTTGATGCTTTTGTGGAAAAATTGAGGGCAGTAGGTGTTGATGTAACTGTTGTGGAAGATACTTCAAATCCAGATACACCAGATAGTATTTTTCCAAACAATTGGGTTTCTTTTCACGAGGATGGCGATGTGGCCTTATATCCAATGTTTGCGGAAAACCGTCGGGAGGAACGTCGGGAGGATATTTTAGATATTCTGGAAGACAAAGGTTTTGTGATCAATAATATAATGGATTACACATCGGCCGAGGAAGATGGTTTTTTCCTGGAAGGAACAGGAAGTTTAGTGCTGGACAGAGGTAATTCAAAAGCCTATTGCGCTCTGTCACCCAGAGCAGATGAAGAATTGTTTATTGAATTCTGTGAAGATTTTGATTACGCACCGGTAATTTTCGAGGCTTTTCAAACAGTAGATTCAGAACGAAAACTGATTTATCACACCAATGTAATGATGTGTGTGGGAGAAACTTTCGCAGTAATTTGTTCCGATTGTATCGATGATAAAAAAGAGCGCAAAATGGTTCTGGATAATCTAAAAGATAACGGAAAAGAAATTATTCTGATTACGGAAGCCCAAATGAACAATTTTGCAGGGAATATGCTTGAAGTTCTCGGTGCAAAAGATAAAAGATATTTGGTTATGAGTACAGCTGCACATCAGAGCCTAACGCCAAAACAAATAGAACAATTGGAAAAGCATGCTGAAATTCTGAGTTCAAGTTTAGATACTATTGAAGCTTGTGGCGGTGGAAGTGCCAGATGCATGATGGCAGAGATTTTCTTGCCCAGAGATTAATTTTTCAAACTCTGGCAAGACCAATAATCTTGTCAGAGTATAAAAAACAGTGTGTTTGTATCTATATTAAATTTCCTTTAATAATATTGATGATAGCACTAACGATATATTGAATCCCAATTGCGATTACGATAAAGCCTACGATTCTTGATATTGCAACAATTCCTGATGCCCCTAGTATTTTTGCTAAATAATGGGCGCTTCTTAGAATAATAAAAATAGCAATTGCAATGGCAAGAATGGCTAGTGAAGATATGATAATGTCGCTGGTGGAATTGTGTTCCTGATAGAATGCAATAAGTAGTGAAATAGACCCGGGACCTGCAAGCATTGGCATAGCTAACGGAGTCAATGCAATATCATTTCTTTTTTGAGCATCGGTTTCCACTTTTTTATTAATACCTCTTTTTTTGTTGAGCTTCCCGGAAAGCAATGAAAATCCGGAACTCACAATAATTATTCCCCCTGCAATTCGGAGTGCGTCAATGCTAATTCCAAAAAATATTAAAACATATTGTCCTATAAAAAAGGAGATTATCAGTATCGCAAAAACATTTACTGCGGTCCAAAGAGAAATCCTGGAGCGCTCCAGTTTGCTGTCGTCTTGTGTGAGGCCAACAAATATAGGAACAGTTCCAATAGGGTTTAATACTGAAAAAAGCGCAACGAACAGGTAAATAAAAAGATCCATGTTATTCTAATTTAATGCTGCAAAAATACTCTTTTTTTAGATGAAGCATTATTTTTAGTGTTAGGATATTGTTTTTATTGCTTGTAACTAAACCTAATAATTGCTATAGTCATGAACCTTTTTGATTACTTTTGCAAAATATAATTACAGAAAATGATAAAAAATAAAAAAACGTTGGTTCTTGGAGCTTCAACAAAACCAGCCAGATATTCTTTTTTAGCAATTGAAAAATTGGTTGAAAAAGGGCATTCCGTTCTTGCGATTGGTCAAAATGCAGGAGAAGTAGCAGGGATTAAAATCCAAACTAAGGCTGTTCCATTAAAAAACATCGATACAGTTACCCTTTATCTAAATCCTTTGCGTCAGCGTGATTACTACAATTATATCGTCGAGGCACAACCAAAACGTGTTGTTTTTAATCCAGGTACTGAGAATCCGGAGTTCTATCAATTGTTAAAATTAAACGATATCAAAGTCGAGATAGGTTGTACACTTGTTATGTTGGCAACAAATCAATATTAATTTTTTTTTTCTTCACCAGTTTCGAGCTATGCACGCTGTCTTTTCTTGTCCCGCTTTTTAACGGAACAAGAAATGGTCAGGGCTACACTAAAATCGTGTTTCAGAAGTGGCATCCTTGCTAATCAATAGCAATCCAAGAAAAGTGATTAGCCCATTTACGATAATCAACTCGTTGTCGAAAACGTATCCAAAAAACAGCGCTTTCGAATTTTCGCTAATACCGAAGGTTATAGCTGGTGACAAGAGACAAATCATAGGGACAAATTTGTCCTTGACAGTCTTTGACTTTAGAAACAATCCGAAGCAATACAATCCTAAAAGCGGACCATACGTATAGGAGGCAACCCTGAAAATCATTCCCACTACAGAGCTATCGTTAATTGCATTAAAGAATACAATTACCAAAAACATAAGGAAAGAAAAGCCAATATGAACAAAATGCCTGTTGCGTACTACGTTTGGTTTGTTTAGATTTTCCGCTTTATCCATACCGAGAAAATCAACACAAAATGATGTTGTAAGCGCTGTTAAAGCGGAATCGGTTGTAGCAAAAGTTGCCGCTGTCAATCCCAATAGAAAAATAACCGAAGGGACTATTGCCAGATGGTGAAAAGCAATTTCGGGAAAGAGCAAGTCAGTTCTGGGCTTTCCGGTAACTAAATCAGTGGGTACTTCAATACCGTTTCTGCTGGCGTAAATATAAAGTAAGGCACCTACGCTAAGAAAAAAGATATTGATAAGTACAAATATCCCGGTGAACGTAAACATATTTTTTTGGGCTTCCCCAATATTCTTGCAACTCAGGTTTTTCTGCATTAGATCCTGATCCAAACCTACCATAGCGATGGTTACGAAAATTCCACCAAGGATTTGTTTTACAAAATGGAACTTACTCGATACAAAATCCTCAAAGAAGAATACTTTAGAATAGTTACTGTTTTTGACTTCATCAAAAGCTTCAAAAACAGTCAGGTTTAAACTTCTGCAAATAAAGAAAATGGTGAGAAAAACAGAAGAAACTAAGAAGAATGTTTGTAGCGTGTCGGTGATAATAATTGTTTTTAATCCGCCACGATAGGTATAGGCAAATATCAAAGCCAATGAAATCAAAACCGTAACTGCAAATGGAATTCCATAAAAATCAAAGACGTAACGTTGCAGCACAATTACAACAAGATATAATCTAAAAGAGGAGCCAATCGTTCGGCTGATTAGGAAAATTGTTGCGGCAGTTTTATAAGAGTAAGTTCCCAGTCGATGCTCTATATAGCCATAAATAGAGGTTAAATTCATTCGGTAATACAACGGCAATAGCACTTTTGCAATAATGACAAAACCAATAGCGTTGCCTAAGACAAACTGGAAATACTTAAATTGTTCCCCGCTTGGTGCTCCCACTTCCCCCGGGACTGAAATAAAGGTCACTCCTGAAAGTGCCGTTCCAATCATTCCAAAGGCAACGAGATACCATCTTGAGTTTTTATTGGCCTTAAAAAAGGCATCATTTCCACTGTCTTTTTTGCTTACCGCATAAGAGATGTAAAATAAAATTCCAAAATAAACGGTTATAAGTAGTAGAATGGTGCTGGGAGTCATTTTGTATAAAAATTGTTTAGGCCAAATTACATAAATAATCTTCATATTTTCAAATTATCTATCCCGAACGTTCGGGACAAATTGATTACTTTTGCTTCTATGGAATTTTCTTCGAAATTATTAGAAAAAGCAGTTAGCGAAATGTCTCAATTACCTGGAATAGGTAAACGAACGGCGTTGCGATTAGTATTGCATTTATTGAAACAGCCAAAAGAGCAAACGGGTTTTTTAGCACAAGCTTTGGTTGCTATGCGTGAGGATATTAAATACTGTACCAGTTGTCACAATATTTCGGACAGTATACTTTGTGAAATCTGCGCTAACAAAAGCAGAAACCATCAGATCATTTGCATCGTGGAAGACATTCGCGATGTGATGGCAATTGAAAATACGGGTCAATTTAGAGGGATTTACCATGTGTTAGGAGGCAAAATTTCGCCTATTGATGGGGTTGGACCAAGTCAGTTAAATATTACTACATTGGTAGAGAAAGTAAAATCAGGAAGTGTAAACGAAATCATTTTTGCTTTAAGCTCCACAATGGAAGGCGATACCACTAATTTTTATATTTATAAACAAATCGCCGATTGTGAAATAATTATATCAACAATTGCCAGAGGAATTTCGGTGGGTGATGAACTGGAATATGCAGATGAAGTTACCTTAGGAAGAAGTATATTGCAAAGAGTTCCTTTTGAAAAGTTTTTTAAAAATAATTAATCCACTTAATGAATAGCTACGCTTTTTAAATCGTAAATGAAAAGCTATATTTGTCGTTAAAAATAGTAAAAATGAGCAAATCCAGATTCTACTTATTGCTAGTTATTAGTGTGTTATTTACTTCTTGTATCTCGACTCAAGATTTGATTTATCTTCAGAAAAAGGATAATTCGCAAGAGAATGCCACAATTGCAGCAGTTGAATCAAAGCCTTACCGATTGCAAACTAATGATGTTTTGAGTATTACCATAAAAGCAGTTGATCCAAAATTAGTGGCTATTTTTAGTCCGACAGGAGATGGCAATTCAGCTGGTAAATCTGAGACAGGATTGTATTTTGATGGCTTTACAGTTGATGATCATGGGAATATCAGAGTTCCGGTTTTGGGTGACTTAAATGTGATCGGATACACGCTGGATGAGATTAGAGTTAGAGTTGAGAAGCAGTTATTAGCTGAATATTTCAACAAGGAGGCAAATATTTTTGTGACCGTAAAATTGGCAGGTTTCCGATATACTATTAATGGAGAAGTGGGAAGTACCGGAAGTAAAGTATTGTTTCAGGAGCATGTAACAATTATGGAGGCTATTGCGAATTCGGGTGATATAACCATAACCGGAAACAGAAAAGCAGTTACCATCATGAGAAAAACACCTACTGGAGTTCAAATGCAGGATTTAGACCTTACCGATATAAATGTGATGAAATCGCCGTATTACTATTTACAGCCGAATGATTATATCTATGTAAAGCCACTCAAACAAAAAACCTGGGGAACCGGAAAAACAGGAATCGAATCATTGGGTACCATTATTACGCTTTTATCATTGGCAACAACTACCTTTTTACTATTAAAAAATTAAAACAGACTTCAAAAAATGTTAGATATAAAAGATTTTTCGATTTTTGAAAACCAGGTAAGTTTTGACTTTAAGGGATTTTTAATAAAAATCGGAAGTTATTGGAAATGGTTTTTACTGAGTTTATTAATCACTTTCACGATTGCCTATCAAGTTAACATCCGTAAACAAAGAATTTACGGTATGGAAACGCTTATTGCCGTAAAGGAAGAAAGCAATCCTCTTTTTACTTCAAATACCAGTTTGGTTTTTAATTGGGGTGGTACTTCAGATCAGGTGCAGACGATTTCAACCACGTTGCAATCCAGATCTCATAACGAGTTGGTTGTCGATAAACTGCAATACTATATTAATTACCTGGTCAAAGGCAAGTACACGCTGGAAGATGCGTATGGAGCTGTTCCTTTCTATGTAAACATAGATAAATCAAAAGGACAGTTAGCAGGAAATTTGATTGGGATTAAATTTTTAAGCGAGAATGAATATGAAATCAGAATTCCATTTGAGGGTCAAAACGTTTCATTAATAACCTATTCCAATAATTCGTACAGTAATACCGCCGTTGAAACAGGGGAATTTGTAAAAAAATATAAAGTAGGCGAGCAAGTAGCACTGCCTTTTTTAAATTGGAAATTACAAATAAAAGACAATCCCGGCTTTTATAAGGGAAATGAATATTTTGTACAGTTTAATGATTTTGACGGAACAGTATCCGGTTACAAAGGAATCAATGTCAGATCAGATGATAAAGGCGGTTCTATAATTACCCTGGGTATGCAAGGAACCAATAAAGCAAGAATGGTTGAATATTTGAATTCGACTGTAAAAATGCTTATAAAAAGACAATTGGATAGTAAAAATCAATTTGCGACCAATACAATTGCTTTTATAGACAGTACATTGATCACAATGGAATCCCAGCTAAAGGAGACCGGCAATGAGCTGAAATCATTTAGAAAAGACAAAAATATCTATGACATAGAACAGGGGGGAGCTAAGTTTTCGGACAAAATACTTGAGTTTGATGTTAAGAAAGATGAAGTTACGCGTAAACTGGCCTATTACAATTCATTAAAAGCCTACTTAAAAAACAGTGTGGACTATTCTAAACTTCCGGCGCCATCAGTGGCAGGAATTGAAGATCCTAATATTGTTGTAAGTGTTTCGAAATTGATTGCACTGTCTACTCAAAGATCCGAAATGGCCTATGCTGTAAAAAGCGATAAGATATTCAAGGATTTCGACAATCAAATGGAGGCTGTGAAAAAAGTACTGTTGGAAAATATAGCAACAGCCAAGGCTTCTTTGCAGTATGATTTGGCTATGGTTAGCAGTAAAATTAATGAAACGGAAAGTACGATAAAGCAACTTCCGGAAGACCAGCAAGAGCTAATCAAGATTAAACGTAAATATGATTTAAGTGATAATATTTACAGTACATTTCTTCAAAAAAGAAGTGAAGCCGATATTGTTAAAGCGGCAAATTTATCAGATATTCATTTTATAGACCCGGCAAAAGATGTTGGTGGCGGACTTATAGGACCCAAAACATCCGTAAATTATGTGTTGGCATTATTTCTGGGAATATTGTTTCCGTTACTTTTTGTATTTGCAATTTTCTTTGTCAATAATTCGATTCAAAATACGGAGGATATCAGCAAGCTGACACAAATTCCTTTGATAGGAGTCGTTGGACTGAGTAAAGAAGATACCAATTTAGCGGTTTATGATAAACCCAAATCAGCTTTATCGGAATCCTTTAGGGCTATTCGTTCTTCACTACAATTTTTATACAAACAACAAAACGTAGACGGTGCTAAAACACTGATGATAACATCATCAGTGAGTGGTGAAGGGAAAACGTTTTGTTCCGTAAATATTGCAACCGTATTTGCGTTAAGCGAGAAAAAGACAGTGGTAATTGGTCTTGATTTAAGAAAACCGAAGCTGTTCACGGAGTTTAATTTGTCCAATGAAGTTGGAGTTGTAAATTATCTGATTAAGCAAAAAACAGTTGACGAAATCATCAATCATACCCATATTCCTTTTCTGGACGTTATTCTGTCCGGTCCAGTTCCTCCTAATCCTGCGGAGATGATTATGAACGGGGGAATGAAGGATTTAATTGAAGAGTTAAAGAAAAAATACGATTACATTATCTTGGACACACCGCCGGTTGGTCTGGTATCCGATGCGCTGGAATTAGCACAATATTGCGATGTTACTTTATATATAGTGCGACAGAATTTCACTAAAAAAGAAATGATTACGTTATTAAACAACCGAGTGAAACGCGGGGAGTTAAATAATACCAGTATTATTTTGAATGGCTTTGAGAATAAAGCTAAATACGGAGCAGGTTACGGATATGGATATGGTTACGGGTATGGATATGGTACTTATTCAAGTGGCTATCATGAAGAGGATAGGCCAAAAAATATCTTTGAAAGAGTTGTTGGAACATTTCGTAAAAAACAGACTAAGTAATATGGTTGTTTTAAATTAAAAAAACATGAAAGAAGAAACAAAAAACACCATATTAATTACTGGCGGAGCAGGGTTTATAGGTTCCAATCTTTGTGAATATTTTTTATCTAAAGGACACGAAGTGGTTTGTTTGGATAATTTTGCGACAGGGTACAGACATAATTTAAAAGACTTTATCAATAATCCGAATTTTCGTGTAATAGATGGGGACATTCGGAATGCAACAGATTGTCAAAATGCGGTAAAAGGAGTGGACTATGTATTACATCAGGCCGCTTTAGGTTCCGTACCACGTTCTTTGATTGACCCGGTTACGACCAATGATGTGAATGTTTCGGGTTTTTTAAACATGCTGGTGGCTTCTCGTGATGCTAATGTAAAACGATTTGTTTATGCAGCAAGTTCCTCCACTTATGGAGATTCAGTTGGATTGCCAAAAGTAGAAGAAGTGATTGGAAAACCACTGTCTCCTTATGCGATAACAAAGTATGTTAACGAATTGTATGCTGAAATTTTCAGCCGAACCTATGGGTTAGAGACAATAGGCTTGCGATATTTTAATGTTTTTGGAAGGAAGCAGGATCCTAATGGAGCTTACGCAGCAGTTATTCCAAAATTTGTAATGCAACTAATGCAATTGGAAAGTCCAAAAATAAATGGTGACGGAAACTATTCTCGTGATTTTACTTATATTGATAATGTAATTCAAATGAATGAGTTGGCCATGCTGACAAAAAATCCAGATGCTGTAAACACGGTCTATAATACGGCATATGGGGATAGAAATACGTTAAATAATCTACTTGATTATTTGAAGGAATATTTGGCGAAATACGATCCAAAGATTGCTTCTGTTAAAGTTGAATATGGGGCCAACAGGGCTGGCGATATTCCACACTCTTTGGCAAGTATTGATAAAGCCAAGTCATTATTAGGCTATGATCCTAAGTATTCCATGCAAGAAGGACTGAAGGAAGCTGTTAATTGGTATTGGGATAATCTTAAATAGAAATCCTTTTTTGAGGAAAAGGTGGATAATAAAATAAAGTATATTTGCGAATTGAAAATTATAAAATGAAAATCACAAAAATTTGTTGCATCGGAGCTGGATATGTTGGAGGGCCCACTATGGCTGTTATTGCTCAAAAATGCCCAAAAATACAAGTTACAGTAGTCGACTTAAATGAAGAACGCATTGCGGCTTGGAATGATGAAAATATTGAAAATATTCCCATTTACGAACCGGGATTAGATAAAATTGTTAGCGAAGCAAGAGGAAGAAATCTTTTTTTCTCAACCGATGTGGAAAAAGCAATTGACGAAGCACAAATTATTTTTATATCAGTAAATACACCTACTAAAACCTATGGAAAAGGGAAAGGTATGGCAGCGGATTTAAAATACATTGAATTGTGTGCCAGGCAAATTGCCAGGGTAGCAAAAGACAACAAAATTGTAGTTGAAAAATCAACACTTCCGGTACGAACTGCTGAAGCAATAAAAAGCATTCTAGACAATACCGGAAATGGTGTTCAGTTTCAAATTCTTTCCAATCCAGAGTTTTTGGCTGAAGGAACTGCTGTTCAGGATTTATTGAATCCAGACAGAATACTAATCGGTGGAGATCCTTCAGAAGAAGGACAAAAAGCGATACAAGCGCTTGTTGCTGTTTATTCGAACTGGGTTACGCCCACTAAAATATTGACCACTAATGTATGGTCATCGGAATTATCAAAATTGACAGCCAATGCATTTTTGGCGCAACGAATTTCTTCTATTAATGCAATGTCAGAGCTTTGTGAAAAAACAGGGGCTGATGTCAATGAGGTGGCAAGAGCAATAGGAATGGATAGCAGGATAGGATCAAAATTCCTGAAAGCATCTGTTGGATTTGGTGGTTCTTGTTTTCAAAAAGACATTTTGAATTTGGTTTACATCGCAAAATCCTATGGATTATACGAAGTAGCCGATTATTGGGAACAAGTCATTATAATGAATGACCATCAGAAAAGACGTTTTTCTAATAATATTGTTCAGACACTATACAATACTGTTTCTGATAAAAAAATCACTTTCTTGGGTTGGGCTTTCAAAAAAGACACTAACGATACCAGAGAGTCAGCGGCTATTTATGTGGCCAATGATTTGATAAATGAACATGCTAAAATTGCCGTTTATGACCCTAAAGTATCCAGAAGGAAAGTTCTTGCTGATTTGGATTATTTGGAAACAAGATCTGCTTCTACTAATGCAGATAGTATCGTATCTTTTGATGATCCTTATGAAGCCTGTGCAGGCGCACATGCTATAGCGATACTTACCGAGTGGGATGAATTCGCTGCGTATGATTGGCAGAAAATATACGACTCCATGCAAAAACCAGCTTTTGTCTTTGACGGAAGAAACATACTTAATGGACCAGCTTTAGAAGCAATTGGTTTTGTTTATCAGGGCATAGGTTCTTAAATAATTGATTTAATAACAATAAACGTTATCTTTTAAGGATGTATATTGTTATTAAGTGCTTTTATAAAACAGTAGAATACACAAATAAATAAGGAGTTATATTTTTATTTCAATACAACACGCAAGATGAATTGGTATGTAGTTTACACAAAACCAAAATGGGAGAAAAAAGTAGCGGAACAATTAAAAAAGTTCGGAATAGAATGTTATTGTCCTTTGATTACTGTAGTGCGTCAATGGTCTGATCGAAAAAAAAAGGTAGAAGTACCCCTTTTTAATTCCTATGTTTTTGTTCAGTTGCAAGACTCCGACAGGAATTTAGTATTTCAGTCAGCGGGAGCAGTGCGTTATTTGTTTTGGTTAGGTAAGCCTGCGATTGTGCGGGATGAAGAAATTAGCATCATTAAAAAAGGACTTGATGGACCTGATAGTTGTGAAGTTTCGGTGGTTCCATTTCAGGTTGGCGATACAATAGAACTAGAATCAGGCCCATTTTCATCTCAGACGGCAACTATTCAAGAGGTAAATAACAACCATTATGTTCTTGTTTTGGAATCATTAGGATGTGTTTTGAAAATGAAGTTTAAGTAAATGACACCTTGAGGATATTTTTTACCAGGTGGAATTTAATTACCTCCGTAACATATCTATCTAAAAATATATAAAGCAGTATTTGTAATCGATAGTACAAATGCTGTTTTTTTTTGTGAAATTATTTTTTAGTGGGTCAAATCCTTTTTTAAATGAATTAAGTATTGATGAATAGTAGGTAATTCGTCTCAGCAGGTCGATTTATTAAGTACTGACTTACAGTAGTTTATGATTTAGTAGATGATTTTTAACATTCAATTAGTAGGAATTAGTCAAAAAAGTGGTGTAATGTAACTATATTTGCCAGCTTAAATTATTTCGATTTCAGCTCATTTCTGTGAGTTTGAATCGCGAAGCGGTGTATTATAGTTAACAAAAGTTAATTAATATTGTTTTAAAAAATGAGTGCAACCATAAAAATAGCAGTGATTGGTTTGGGTTATGTAGGGTTGCCATTAGCAAGGTTATTTGCCACCAAACATGCCGTTGTTGGATTCGATATCAATCAGTCCAGAGTTGCTTCCTTGCGATCAGGAACTGATACTACATTTGAAGTGGAAGATACAGTATTACAGAAGGTACTGCTCGATACCTCCAGTGATGCTATTGGTTTGTATTGTACTACGATTTTAGCGGATATAGCGGACTGTAATTATTACATCGTAACGGTTCCCACGCCGGTGGATAAGAATAATCGTCCTGATTTAACTCCTTTATATAAGTCCAGCGAAACTATTGGAAAGGTTTTAAAAAAAGGCGATATCGTCATATATGAATCTACAGTCTACCCTGGTGTTACAGAAGAGGAATGCGTACCTGTATTAGAAAAAGTTTCCGGATTACAATTCAATGTTGATTTTTTTGCAGGTTATTCACCTGAAAGAATTAATCCCGGAGACAAAGAACATACCGTAGAGAAAATTTTAAAAGTGACTTCTGGATCCACTCCTGAGATTGGGCAGAAAGTTAATGAATTATACAAATCGGTTATTACCGCCGGAACACACTTGGCACCTTCTATAAAAGTTGCAGAAGCCGCGAAAGTCATTGAAAACTCACAACGGGATATCAACATTGCTTTTGTAAATGAATTGGCTAAAATATTCAATCTGATGAATATTGATACCAATGCTGTTTTAGAAGCTGCAAAAACAAAATGGAATTTTCTGCCTTTTAAACCAGGATTGGTTGGAGGGCATTGTATAGGAGTAGATCCATATTATTTAGCACAACGTGCACAAGAATTTGGATACCATCCCGAAATTATTTTGGCAGGACGCCGACTGAACGATAGTATGGGTGATTATGTAGCTTCCCAAGTGGTAAAGCTGATGATAAAAAAAGGGATTTCAGTTAATGGCGCAACGCTCTTAATGCTTGGAATTACTTTTAAAGAAAATTGTCCTGATGTTCGCAATACGAAAATTGTGGATGTGATTGCCGCTTTAACTGATTATGGAATTACAGTAACCATTTACGATCCTTTAGCGAACCCGTCTGAGGTCAAACAAGAATATGGTTTAATAACCACTAATGTATTACCCGATCAGAAATTTGACGCGGTAGTATTAGGAGTAGCTCATCATCAATTTTTGACTATCGACATCTCCAAATTGCAAAATGACATTAGTTTATTGTACGATGTTAAAGGAATTTTAGGGGATGAAGTTGATGGGAGATTATAAGAAGTATAGAATATAAAAGCATATATAGGAAAGATTTAAAAGGAAAGCATGGAAAATAAACCTTCAATTACACACGTCATTCTTACCGGAGGAGTAGGTAGCAGATTATGGCCTTTATCACGAAAAAGTCAGCCCAAACAATATCTTGATTTATTTGATGGTAAGTCTTTGTTTGAAATGACGGTGGAGCGCAATCGTAATGTAGCGAATAAAATTATGGTAGTGGGTAATATTGACAATTGCCATCTCAGTAGAATGGTGATGGAAAAATCGAATACACCTTATTTAGATATAATTGAATCAACACCAAGAAATACGGCTGCCGCAATTGCTTTTGCTGCTTTTGCATCTGATCCGGAAGATATTTTAATTGTTACACCATCCGATCATATTATTGATGAAATGGAAAATTATGAAGCAGCAATTAATGAAGCAGTTGAAAAAGCTTCCAAAGGCTATATCGTAACTTTTGGAATTATTCCCACCAAACCGGAAACGGGCTATGGTTATATCGAACGAAAAGGGGATAATGTACTTTCTTTTCGGGAAAAACCCAATCAAGTTACTGCTACCGATTTTATTGCCAAAGGAAATTTTCTTTGGAACAGTGGTATGTTTTGTTTTAAAGCAGGTGTTTTATTGGAAGAATTAAAATCTTTTCATCCGGAAGTTTACGAAAAATCAAAAATAGCTTGGGAACAAAACAAGGAAGGTAATTTAGATTTAGATCTTTCATTAGAAATACCTTCTATTAGCATTGATTATGCAGTTATGGAAAGAAGTAAGAAAATAAAAGTAGTTTCGTCTACATTTATTTGGTCTGATTTGGGTTCTTTTGAATCGGTTTATGATTATCTTGTTTCAACAGGACACCCCGTTGATAAAAACGGAAACATGGTAATAGGGACTAACAATTATACTGCTTTTGTTGGTTTGAAAAACACCATTTTCGTTTGTACAGATAATGCTAATTTAATTTTGCATAAAGACAGTTCTCAGGACGTAAAGAATATATATAACCAATTGGAGAAACAAAATCCAGATTTGTTGAATTAAAAAAACATGAATAAAGACACAAAAATTTATATTGCAGGACATAATGGTATGGTAGGAAGTGCTATCTGGAGAGCGTTATCTACTAAAGGATACACTAATTTATTGGGCGTTTCCAGTAGTGAATTGGATCTTAGAAATCAGCAGGATGTTAAGGACTTTATAGCTTCTGAAAATCCGGAAGTAATTATTGATGCTGCTGCAAGAGTTGGGGGGATATTAGCTAACAACAATTATCCGTATCAGTTTATCATGGAGAATATGCAAATTCAAAACAATTTAATCGATTCGGCACTGCAATCCGGTGTTGAAAAGTTTATTTTTCTGGGAAGTTCTTGCATCTATCCTAAATTAGCACCCCAACCCTTAAAAGAAGACTATTTGCTCACTGGTATTTTGGAGCCTACTAATGAATGGTACGCTGTTGCAAAAATCACTGGAGTAAAAGCGTGTGAAGCAATCAGGAAACAATTTGGAAAAGATTATGTTAGCCTGATGCCAACGAATCTATATGGTACATATGATAATTTCGATTTAAATACGTCTCATGTTTTACCGGCTATGATGCGAAAATTTCATGAAGCAAAAGAAAATAATCATGCTCCCGTTACCCTATGGGGAAGTGGTACGCCAATGAGAGAGTTTCTTTTTGTGGATGACATGGCTCAATCAGTAGTATTTGCTTTAGAAAACAAATTGCCGGACTTTTTGTATAATGTGGGTACGGGTGAGGATTTGACGATAAAGCATTTGGCCGAAACGATTCAAAAAATTACAGGGCATAAGGGAGAAATCATTTGGGATACTACCAAGCCTGATGGTACCCCAAGAAAACTAATGGATATATCCAAAATGCATGATTTAGGATGGAAACATCAGGTGAACCTTCAAGAAGGCATAAAGAAAACTTACGATTGGTTTTTGGAAAATATAGGAAACATAAAAAAAGTTAAAATGTAAATCGTTAAGCGAACAACGAAATAACAAAACACGAATAACAAAACACGAATAATATGAGCATACAACCCAAAATAGCATTTATAACAGGAGTAACAGGACAAGATGGGGCATACCTAAGTGAATTTTTATTAAGAAAAGGATACATTGTACATGGATTAAAAAGACGTTCTTCTTTATTTAATACCGATAGGATTGACCATTTATACCAAGATCCACATGTAGACCACCGTAATTTCTTTTTACATTATGGTGATATGACGGATGGTACTAACTTAATTCGTTTGATCCAAGAAATCCAACCCGATGAAATCTATAATTTGGCAGCCATGAGCCATGTAGCTGTTTCATTTGAAACGCCTGAATATACAGGGAATGCTGACGGATTGGGGACTTTGCGTATTCTTGATGCGGTTCGTTTATTAGGCTTAGAAAAAAAGACACGTATTTATCAAGCTTCCACTTCTGAATTGTATGGTAAAGTACAAGAAGTACCACAATCAGAAACAACACCATTTTACCCTCGTTCTCCATATGCTGTTGCAAAAATGTATGCGTTTTGGATTACGGTAAATTATAGAGAAGCGTACGGAATGTATGCCTGTAATGGTATTTTATTCAATCATGAATCTCCTATTCGTGGCGAAACCTTTGTGACGCGTAAAATCACAAGAGCGACTTCTAGAATTGCTTTGGGGTTACAAGATAAATTATACTTAGGAAACCTAGATGCTAAAAGAGACTGGGGTCATGCCAAAGATTATGTACGCATGATGTGGATGATTTTGCAGGCTGATGAAGCAGAGGACTGGGTAATTGCAACCGGAAAAACTACACCAGTACGTGATTTTGTGCGTATGAGTTTTGCTGAAGTAGGGGTTGAATTAGAATTTAAAGGTGAAGGTGCTGACGAAAAAGGATATGTGAAAGCCTGTACTAATCCTGAATTCCAATTGGAAATAGGAAAAGAAGTACTTGCAGTTGACCCTAAGTATTTCAGACCAACTGAAGTCGATTTGTTAATAGGCGATCCTACCAAAGCACAGACTAAACTAGGATGGGAATGTAAATATGATTTGCCAGCCTTGGTAAAAGACATGATGCAAAGTGATTTAAAATTGATGCAAAAAGATCAATACTTAAAAGATGGTGGATATAAAACGTTGAATTATTTTGAGTAGATTATAAATTGACTTAAATCTAAAGAGTTTTTACTTCTAAGTTATAATAAATATCATTCTGTTTAATATTTGTTAGATTGTTAAATAAATTTTTTTGTTCAATATATTGTAAACTAAAATTAGCAAGGAATAAGTTGTAATGAAAACAACTGTGTCTTTAAAATATTATAAAAATGATAACTACAAGGCTAAAGGGTGGATTAGGCAATCAAATGTTTCAATATGCTTTAGGACGTCATCTAGCAATAAAAAAGGGAACAACTTTGAAGTTGGATATTTCAGACTTGATTGGAACAAATGAGCATTTGGAGAGTACAATTCGAAATTATGAATTAAATAATTTCAATATTATAGAAAAAATTAGTTCAGATGATGAGGTTTTTTTTACTCGACAAAATAAAAATAAGTTCTTAAAAATATTCAAAAAAATTATTCCTTATCATCTAAGGTCTGTCGTATGTGAGAAAAACTTATTATATGATGAGAAAATATTAAATATTGATGGTAATATTAATAATAAATATTTAATAGGTTATTGGCAAACGGAACTCTATTTTAAAGAAATAAGGGATCAGTTACTGAAAGATTTTTCTCCTAAAAATGAAATTTCGGATGTAGTCATTAAAATATCTAACAAAATTAAAGAGGGTGAATCAGTTAGTTTGCATATAAGAAGAGGAGATTATGTAAATCGTTATTCGAATCTTTATTATGTTCAAAATGTAGATTATTATTTGAATGCATTAGAATTAATTAAAAATACACATCCTAATTGTAA
The DNA here is from genome assembly GCF_048286515.1 of Flavobacterium rhamnosi. Classification (NCBI taxonomy): domain Bacteria; kingdom Pseudomonadati; phylum Bacteroidota; class Flavobacteriia; order Flavobacteriales; family Flavobacteriaceae; genus Flavobacterium; species Flavobacterium rhamnosi. The sequence continues at coordinate 50,748 of NZ_JBLVPS010000002.1, read as the reverse complement.
AGTATTTGTATTTTCAGATGATATTCAATGGTGCGAAAGTAATTTGAATTTTAAAACAGAAACCTATTTTGTTAAACCTAATAAATCTTTTGAAGATATTTATTTAATGAGTTTGTGCAAACATAATGTAATTGCGAATAGTTCCTTTAGTTGGTGGGGGGCGTGGCTTAACAATAATCCTGATAAAATTTGTATTGCACCTAAATACTGGTTTAAAGATAAAAGCAAGAAAAATAATATAATTCCTAAGGAATGGGTAATACTTTAAGTGAGCTAAAAATTTCTGTTTTGATGTCAGTTTGGAATGGTGAAAGGTTTCTTCATCAAGCTATTGATTCTATACTAAATCAATCTTATAATAATTTTGAATTTATTATTATAAATGATGGATCTTTTGATGATAGCGAAAAAATCATTTTAAGTTATAAAGATCCACGTGTAGTATATTTAAAAAATGATATAAATATTGGTCTTGCTGCTTCATTAAATAAGGGGATACAAATTGCGAAAGGTAAATATATTGCAAGAATGGATGATGATGATTTAAGCCATAAGGATAGATTTAAAATACAACTTGAATTTTTAGAAAATAATCCAAATATTGGGGTATTAGGAACTATAGCAAAATATATTACAGAAGAAAATGAATATATAACAACGACTGCCTTACCAGAAAATGATAAAGAGATTAAAAAAAAATTACCGTTATTTTGGTTTCATCATGGAAGTGTAGTTATTAGGAAAGAATTTTTAATAGAATGCGGAGGTTATGATTCGTGGTGTAAAAGAATAGAAGATTTGTTACTATGGAATAAACTCTCTTACCTAACTGATTTTCATGTAATCCAAGAACCATTGTATACATGGAGATTGACTGTAAAAGGAGCGACCAATGTACCATTATCAAAAGATGTAAAACTACTTTTGAATAAATTCAAAACAGTTTCTACAATTGATGAGGCAATTGCAGAAATTAAAGTTTATGATATGAAAGCAGATATAGATCAGAAAAATAGCCCTAATAGTACTGTAAGGCAATATCAATATTATAAAAAAATAATTGGATATTCGTTAGGTAGTAGGAATTTTAATGTTGTATTAAAATATTATTATAAATTATTAAGATATCATTTCAGAATAGACGATGCTTTTCTTATACCATTAAAAATTATTAAAAAAATAATAAAATGATTATTACTCAATTAACGGGTGGCTTAGGTAACCAACTTTTTCAGTATAGCTTGGGATTAAACCTATCAATAATCAATAATATGCCTCTTAAGATTGATACAAGTCGATATGAATTAGCTACTGAGTTTAGAAAATATTCATTAGATGAAATTATATCGAATATTGAGATTGCTAGTCAATCAGAAATAGATTTATTTAAAAAAAAATCAATCTTTGGATTACTAAATCAGAAGAAAATTGTTGCTGAAAAAGAGTTTAGATTTGATGAGGGTATATTGAGACAAAAAGGGAATTTGTATTTGGATGGATTTTGGCAATCAGAAAAATATTTTTCATCAATAAAAAATATTTTATTAGATAAAATTAATCTAAAAAAGATTATTAGTCCAGATGATTTTTTTAAATATGAAATTGAAATAAAAAATAAAAATTCAGTTTGTCTTTTTGTTAGAAGAGCAGAATTAGTTACAAATCCAGTTTTCAGTTCATATCATGGTTACTGTAGCGAAGACTATTATTTGAAAGCTATAGAAATAATGAAGCAAAAAGTAGAAGATGCTTTCTTTTTTATATTTTCTGATGATCTTGAATGGTGTTATGAAAATTTTAATGATATAAATAATAGCGTTATCGTAAAACATTTCTCAAAAGACGATAAATATATTCAGTATTTTATTTTAATGAGTTTTTGCAAACATTTTATTATACCAAACTCTACTTACGGATGGTGGGCTGCATGGTTATCTAAGTGTTCTGAAAAGAAAATTATAGCGCCGAAAAATTGGTTTAATAAGGCAAATCATTCAATCATAGATCTTTTTCCATCAGATTGGATTATTATTTAAAAAAGCATATATGCAAAAAATAATTAAAAGTTCAATTATTCTCACTTTGACTGAAGTTTTTTTAATGGGATTGGCAATTTTGCGAATAAAAATAGTCGCGGTTAAAATCGGTCCGGCAGGTCTCGGTGTTTATGGTTTATTGAATAGTTTTTTTGCTATTTTAATGGTAATTAGTGCTTCATGGATGTGCGCTATGGTTGTAAAGTATATAGCCGAGTATAAATCAAATCAAGATTACGACTCAATCAATAATGTAATAAATATAACGCTGATTTTAACTTTTTTAATTACATTATTATTAATATTAATATCATTAATTTTTAGAGAATATATAATCGAAACTTTTTTTAATGGTAAAATAGTTTCAGATTATTATATCATATTTTCATGGTCTTGTCTTGGATATGCATTAAAAACTATATTTAATAGCCTCTTGCAAGGGTTGTTAGATGTTTCGGCCACAGTAAGATATCGAGTTGTAACATCATTTATAGAAATTTTGATAACGATATTAATGGTGGTGTATTTTGATTTGATTGGTTTTATCATAAGTTTTGTACTTTCTTCAATCGTTCATATTATTTATATTGTATATTTTTTGAACAAGCAAATATGGTATAGATTTAGGATTGATCTCAAAGACACAAATTTAATTAGTAAAATGCTTGTTTTTGGAAAGCTTAATATATTTTTGTCCATAATATCTTCCATAACGCAATATTATCAGCGAATTATTACAACTATTAATTTAAATATACTTTATGTCGGTTATTTTCAAGCATCACAATCGGTAATGAATTATATGGGTATTTTAAATAGGTCAACAACATTTATGATGTTGCCTTCTATGTCTGCAGATATGAATATAGACGACAGGAATATTCAAGTAAATGATTATTTGCGATTTACGATTTTAAGTAATGCATTTATATCGATAATTACTGTTATTTTTTCTCGAAATTTGATTAAAATTTTATTTGCTTCCTCTTTTGTTGAATTGGATAAATTTATGTTGTTATTTGTTCTTGCGCAATTTTTAATTTCCGTTGAGTTAATTTTTCAAGCTATAGTTTTGGGAATGTCTTTGTTCAAGTTACATTTAGTTGCATCTATAATAAATATAATTTGTTGGTTAATAGTTCCTATAGCTTTAATGAAACTGATAGGTTTTACCTCTATACCATTCAGCTTGTTAATAGCTAGTTTTCTTGCGATTCTAGTAGAATTTTATTTTTTAAAAAGGTTTAAAGGCTTGTCAATCGAAACTTCAAATTATTTTATTTTTGGTTTTAGTATTTTGCTAATAATTCTACCGTCATTATTAAAATTCGAATCTTTTTATTTAAAATTAATTGAGGCGCTTTTATTGATTCCATTGTTTGTCTTAACTTTAAAGAAAAAGGAAAAAGTTTTAATTTTATCAAAAGTTAAAGGAAAATTATTTTCCAAAAGGGATAATTAAAATAAGCTGTCTTTTATTTCATAAAATTTAAGCTTTTTAAGTCGCTATTATTAATAGAATGCATAAATGAAATATATTGTTATTTTACTTTTTTTAATATTGATTATACATTGGGAAAATAGTAGGAAGAATACTTATTCAATAATGTTAATTGTATTTCTTTCTAGCTTCGTTGCAAATCCTTTAGCATCTTTTGGTATTCATATTGGTATTTCTGGAATCTTGATTTGGGTTGTCTTTTTTTTGGATCAATTCAAGGTGGGTAAAAAAAGATTGAGTATGATTCCCCGTAAAGTATATTTTGTTATAATTGGGATAGCTATCTATGGTTTAATTTTGGGTTTATTAAACCTTGACGACACAAAATTATCTCCGGATAGGGAATCTAATATTGTACAAATAATAAATGTTACATTGTATTTGTTAACTGTAGCTGCGTTTATCAAGATAAGTGAACCTGTTTTTTTTAACCCCGCTAAAAGATTTCTTCTACTAAAAGCTTTTGTTTTTTCCGTTTTTTTTCATCTTTTTACGGTTTTAATAACAAATTATGGTTATGCTAATCTTATTCCTGATTTTTTAATTGGCTCCGCAACTATAATGGACGAAGGCGATAAAGGATTGACTGATATTGTTAGGAATGCAGGTTTAATTGGCGACTATGAGCTAATAGTTGATTATTCAATTATCGTAATATTTGCGTCATTAATGTTAATCTTGCATTCTGAAAATAAAATTCTTGGAGTTTCAGGAATTATTTCATCAATAGTTATCGGTTCATTTTCTGGTACAAGGTCATTTTTTGTTGTACTTGTCATTGTTCTATTGTTAATATTCTTTTTTAATCTTTTGTTTATTAGAAACAAATTTAAAGCAATAAAGATGATAGGTGTACTTTTGTTTCTTTTTTTTGGATTGTATTATTTTATTCTTAAAGATCTTGTGGTTTTTGAAAGATTGTTGTTTGCTATTGATTTGTATAATAGCGGAGCAAGTATTGAAGAAACGTCCAATAGGAATGTTTTATCCTATTTGCCCGAATTTATAAATAGCACCCCTTTTATTGGGAATGGTTCTTTCTTCTTTTTTTATCTATATAAAGAAAGTTTGGTAAGTCACAATATATTTTTAGCGCTGTATACAAAATATGGTATTATTGGAATTATGCCATTGCTTATGCTGTTAATTTACTTATTTTCCAGACTTGTTAAATTTGTGTTGAACAGCAAAAATGACGCCCAAAAAACAGAAATAATACTATTTATATCATTTCTTATAGGACTTCTTTTCCAAGAATGGAAGGTTAGCGGAATTAGGTTTTTTGCTTCCATAATAATTTATGTAATTTTCTTTATGATTCTTTACTCACATGTGTACACTTTAAAATTAATTCAAAAAAAATAATGGCAACACCACATATATCTGTTGTAATGTCGGTATATAATACCGAAGCTTATCTTAAAGAAAGTATTGATAGTATTCTTAATCAAACGTATGAAAACTTTGAATTCATTATCATCAATGATGGTTCAACTGACTCAAGTTTAGAAATTATTAAGTCATATAGTGATGAGAGAATTGTGGTTTTAGATCAGAAAAACACAGGTCTTGCAAAGGCACTAAATAATGGGGTTGCGATGGCAAGTGGAAAGTATATTGCTCGTATGGATGCTGATGATTTTGCGATGACAAACAGACTTGATCTTCAAGTTTCTTTTTTAGAAAGCAATCCGGATTATGTAGTTGTAGGTTCAAATGCTGAATTTATAGATATAAAAGGAGAATATCTTTACACATCAAAGTTTCCAACAACTAATGAACAAATGGCTTTGACTTTACCATTAAGTCCCTTTTTTCATAGTTCAACTATGTTTCAAAAAAAAAGTTTCGAGGAATGTAAAGGCTATAATGAAGAAATAAAGCACTATTTTGAGGATCGCATATTGTGGAATAAAATGGCAAGACTTGGGAAGTTGCATAATATGGGTATAGCCTTGATAAAATACAGAATTGTTCCGACTGGGATCTCTAATAGAAGTAAAAAAACGGGTACTATTTTTAATGAAATATGCAATAAAATAATATCTACTGATAAAGTTGATGACAAGGATGTCAAGATTTTGGAAAGTATTTCAGAAAGATTAACACTTAATCAAAAGCTTGCGAATTATTATCTGAGGCTAGGTAAGATTTATCTGGAATATAATTTTAATAGAAAAAAAGCATTTAAAAATTTATGTTCTTCACTTCGTTATGATCTATTTAACAAAATCACTTGGTTTAATTTATTACTGACTGTCATGCCTATTTCATTAATCATCATATGGAAGAAATCAAGAGGTTTGAAAATTTAAAAATCATCAAAAATTGAAAGAGATATTATTAATTACAGATTCTTTTCCAACTGAAAGTTTTAAAAGATCAGGTGTTTTTGCTTATGATGATTACTTATTTCTTTCAGATAAAGGATTAGAAATAAAAATGATAATTCTATATAGAATAACATTTGAAAGAAAACAATTACTTAAACCTTGTCAACAATATCAAAAAATTAATAAGCAAATTGCTGAAATTGAAATTGCCATTAAAAGTTCAATAAACATTGAATTAATACCATATTTTTCGCTGATAAAGCCTTTGGTTTTTAAAGAAGATCTTTTTCTACATAAATCGTCAAAGTTTAAAAATCAAAAATTTGACGGTATTATTGTACATTCTATGTTACATACAGGTTTGAATATAAGTTGGATTAAGCGACAATTTCCAAATCAAAAGATAATTTTAAAAGAACATTCAGATTGGTCAATGTTTAATAAAATTACTAGGTATTTTTGTTTACAAAAAATCAATTTTTTTTCTGAAATATGGTCAAACAGTATAATTTCTAAAGAAAAATTTGAAAAATTATTTTCCTTGAATAAGGATATAGTTTTCTCTCGGCCTATAATAAGGATGGATTATCCTAAGTTTTTCATTAATCAACAGATTTATGTTAAACAATATTCAACTATTAAGTTCATTACCGTTGCGAACTTGATAGCGCAAAAAGGATATGAAGAGACTTTTGAGATAATGAAAATAGCTAATGTACTTGGTATAGAATGGTCTTGGAAAATTATTGGAAAAGGAGTTTTTATTGATAGAATAAATGAGCTTACCGTCATGAATGGTTTTGAGAAAAATATCACAATTATTCCAGAATTAAAAAAAACAGAATTGTACAATGAATTGATAAAATCCAATATTTATGTCCAGTTATCTTATAAAGAAACTTTTGGTATTGCTCCAATTGAGGGTTTTTCCTTCTATAATAAATTAATTGTTTCTGATAAAATTACTAGTGTTAATGAGTTAGGATTGAAAGATAATCCGAATGTGTTTGTTATAGGAAATATTGATAGTGTTTTAAAACAACGAAATCTTATTTCAAAATTTCTACTACAAAATCAAAATTTACTTGAATTTGAAAAAGCAATATCTTCGACAAATAATCAAGTAAATAACCTCCCTAAGAAAATTAGCTAGCCATGGACATTGCCCCTATCGTTCTTTTTGTTTATAACAGACCTTTCCATACTCGCAGGACAGTTGAAGCTCTACAGTTAAATAATCTTGCAAAAGATAGCGATTTGATTATTTTTTCAGATGCGCCTAAGGATGATAAATCATGTTCGGCAGTTAAAGATGTTAGATGTTTTATTAAAACAATCGGCGGGTTTAAAAATATTACTATCATTGAACGTGAAGAGAATTTTGGATTAGTTAGGTCTATTAAAGAAGGGGTGACTGACATAGTGAATCGTTTTGGGAAAATTATTGTTTTGGAGGATGACTTGGTTACACATCCTCAATTTTTGGAATTTTCCAATGATGCGTTAGAGTTTTATAAAAAGAATAAAGAGGTTTTTGCCATCACAGGATATTCATTTCTTAAATCGAGTAAGAATGATGATGTCATAAATAAAACTTATTTCCTTGAGTTGCCAAGTACCTGGGGCTGGTCTACTTGGTCTGATAGATGGGCGTATTATGATAAAAAATCATCGGACTTTAATGTTTTGGATAGAGATAAAATCTTAAAAAAAAGATTTAATTATGATAATACTTATAATTACTATAAAATGCTTCATGATAGAAATAATGGGCATGTTAAATCATGGGGAATTATGTGGTACTGGTGTATTTTTAGAGAAAAGGGATTAACACTTTTTCCTTCAGATTCTTTAATTAGTCAAATCGGGCAGGATGGTTCAGGTGAAAATTATAAAAATTATAGAGTTAGCGAGGATAAAATTAAGAATTTAAAATATTATTTTAATTTTCCTGAATTAATTAAGGAAAGGTTGTCGGATAGAAAAAAAATGGTAAAAATTTTAAAATATCGAAAGCTTGTAATTTTATACTCAATTATTGCAGAAAAAATAAATTCAATTTTTTTAAAAGAATAGAATAGTTTTTACATCAGAAAATTTAATAGACCATTAAAATGGATTTGAAAAGGAGAATGAAATATTATTTAAGGAGAATATTTAGCATTTTTTTATATAAAAAGGTTACTTCATATGGAAAGGTTATATTTTATAAAAATGTGCGGATTTACAATTTGCAGAATGATAGAAATAAAATAAGAATTGGCAATCAAACCCAAATATACGGAGAGCTACACCTCTTTGGTTATGGAGGAGAAATTGAAATTGGAGAAAGGTGTTTTGTAGGTGAATATACAAAGATTTGGTCTGGCAATAAAATTACTATAGGTAATGATGTGCTTATTTCAGACAATGTGCATATTGTTGATACAAATTCCCATGAACTGAATCATCAGGAACGGGCATATGGATATTTGAGGATTATTAATGAGGGACACACCAATAAAGAAGTTAATATAAATACAGCTCCTATAAAGATCGGAAATCATGTGTGGATCAATTTTAATAGTATTATTCTCAAAGGAGTTACTATTGGTGAAGGTGCTATTGTTGCCGCAGGTAGTGTAGTAACAAAAGATGTGCCTCCATTTGCTTTAGTAGGTGGGAATCCTGCTAAAGTTATTAAATACGTTAATTGATTAATTGTTTTAAGAAATGATAAAAGATAATATAAAGAAAATTTATGCTATTTATATTAAGCAGATTTATAAAAATAAATTATTAATTGGAAGAGATTCTAGAATTGCTTTTAATAAATTTATTTATAAAAAAAACTGTTTTATATCGATAGGAGATCAGTCAATCATTGAAGCAAGTTTTTATTTTGATAAGGATAATGCTAAAATTTTTATTGGCAGTAGAACTTTTATAGGTGGGTCAAAAATTATTTGTGCAGATGAAATCGATATTGGGGATGATGTACTAATATCTTGGGGCTGTACGATTGTAGATCATATTTCACATAGTGTAGTGTTTTCAGAAAGAAAAATGGATGTTTTGAATGCATTAGTGGGTAAGAAGGACTGGTCTAATGTTTTAATTAAAAAGGTGAAAATACACAATAAAGTTTGGATAGGGTTTGATGTGAAAATATTAAAAGGTGTCACTATTGGTGAGGGTGCTGTAATTGCAGCTGGCAGTATTGTTACTAAAGACGTACTTCCATATACTCTTGTTGGGGGTATACCTGCAAGAATTATAAAGGACCTATGAAGTAGTTAGTTGGAGTATGTTTAGATAAAAAAATATATGTTTAAATACTTAATATATAAATTACCTTATTTTCATGATTAAAACGGTTATTATTACGGGTGGATTAGGCTTCATTGGAAGTAATATTGCAAAAATATTTAAGCAAAAAAAATATTACGTTATTGGGATTGGGCATGGATTTATTGCTAAAGATTCTATAGACAGACATGATTTTGACGAATGGTATCAGGAGTCGCTTAGTTTAGAAAATCTAAAAAAAATTTCTCGAAAAGGAGATACTATTGTACATTGTGCTGGAGGAAGTACAGTAGGGATATCAATTGCAGAACCATACTTGGATTATCATAAAACTGTTAATTCTACGCTTGAATTACTAGAGTTTATAAGATTATATTCCCCTTCTTCATCGTTGATTTATTTATCAACTGCTGCGGTGTATGGTTCAAAAGAAGATTTGCCAATCAAAGAATCCGATACAACTAATCCTGTTTCGCCATACGGTTTCCATAAACTTGCCTCGGAAAATATATGTAAGTCTTATGCTCATTGTTTCGGATTAAAAGTTTCAATCGTCCGTTTGTTTTCTATTTATGGAGAAGGACTGAAAAAGCAACTATTATGGGAAGCCTGTAACAAAATAATGAATGCAAATGAAAGAGTGGTTTTTTTTGGAACAGGAAATGAAACAAGAGATTGGTTGCATGTATATGATGTTGCTACTTTAGTGCTGCAGTTAGCAAATCTTGACAATTCACAATCGCAAATTTACAATGGTTCATTTGGAGTTAGAACAACTGTTAAAGATATTCTTTTTATGTTGAGAGATTTATTAGGAAAGAATGAAATAGAAATAGAGTTTAATCAACAGCATAAAGAAGGTGATCCTCAATTTTATTTAGGTTCTACTGAAAAAGTATTAGAAACTGGATGGGTCCATACATTGGAAATAGATGAAGGATTAAAAAAATATGTTAACTGGTATAAATTGATGATATGATAAAGGTAGGTTTTACAATTATTGGCGGGAAGACATCATGGATGGGCGGGATTAATTATCTCAAAAATTTGATGTTTGCAATTAGTCAATCCAATGAAGAAAAAATACAACCTATATTATTTGTAGGATATAAAGTTGATAAAAAATTATTATCAGAATTTGAAGGCTTAGCAATTATTAAACAGGCTTCTGTATTTGATAGATTTAGCTTTCAATGGTTTGTGGATTTTATCTTGCGGGATGTTTTTAAAATTAATCCTATAATTAATACTTTAATAAGAGAAAATGATATTCAGGTATTTAGTCATTCTTTTATATATGGATCTGATTTGAAATGTTTGTCTGTTAATTGGATACCTGATTTTCAACATTTAAGATTGCCTCACATGTTTTCTAAGTTAAATTTATTGGTAAGGGATTATCGGTTGCATAATATGGCAAAATATAGTGATAGGATAATTCTAAGTAGTTATGATGCTTATAATGACTATAAAAAGTTTGCTGCAAAATATGTTGAAAAAGCTAGTGTTATTCATTTTGTTTCTCAGACAAAAGTTTTCAAGATAAAACCAATTTCTTATTTAGAGTCTAAATATAATTTCGATGGCGAATATTTGTTTTTACCGAATCAATTTTGGGCACACAAAAATCATAAAGTTGCATTTGAATCTATCAAATTATTGAAAGATAACGATCCTTCTGTTTTGTTGCTTTGTAGTGGTCTCCTTATGGACAATAGAAATGAAAAGTATATTAATTCTTTGAAGGATTTTGTTGAAGTTAATGGTCTAAAAAAAAACATAAGATTCCTTGGACTTATTCCATACGATGATGTCAAATTATTGATGCATCATTGTACGGCAGTAATTAATCCTTCTTATTTTGAAGGTTGGAGTTCTTCAGTGGAAGAAGCAAAAAGTATGTGTAAACCAATGATATTATCAAATATACCAGTACATAAGGAACAAGCAGCTGGACTAGCAGAATTTTTTGACTATGATGATGCTGAATTATTATCCCAAATCATTTTAAAATATTGGAATAACAAAATAAATGTAAATTGCGATTTAATACACAATGATCTTGCCAAAAGGACTAAAGTGTTTGGTTCGGAATACCAGAGCCTTTTAATAGATATTACAAATTGAGTTTTGCGGTAAAAAAGAATGTCTGATTTTGTTTTAATGTTCTTGCAATATCGGAATAATTAACTTACGAAATATTATAAAAAGTGACAAGCAAGTTCTATTTCAATTTTTTGATAATAGCAAATATGTGTAATTTATAAAATGCATCTAAAAAATATAAGTAATTAAAACAATGACTAAATCCATATCCTCTGTTCCATTATTGAACTACTCCATCTACAGTGGTGATTTGTCGGAATTTGGAGCTGATGGCCAAACGCTTATCAACACGATTAATCAATATTCTTTCTGTATTGCAGAAAAAGATTCTGTTTTCAAAAAAGCCTTGCAACATTCTGATATTTTATTACCGGACGGTATGGCTATTGTGGCAGCTGTTAAATTATTGAATAACCAAGAAATAAAAAAAATTGCAGGGGCTGATATTCATCAGTATCTTTTAACTGATTTGAATAAAAAAGGAGGTAGTTGTTTCTATTTGGGTTCTTCAGAAAGTACTTTACTGAAAATTACGGCACGCCTTTCTAAAGATTTTCCGAATATAAAAGTGCATACTTTTTCACCACCATACAAATCAGAGTTCTCAGGAATTGAAAATAAGAAAATGGTTGAGGTAGTCAATGCCTTTCAACCCGATGTGTTGTTTATTGGAATGACTGCACCCAAACAGGAAAAGTGGAGCTTTGAGCACAAAGAACAATTAGATGCCAAAATTATTTGTTCAATTGGTGCGGTATTTGATTTTTACGCTGGTACCATAATTCGTCCGCACTCATTTTGGATACAATTACGATTGGAATGGTTTATCCGTTTGGTAAAAGAACCCAGACGAATGTGGAAAAGATACCTTTATTATGGACCTATTTTTATTAAGTTGCTCGTAGCTGAAAAATTGAAAAATATTTTAAAACCCATGTCTGATTTTTAATTTATTAGGTTTCTTAATTAAACTTTCAAATAAACATATAAATACATTAAACTCGTTATTCTATAATATGTCACTTTTAAAAGAACTTGCCGCTTACCGTTTTTCGCGTTATTTTAAACTGTGTTTTCTTATGTGGGACATTGTTTTATTGAATACAGCTATTATTCTTTCGTTTTTAAGCCGATATGATAGTTTGGATCGGTTAGATTTGAAGGAAGTACGCACCATTTCCTTATTGTCCAATCTTTTTTGGATTGTATTATTGCTTTACAAGGATTCCTTCAGGATTATCCGGATTGAACGAATTGAAACTATACTGATGCGTACAATCCGGATGATTGCTTTCCATGTTGCATTGATTGTTTTATTTGTAGTTGTTTTAAAATATTCTGAAATTTCTCGTTTGCGTTTATTGTATTTTTATCTGATATTTTTTATATTCCTTTTTGTATCCCGGGTGCTTTTTATGAAAGGCTTGAAGTATATTCGATCTCAAGGCTATAATTTTAAGAACGTAATTATAGTAGGGGCAAATGATACAGGAGAGCAAATGCGCAAGATACTATCTAAAGATCTTACCTATGGTTATCGTGTGTTGGGTTTTTTTGATGACAATGTGGATCCTTTTGCTTTTATCTCTTCTCCATTATTAGGTGGATTCGATGCCATTCCAAATTATATCATTAATGAAAATGTGGACGAAATGTATGTTGCACTCCATATTGACAATGTCAAAATTATCAATCAGCTGACGGAACTTTGTGAGCGTTATATGGTGCGCATTAAATTCATTCCTGATTTTCAGTTGTACACTAAGTCCCGAAAGGTCGAAATTAGTTTTTACGAGAATACTCCGGTATTAATGCTGAGGAAAGAACCCTTGGAGATCACCTTCAATCTTCTTGCCAAAAAAGCATTTGATGTTTGTTTTTCCTTCCTCGTTATTGTTTTGATTTTTCCTTGGCTTTTTCCGATCCTAATGATCCTAATCAAGTTGGATTCTCCTGGACCTGTCTTTTTTAAGCAAGAACGTTCAGGAAGAGACAATAGAGAATTTGGTTGTTTAAAATTTCGAACAATGCGTGTCAATGCAGTAGCAGATCAGAAGCAGGCTACTTTAGGAGATGAACGGGTAACTAAATTGGGTGAAATCCTACGCAGGACAAATATGGACGAATTGCCGCAGTTTTTAAATGTATTTTGGGGGAATATGTCGGTGGTCGGTCCGCGGCCGCATATGCTGATGCATACCGAACAATATTCGGAATTGATTAACAACTATCTGGTAAGACATTATGCGAAACCGGGAATTACAGGTTGGGCCCAAGTCAATGGTTTTCGAGGTGAAACCAAGGAACTTATTGATATGAAAGATCGCGTGGATTATGATATTTGGTATATTGAAAATTGGAGTTTGTTGTTGGATTTGAAAATTATTTACCGAACGGTTTTCAATGTATTCAAAGGAGAGGAAAATGCGTACTAATTACTATTATTTAAATTTTTCTGAACTTTATGTAAAAATTTGTGCAAGCGTACCAAGACGTTTTATAAATTTTCATTTTTGCCCTTGCTCACGAGAGTTAAAAAAACAAAACTTGGTTTTTATATAGTTGATTTTTATGACGGGCAAGTCATTTTATATTGTCTTTTTTATTTAATTATTTTAGAAAGATGGTAATAATAGATTTAATAAAGTCTATTTACAATTTGAGCGTTTATGAGTTGTAACCATTTTAATTCTTAATACAACTTTAATACCTATATTTGCTGCTTTTATAATTAGAATCCTATGAAATACTTATTTTTACTTAAGAAAACAATTCCATTGTTTTTTGCAATGTTGTTTTTTTCTTGTGCTTCCAGAGCAGATTTGGTTTACTATCAGGATATTGATCGTATAGCTTCTCAGGAAAAGTCGAATTCGTATGAAATTAAAATTCAACCGGATGATTTGTTGATGGTCGTCGTTTCAGCCGAAGATCCAGAAATTGCAATCCCTTTTAACCTGACAACATCTTTTGTGGCTAGTGCCGCCAGACCAGATATTGTTGGTCAGCAGTCAACGCAGTTGTATTTAGTAGGTGCAGAGGGATTTATTGAGTTTCCAATTTTAGGAAAATTAAAAATAAGTGGCTTAACCCGCTCTCAAGTGCTTAAAATGTTGCAAGATAAAATCGCTGTTTATATAAAAAAACCAATTATTAATCTTCGTATCATGAATTTTAAAGTGTCGGTGCAGGGAGAAGTTAATTTGCCAGGCACTTATACTGTGGCTTCTGAAAGAATTACATTGATTGAAGGACTTACAATGGCAAAGGATTTGACCATCTATGGCAAGCGAAATAATATTTTGATCATCCGAGAAATCGACGGTGTCAAATCATATAATCGTGTAGATATAACTAAATCGGATTTTATCCACTCTCCTTTTTATTATTTAGCGCAAAATGATGTGGTTTATGTTGAGCCAAATAAAAATAAAATAAACGGAGCGGCAATCGGTCCCAATACAGGAGTGATTATATCTATCTCTTCTTTATTGATAACTTTAATTACATTGATTATTACTACCGCAAAATAAATTATTGAATGGAAAATAGCAGTTTTGATGAAGATTTCGAGAGTGATTTTCAATTTAAGGAAATTTTATATAAATACTCCATACACTGGAAATGGTTTTTAATAGGCGTTTGTTTAAGTTTGCTCTTCGCTTTTTTATACTTAAGATACACCATACCGCAATATGAGGCATCAGCCACCATATTAGTAAAAGATGAGAAAAAAGGTGGCATGCTTTCTGAACTTTCTGTTTTTTCGGATATGGGAATAGGTGGAGGTATGAAAAGTAATTTGGATAATGAAATTGAAATTTTAAAGTCTAGAAAATTAGTAGAAAGTACCGTAAAAAAACTCAATCTAAACACTACTTTAGTGGTTAGAGGGAAAGTTGTGGATAGAGAAATTTATCAGGAAGCCCCAATTGAACTGTATTTTGCAGATAAAACTAATCAATTTTATGAAAGTAAAATGGATTTTAAATTTACGGAGCTCACATCTAAAACCTTTGAATTGGAAAATGAATTGGGGAATGAGAGTTCGAAGATACTTTTAAGTAGTAAAAAAGAATTTCGATATGGAGAACAAATCCAAACTAAATACGGACGTTTGATTATTACTAAATCTACTAGTAATAGGTTTAATGATTATAAGAAATCGATTACCATCTTGATAAGTCCTCTTGAGAATGTCGTTGGGAGTTTTCAACGGCGGCTAAAGGTGGAGCCGGTAAGTAAAACAAGTAGTGTGGTTGCCGTGTCAATCAGTGATCCTGTAGTGAAAAAAGCGGAAGCTTTTTTAGATAATCTAATTCAGATTTATAATGAAGATGCTGCGGCCGATAAGAATTTTATTTCAGAAAACACTTCGAAATTTATTGCCGAGCGATTGACATTAATTACTCAAGAATTGGATGGGGTGGAGCAAGATGTTGAAAGTTTTAAAAAGTCAAATAAACTTACCGATATCGAATCAGAAGCGAAACTTTTTATTGAAGGATCTAATGAATATGATAAAAAAGGGGTAGAGGCTGAAATTCAGTTAAATGTAGTGTCTTCTATGTTGAACTTCATGAAGAAAAGCAGTAATTCTGATTTGCTTCCCAGTAATATCATTGCTGGAGATGGAGATGCGTCGGGATTAATTAGTTCTTACAATCAATTGGTATTGGACCGCAACAGGATTTTGAAATCTGCTACTGTAGAGAATCCATCGGTGGTTAAAATGGATCAGCAAATTGCATCACTAAAATCTACTGTTGCAGCAAGTTTGCAAAGACTACAATCCAGTTTAACTATTCAAAAAAGAGATTTAAACAGTAATGAGGGTGTGTTGAATGCTAAAATCGAGAAAATTCCAGTTCAAGAACGTCAGTTTAGAGTAATAGCCAGGCAACAAAAAGTAAAAGAAGAGTTGTATCTGTATTTATTGCAAAAAAGAGAAGAGACTGCAATTTCTTTATCGGCTACCGAACCAAATGCTAGAGTCATCGATGTTGCAAAGGCAGATAAAAAGCCTGTATCGCCTAAAAAAAGTGTCATTTATTTAGCGGGTTTGTTGTTTGGATTACTGGTTCCTTTTGGAATAATATATACAGATGATTTGTTAGATACAAAAATTAAAAGCCGATTGGACTTGGATGGAAAAACACTGATTCCATTTATTGGGGATGTTCCTACTTCGGATAGTCCTTCGGAAATTATAAAATCAGAAAGCAGAACAAGTTCGGCAGAAGCCTTACGTATTATTAGAACAAATCTGGAATTTATGCTGAGTAAGGTTCCTGATGATCAAGCAAAGACAATATTTTTGACTTCTACTTTTCCCAAAGAAGGAAAAACCTTTGTTTCTGTAAATCTCGCTGCAACTTTTGCCTTGTCAGGAAAAAAAGTATTGTTGATAGGTATGGACATTAGAAATCCAAGATTAGATGAATATCTGACTTTGCCAGACCGTGGTTTTACTAATTATTTATCCTCGAAAGATCTAGTTCTGGAAGATTTAATCGTTAAGTATGAGGGTTATGAAGATTTCCATGTACTGCCAGCGGGTGTAATACCTCCTAATCCTGCGGAATTATTGATGAATAAAAAAGTAGATTCACTTTTTAAAGATTTAAAAGAAAAATACGATTATATTATCGTAGATACCGCTCCGGTTAGTTTAGTAACCGATACTTTGTTGATCGCGAAGCATGCTGATTGCTTTATTTATGTGGCACGAGCTAACTTTTTAGAAAAGCGCATGCTCAATATTCCAAATGCATTATACAAAGAGCAAAAATTACCAAATATGTGTATGCTTCTTAATGATACTGATTCTACCAAGGGTTATGGCTATGGTTATGGCTATGGTGTAAAAGTAGAAAAAGCGCCTTGGTATAAAAAGGTTTTTAAGGTATAACTGCCAGTTTTTGAATCAAAATAAGTTTAAAAGTTTACAGAATATTTTTATTTTGTAAACTTTTTTCTATTTAATACTGCTATTCCTTATAGAATTCACATTTTTCTTTCATTTAGAAACAATTGTGATTACTTTCGCAAAAGATTAGCAGGGTTTGTTCTTTGGTACTTTAATATAAATCAAATAGAAAGCTTTTTTGTTTTATATTTCCTACTGAAACTATAGATTTTCCTGTAATTTTACTCTAGCTTTGTAAGATTTTAAAAATGAGTATGCCTTTATATGTGGCTTACTAGGGCGAAGCCGTGCGGAGTTTTTAATTGTTGTGCGGGCTGCGACGTTTTTTTTTAATAGGATGGGATAAATGAATTGTAAATTTTAGATTAAATATGAGAAAAATAATTATTGTTGCTGTATTTTTTATAGCCCTTTTTCAGTCCTCAAATATGCTAGCACAGGATCTGTTTAAAAGTACAGATCTAAGTACATTAAAAGTGGATTATTTATCGGATAGTGATATCGCAAAAATAAAAACAGAGTTACAGACCAATAATGTTACTATTGAGCAAGCGGAACCTATTGCTTTGTCAAAAGGAATGCAAGCAAGCGAATTTGCTAAGTTAAAATTGCGTTTAGAGGGAAATTCAAATTCTTTAAATCTTGATGAAAAAGATGACCTAAAGGGCGAAATTGAAGCTAAAGAGCTCACCAGAAAACAGGACAAGATCGTAAATAGAAAAGAGAAAGATACCATTAATTCGTTAATTTTTGGTTCTGAACTGTTTGATAACCCAGAATTGAATTTTGAGCCCAATTTGAAACTGGCTACTCCAGTCAATTATATATTAGGACCTGGAGACGAGTTGCAAATCAGCGTTTATGGAGTGCAGGAGTTTAATACCTCAGTGCCGGTAACCATGGAAGGTAAAGTAAACATTCAATATGTAGGCCAGATTCTAGTTTCAGGAATGACTATTGAAGCAGCTACCCAAAAAATAAAAAATGCTCTCGCTAGAGTATATAGTACAGTAGCGTCGGGGCAATCGCAAGTTGGGATTAGTCTCGGTCGAATCAGAACCATCAGAGTAACATTAATAGGAAGCAGACAACCTGGTAATTATTCGATATCTTCCTTAGCCACCGTTTATAATGCCTTATTTTTAGGAGGGGGTCCGGCTAAGAACGGAAGTTATAGAAACATAGAATTATTGAGAAATAATGTAGTTTATAAAAACATTGATATTTATCATTTCTTGGTAAATGGAGATCAATCCGATAATGTGGGATTGAAAGATAATGATGTCATCCGGATTCCGGCATACAATCAAAGAGTTACTGTGGAAGGACAGGTAAAACGCCCCGGAATTTTTGAAATGAAAAAAGGAGAAACGTTTTCCGATTTATTGACGTTTGCTTCCGGGTTTAATGAATTTGCATATACCGCATCGGTAAATGTATTGCAGAAAACTAATAAAGAATTTAAAGTTCGAGATGTCAAATACGAAGAATTTAATACCTACCAACCTCTGTCAGGGGATGTTTTTAGAATCACTAAAATTTTAGATCGATATGAAAACCGTATTAAAATAGACGGTGCCGTTTTTAGACCAGATACTTATTCCTTCTATGAAGGCATGCGCATTTCAGATCTGATTGCAAAAGCGGATGGATTAAAAGAAGATGCGTATAGCAATAGAGCTAGAATTATACGAATGAAATCTGATTTGACTACGGAAATAGTCAATGTAAATTTGGCTAAAGCCTTAGAAGGGGATCTAGAAGCTGATATTGCATTGCATAAAGAAGACATCGTAACAGTATATTCGATTTTGGATTTTGTCGAAGAATATAAAATAACCATTGATGGCGAAATTAAAAAGCCGGGGATTTATGCTTATTATGAAAATTTAACCTTGAATGATTTATTTGTGCAAGCAGGTGGATTGACCGGTTCAGCTTCAAAAAGAGTAGAGGTTGCCCGAATGATAAAATCGGAAGAAATAGATGATACAAATCCTAATAAAGCAGAACTATTTAATATCGAAATTACGGCAAACAACAATGAGCAGTTGAAAAACTTTGAATTGCAGCCATTTGATGTGGTTAATATCCGTAAAATGGCAGTATATGACAAACCTGAAATGGTAGTAATAAGCGGAGCTGTCCATTATGCAGGGAAGTATGTTTTGGCTAACAAGAAAGATAGAGTCTATGATATTATTCAAAGAGCGGGTGGTTTGACATCTGTTGCCAATATTGAAGGAGTAAAAATCAAAAGACCAATACAGGCCAAACAAATTGAAGATTTGGAAAATGTGAATTTGAATTTGGGTAAAAAAGACAGTATCCAAAAAAAATTGACAAAAAGATTAAAAGAAGATTTGAAATTTGCAACTATACCAGTAGATTGGAAGTCCATTGTCAAAAACCCAAAAAGTAATACTAATGTAACACTTTTTCCCGGAGACGAAATTGAAGTGGCTACTTTCAATGAAGGTGTTAAAGTAAGTGGGAATGTTATCTTAACTTCGGAGATTCCATATGATAAAGGTAGAGGATTTGCATACTATTTGAATGCCGTTGGCGGTATCGATAACAAAGGCTGGAAGAAGAAGGCGTATATCATTTATCCAAACGGTAAGGCGGCTGTAACGCGTTCATTTCTGGTTTTTAGGAGGTATCCTGAAATAAGTCCGGGCTCTCAAATTATAGTGCCAGAAAAACCGGAAGTAAAAAAGATCAGTACAGGTGAATTTGTCAGTATTGCAGGAGTAATTGCAAGTCTGGCGGGAGTTATTATTGCAATATTGAGGTAGTAGTGACCAAAATTCAGTAGTCAATGATCAGTATTAAGTGATTAGTTTACACCTACTTTCCCGATGCTGACAAAAAAATCTTGAGGCTATTGATTAACCGTTTTTCAATAAAAGTTTACAATAATAAATTAAATACAAGCGTAAAATCTTGATACATGAACGAACAAAACCCTAACGACGAAATATCTTTAAAGGAGTTAATAGAAAAAGGCAAAGATTGGTTCGCTTATTTATTTTCACAATGGAAAATTATTGTGTTAGCAGGAATTATAGGAGCTGGAATTGGATTAACATATTCCTTTATCAAAAAACCTATATATACTGCTACGCTATCCTTTGCGCTAGAAGATGAGAAATCCGGCGGGTTAGGTGGAGCCTTAGGTTTGGCAAGCCAGTTTGGGTTTGACCTCGGAGGTGGTGGCGGCAGTATTTTTACGGGTTCTAATTTGACCGAATTGTTTAAGTCCCGTTCTATGGTGGAGCAAACTTTATTGAGTCCTGTAACTTTCAATGGCCGGAGTGTTTCTTTGGCTGAAATGTATATTCAGAATAGCGAATGGAGAAGCAAATGGGACGATAGTCCCAAATTCAAGGACATCCAGTTTTTACCTAATGCCAAGCGTAATTCTTTTACTAGAGTACATGACAGCATCCTGGGAGTTATATATGAAGATATATCTACTAGCGCATTAACTGTTGGTCAAAAAGACAAAAAAGTATCTGTAATCAGTATTGATGTGGTGTCTATTAACGAGTTGTTTGCAAAATATTTTACAGAAGCATTAGCAAAAGAAGTTTCTGATTTTTATGTTACTACAAAAAGTAAAAAAGCAAGAATGAATATGGCGATATTAGAAAGACAAACGGATTCTATTCGCCGCGAACTAAACGGAGCCATTACCGGTGTGGCGGTTGCCAATGACAATACCTTTGGGTTGAACCCCGCCATGAATGTAAGACGAGCGCCTTCAGCGAGAAAACAGGTCGATGTACAGGCGAATACAGCAATTTTGACCGAATTAGTAAAACAAACTGAATTAGCCAAAGTCACTTTGCGTAAAGAAACCCCATTAATTCAAGTGATTGACAAACCTATTTTGCCATTGGCACAAAAGAAGTTCGGGAAAGCTAAAGGGATTATAATGGGAGGATTTTTAGTGGGGTTCTTGGTGGTGTTGATTTTAATCGTTAGGAGATTATTGAAGCAATTGACAGCATAGGGTTTCTTACCTTGTTTTTTCGAATTAAAGGTTGAGAATAGAATACCCAATTCTTTTTCTTCTGCTCTTTCGGCAGATGCTTTTTTAGAATCCGCTATTAATTCCTGACGATGTTTTTTTTAATTTTGTGCATGATAGCATATAAATTGGGGACGTTGTTGAAGCGATGGAACCAATGGGAGATTTTGTGTTTGTTAATAGTGAAACTAGTAACCAAATTTATTTTTGAGGGTTAGTAGCGGTAATAAACTATTAAAGTCAATAATAAAGGAAGTTTTAATTTCAAATCCAGGAAGTACCATAAATCTAGTTTATGTAAAGAAAATTTTCAATTGACTGTATTTAGAAGTTATTTAATCACGTACGCATAATGTATCCGGTTAATTTAAAAGTATGGTATTTTCATACCCACTCAGTCCATGATGCAAACAACATTTTGAAATAAGAGGTCGAATTAACAAAGAGTTCATTTGGGATTTACTATAAGATGTAGATGTTGACCAGACAAAGCATTACATTTGCGGTTCAATTAATTTGAAAAATACGATTAAAGAGACATTGAATATTTTAAAATGCCCTAAAGAAAATATTTATTCTGAGGATTTAGAATTCTACAAAGAGCCAGAAAATTTTGAGGATATTAAACCACATGAATTAAAAATCAATTTTCAAGGAAATCATGCTTTAGTTGAAGAACTAAAAAGGGAAAATGTTTTGGGATCGGCTTTAGATGCTGGAATCGAGCTGCCTTATCCTTGTCAGACAGGAAATTGAAATACCTGTAAAGCAAAATTAAAAAAAGGTAAAATGCGAATGAGAGGATTATCTAAAGAAAGAGAAGGTTATTTACTGTGTATATTTAGAAATTTAAAATCATAAAAAGATAATAATGAAGGTAGTTATATTAGCAGGAGGTCTAGGAACCAGGCTTTCAGAAGAAACAGTGTTAAGACCAAAACCGATGGTCGAAATTGGTGGAATGCCTATACTTTGGCACATTATGAAGATTTATTCCTCATACGGATATAATGACTTTGTCATCTGTTTGGGATATAAAGGCTACGTGATTAAAGAATATTTTGCTAATTATTTTATGCACAAATCAGATGTTACGATTGATTTAAAAAATAATTCGGTTAAGGTTCATGAATCGGAAGCTGAACCATGGACCATTACTTTGGTAGATACGGGAGTAAATTCCATGACTGGCGGACGTATCAAACGCGTTCAAAAGCATATTGGAAACGAACCTTTCTTACTTACTTATGGTGATGGAGTTTCAAATGTAAATATCAAGGATTTAGTAGCGACCCATCAAAAAAACGGAAAACTTTGTACCGTTACTTCCGTTCAACCTTCTGGACGATTTGGTGCTTTAAATTTAGGATCTGAAAATCAAGTAGATTCTTTTCTGGAAAAACCTAAAGGTGATGGTGCGTGGATTAATGGTGGTTTTTTTGTGTGTCAACCGGAAGTGTTTGATTACATAGAAGGGGACAGCACTATTTTTGAAAAGGCACCCATGGAACGTTTGGCTGCTGAGGGTCAAATGGGGGCACACCTGCATGAAGGGTTCTGGAAACCCATGGATACCCTCAGAGATAAAGTAGAACTGGAAGAAAGTTGGGAAGCGAAAACTGCTGCTTGGAAAACTTGGTAATATGATGTTTAGAAAACTACAAGAAACATATAAAGGGAAAAAAGTTTTTTTAACGGGTCATACTGGTTTTAAAGGCGCCTGGATATTAAAAACGTTGTCGCTCTTAGGAGCAGAAGTAAAAGGATATGCATTAGCACCAAAGACGAAAGACGATTTATTTCATTTAATTGATGGGGATACTATTTGTACTTCGGTCATTGTTGATTTAAGAGATAAAAAAAGGTTGGAAAAAGAAATTGTAAATTTTCAACCTGATTTTGTCTTTCACTTGGCTGCACAACCTTTAGTGCGTTTGTCCTATGAAATTCCTGCCGAAACGTTTGAAGTCAATGTTATTGGAACGGCTAATCTATTGGATGCCGTTCGTGTACTCGAAAAAAAGTGTCAAGTGGTCTTAATCACTACTGATAAAGTCTACCACAATAACGAATGGATTTATCCTTATAGGGAAAACGATAGATTAGGCGGTTATGACCCTTACAGTGCAAGTAAAGCCTGTACTGAACTGGTGATCGATTCCTATCGGAACTCCTTTTTTAATACTAAAGCCTACGATACACACCAAAAAGCGATTTCGGTAGCGAGAGCCGGAAATGTAATTGGTGGTGGGGATTGGTCACAAGATCGTTTGGTGCCAGATATTGCCAAAGCATTTGCCGTAGAAAAACCTGTTGTAATTCGCAATCCGAACTCGGTGAGACCCTGGCAACATGTTTTAGAACCTGTAGTGGGCTATTTGTTGTTGGGAGCCAATTTAGCCACAAAACCTATTCAATTTAGCCAAGCTTATAATTTTGGGCCACATCTATCCGATGCGCTTTCGGTTGAAGAGATGTTAAAATTAGCCATTGCCAGTTGGGGTAAAGGCGAGTATAAGGTGGAGAAAGAAGAGGGGCAACCTCATGAAGCCGGACTACTGAAATTGGATATCAGTAAAGCAATTTCAGAATTAAATTGGCAGCCAAAAATGAATGCGGAAAAAGCGGTGAGTATGACAATGGACTGGTATAGTGAGTTTAACTCTAACAAAAATGGAATTTTGGATTTTACAACTAATCAGATAAAAGAATTTTTGAATGAATAATAAAATTTTAATTACTGGCGGTACTGGCTATATAGGAAGTAACTTAATTAAGGAGTTGTTGAATAGAGGTTTTGAAATTTATGCAATATATAATAAAACAGCTCCTATCCAAATAGATGAAAGGCTTCATTGGATAAATTATGATGGGAGTTTTGATTCATTATTAGCTATTGATAAAAAAATTGATATTATCGTGCATCTTGCCACTGTATTTGTGCCTAAACATACGACGGGTTTAGTTGATAATATTTTAAGAACAAACATAATGTTGGGTGTTCATTTGTTAGAGTATGCAAAAGAAAATGACATAAAGCGATTTATAAATACCAGCACTTATGCTCAATCAATAGACGAGAGTTCTTATAATCCTCAAAATTTTTATTCAGCCACAAAGCAGGCTTTTGATGATATTTTGAAGTTTTATTCGGAGGCAAATTTATTAAAAAGCATTACTCTATCATTATATGATACTTATGGGCCGAGAGATAACAGACCTAAATTTATAAATTTGGTTATTGATGCTTTTAATAAAAACGAAGTTTTTAATATGTCACCAGGGAATCAAACAATAAGATATGTTTATATTGATGATGTTGTGGAAGCATTTTGCATGTCAATTGAATTACTGTTGTCAGACACGCTTAAAAAATCGACTACATACAATGTGTATGGAAATGAAAGCTTTACTCTAAATGAGATGATAAGGCATATTTGTAAAGTTTTTGACAAAGATTTGAAAACAAATCCAGGATTCTATAGTTATAGAGATCGTGAAATTATGGATTGTAAACCGAAATTTGACAGGATTCCAAACTGGTTTCCAAAATTTAATTTGGAAGATGGTGTTAAACAAATAATATTACAAAATGAAAATAACAGAAACTAAAATACCGGGACTTTACATCATCGACGCGCTACGATTTGAAGATTTGAGAGGGGAGTTAATTAAACCGTTTAATTTTGACCACTATAGTAAATTAGGAGTTAATCTTGAATTTAAAGAAACATGGTTTACTAAATCGAAAAAAAGTGTTATTAGAGCAATGCATCTTCAAATTGGAGAAATGGCATGCGAAAAATTGGTTTCCGTTATAAATGGCTCTGTTATGGATGTTGTTTTAGATTTGAGACCAGAATCAGAAGCATTTGGTCAATATTTTGAAATTGAATTGAATGATAAAACGCCAAAAGCATTATATATCCCCGAAGGCTGTGCTCACGGTTATAAAGTTTTGGAAGATAATACGATTACAATGTATTGTGCAACAAAAGTGCATTCTGCACAGCACGATCTAGGGATAAAATGGGATAGTTTTGGTTATGACTGGAAAATTGAAAATCCGATTCTTTCAGATAGAGATATTGAATTACTAGAATTTAAAGATTTTAAATGAGAAATGTCATTTTAGGAGCTGGTATATCTGGAATTGCAGCTGCATATGAATTGAAAAGAAATAATGTCGAGTCAATTATTTTTGAAAAAAATAATAATTGGGGCGGTTTATTAGATAATTTTAGTATTGAAGGATTTCGATTTGACAAATTTGTTCATTTTTCTTTTGCGAATGATAAATACGTAAATGATATTTTTTTTCAAACCAAATATATCTCACACGAGCCACTGTCTTATAATTTTTATAAGGGTCATTGGTTAAAACATCCCGCTCAAAATAATTTATTTCCATTAAAAAAAGTTGAAAAGGAAAAAATTGTTGATGATTTTAAAAGCCGTAAAGATAAATCTGTTTCTGAAATAAAAGATTATGAAGAATGGCTTAGAGTTCAGTACGGAGATTATTTTGCGGAAAATTTCCCAATGGTATACACCGAAAAATATTGGACTATTACAGCTAAAGAGTTAGAGACAAAATGGGTTGGTAGTAGAATGTACAAACCTTCGTTGGAAGAAGTTGAAAGAGGTTGCGAAAGCTCAGAAACTCCAAATACTTATTATGCCAAGGAGATGCGTTATCCTTCACAAGGAGGATATAAAGCATTTATTACTCCAATGGTAAGGGATATTGATATACGAACAAATTCCGGAGTTGATAAAATAGATTTACATAATAAAACGATACGTCTTACAGATGGGAAAACTTATGAATTTGATAATTTAATTTCCAGTTTGCCTTTAACGGAAATTTGTAAGTTGATTAATAACGTTCCCGAATATGTTTTAGAGGCTAGTGAGAAATTGAATTACACCTCAGGATATTTGGTTTCATTAGGGTTTAATAAACCAGAGATAGCTGATAAATTATGGTTTTATATTTATGATAAAGACATTCTACCAGCACGTGTGTATTCACCAAGTATGAAATCGTCGGATAATGCACCTAAAGGGTGTAGTTCTATTCAGGCAGAAATTTATTATAATAGAGGGAAGAAGTTAGGTATTAGTGATTCTGAAATATTAGAACAGACAATAGATAAGTTTATTTCTATTGGTTTGTTTAAAGAAGAAGATTTGATAGTGAAAGACATTAGAAGTGAGAAATACGCCAATGTTGTTTTTGACCATGCTATTTACGTAAACAGAAAAATAGTTATAGATTATTTAGTGCAAAATGATATAATCTCTGTTGGAAGATTTGGTGAATGGGAATATTTTTGGAGCGATCAGAGTTTATTAAGCGGCAGAGACGGAGCATTAAAATTAATTAATAAATTAGAGAAGGCTACCAAATCAGATGATTAATATTTCGAAAAAAGATATTTTCTGGGGGTATTTTGCGCAGTTTTTTTCGATAGCATCAGGACTTATCACTTTGCCTTTGATACTTAGGATGCTAAGCGAAGAAGAAATAGGGCTGAATTATTTATTACTAACATTCGGTTCTTTGGTATCTCTTTTTGATTTTGGTTTTGCTTCACAATTTGGTCGCAATATATCCTATATTTTTGGTGGAGCACAAAGTTTACAAAAAGAAGGTATTGAAGTTGTGGATAATTCAACAGGCGTCAATTACCGATTGTTAGCAACGATGATTTACACTGCGCAATATGTTTATCGACGTATAGGGTTAGTTGTTTTGACTACAATGCTTACTTTTGGAACTTGGTATGTTTATGAAGTTACTAATGGTTTTCACAGTGTAGAAAACACTTTAATCATATGGTTAGTTTTTTCATTTTCAGTTTTTTTTGAAATATTTTATTCCTTTTACACTGCTTTACTTGTTGGTAAAGGAATGATAATGGAATCGCGAAAAGCAATAGTATATTCAAGATTAGTTTATGTTGTTTTAGCATTTGTTTTTCTGTATTCAGGATTCGGATTGATTGGTGTTGTAATAGCCAATTTTATAGCTCCTTTTTTTAACAGAATTATTTCTTATCGTTTCTTTTTTACAGAAGAATTAAAAAGTAAAATAAATAGTTATGTTATTTCAAAACAAGAAAAGATTGATCTCTTTAATGTAGTTTGGCATAATGCACGGAAATTAGGTCTTGTTTTTATTGGTGCTTATGCAATCAATAAATTCAGTCTTTTCTTGGCTGGCTTGTATTTACCATTATCGGATATTGCCTCTTATGGATTGATGATACAGCTTGTCGGGTTGGTTAGTACAGTGTCCGCAACTTCCTTTGTAATAAATCAATCTCGATTTTCTGCACTAAGAGTGAATGGAGAGAAGAAAAAACTTTTAAAAGAGTTTGCTTATAGTATGAATGTATATTATCTATTGTTTGTACTGGGAGCTGTTTTCTTGATATTTGTATGCCCTTGGTTGTTGATTGCAATTGGTGCAAACGCTAAGTTGCCATCAGTTTTGATTATGAGTATTTTTACATTAATTGTGTTGTTAGAAGGAAATCATTCTAATTTTGCAGGATTTATTATCACCAAAAATAATATACCATTTGTAAAATCGTCTTTAGTAGCGGGAGTAGCAATTGTATTAGGGGACTATTTTTCATTGACTTATACAACTTATGGTGTGCTTGGCTTGGTACTAGTGCAAGGGTTGTCTCAAGTTGTTTATGCAAATTGGAAATGGCCTTACGAGGTTTGTAGAGAGTTTGGAATTAGTTTTTTTTCATTTATTACTATTGGAATGAAAGAAACGTTTGCAAAATTGAAAATAAATTAGAATGGTAGATAAGGATACAGATTTTTTTAAAATCACGAATAATTTCGCTAAAACAGCAGCTATTCCTTCGATTCAAATTATAAAATCCAATTTGGATTTTAAGCCTAAAGTAACGATAGCGATACCTACTTATAGGCGCGCTAATTTGTTGAAAGAAACGATTGATAGTGCTATCAACCAAAAGGAATTTGAGTACTATGATATAATAGTTGTAGATAATGATCCTGAGAGGGGTTGCAAGTCGGAGCAATTGATATTGTCTTATAATGAAAAAAGAATAAGTTATTATAAGAATTCTGAAAATATTGGAATGGCAGGTAATTGGAATCGTTTGTTTGAATTAGCTGTGGGAGATTATGTGGTAATGTTGCATGATGATGATTTGTTGTTACCAAGTTTTCTTGCTGAAGGAATGGAAATATTGGATAGTAATAGAACTATTGATTTGTTGAAACCTCAGTTTTATCAGTTCACAACAGATTCAAAGGATATTAATTATGACAAAATCCCAAAACTGGATAATAAATTATCTAAAATAGATTCTGTTTCCTTTTATCAAGGTTGTTTTATTGGTGCACCAACGGGAATTTTCTTTAGAAAAGAATCGGTTTTTAAAATTGGGGGATATAATGAGGAATTTTTCCCTAGTTTGGACTACTGTTTTTATGCTTTGTTTTCCGACAATTTCAATGTGTTTTTTTACAGAAAAAATCTTTCTTTGTATCGGATAGGAGCTAATGAGTCGTTAAATATTAATACTTTAAAGGGATTTGTTATTAGTGATTATTTTTTAATAAAGCAGATATTAAAAAATTATGGAGTGCCAAAACAAATAACCAAAAACTATTTAAGAATTAGAACTGAGGATGTAGTCAATACTTATAAAAACAATCTTAACTCAGAATTTACTTTTGATTTTGATTTGATTGGAATCAAACCTATCAATAACTATTTAGGAAAAATTTATGTATATACGCTTAGATTATTTTTTGTTATTCTAAATTTTGTAAAGAGTCAAAAAGTATATATTGACGTAAATAGTAGATAATGAAAATACTAATTGTAAATACGTTTGATAGTTTTGGTGGAGCTGCAAGAGCCGCTTATAGGTTACATAAATCGCTTTTAGTAAAAGGGGTCGAAAGTAAGATGTTAGTGCAGTACAAATCTGGGGATGACTATACAGTAGATGCCTGTCCGAAA
Source organism: Flavobacterium rhamnosi (assembly GCF_048286515.1). Lineage (NCBI taxonomy): Bacteria > Pseudomonadati > Bacteroidota > Flavobacteriia > Flavobacteriales > Flavobacteriaceae > Flavobacterium > Flavobacterium rhamnosi. The sequence goes on along the minus strand of NZ_JBLVPS010000002.1, from coordinate 21,496 downwards.
TCTTTTCTACAAAAGATGATGGCAAAAATAAGGCCTTTTTTAGATGCTTTTCCTGTACGTTTCTATAAAGAGAGGACAAAAATGCTTTTTAGCCCATCTTGGTTAGGTTTTAGTAATGTTGTAGATCAAATCAATGATTTGAATCCTGACATAGTTCATCTTCATTGGATAAATGGGGGGATGATTAAAATTGAGGATTTGGCGCGCATTAAAGCACCAATAATGTGGACTTTACACGATAATTGGGCTTTTACAGGAGGTTGTCATATTATGTGGGAATGTGATAATTATAAAAAAAATTGTGGTACTTGTCCTCGTCTTGGGAGCAGTAAAGAAAACGATTTGAGTAGAAAAACGTTTATTAGAAAGCAAAAGGTTTTTTCTAAATTACCCAATATGGTAATAGTAGGCTTAAGTAAATGGCTTGAAAATTGTGCAAAGGAAAGTAGTTTGTTTAGAAATCATATAATTGTAAATCTTCCTAATCCAATTGACACAACTGTTTTTAAACCATTTGATAAGAAACAGGCTAGAGAATTATGGAATTTGCCACAAAACAAAAAGTTAATTCTTTTTGGAGCTATAAGTGCTAGCAGTGATGTAAATAAGGGGTTTGAAGGGCTCACTGGATCTTTAGATTTATTGAATGATGAAAATGTAGAGTTTGTGATATTTGGCAGTAGTGAGCCCAAAGAAAAACAATCATTTAAAATGAAAACACATTATTTAGGACACTTAACGGATGATGTTAGTTTAGTTACCCTTTATAGTGCTGTAGACGTTATGGTTGTTCCAAGTTTGCAAGAGACGTTGCCACAAGCAGCTACCGAGTCGATGGCATGTGGTACGCCAGTTGTAGCTTTTGGTCATACAGGTTTACTAGACATCATAGAACATCAAAAAACGGGATATTTAGCTAGGCCTTTTCAGGAACGAGATTTTGCAACCGGAATAGAATGGGTTTTAAATGCGGCTACTTACGATCAACTTTGTGCGAATGCAAGAACGAAAATAGTCAGAGAGTTTGATAGTGCAGTTGTTGCAGATAGATATATAAAATTGTACAATGAAATGATATTGGGTAGCAAATAACAATGTAGTCAAAATATTTTTGGTTAACTATATTGTCAATTAGAGAAGATAATGGAAGAAGCAGTTTTACAGTTTGGTTTATATTATGTGTTTTTTTCACTGATTTTGTTTTATTTATTTAGAAAATATATACTATCAGTTTTTGATCCATTCGTGTTTATTATTTTAATGATGGCTTCAAGTTTGTGTCTAACAGTGGACTCTTCCTTTTTCTTTTATGTTTTACTAGCGGTTCTCTTTTTTTTCTTTGGATTTAGGCTTATCGGAGTGCCCAAAAGAAATTTCGCTAAAATTGATGCGTTTATTGATACTAAACTATTAGAAATATTTACAGTACTATTTTTTATTTTATACGTAATCGTTAGTGTTATAATGTTTAAAGGTTCAGGGATTCCTTTACTGTCAGAAAATCCAACGGAAGCCAAAATATCGATGTTCGTAGCGGGAACTGGATGGATAAGAAGAATTATTTTTTTAAGTGGTTTTTTACCAATTTGCATAAGCTTGTTGTTGATAGTTTCTAAAAAGAAAATATTTTATTCTTTTATGTTTTTTCTTTATTTGTTGACATCAATAATGCATGGTTCAAAAGGGGGCCTTATTGGAACAATTGCGATATTTTGGTATCTATATCAACAAAATAATTTATGGTCAGGTTCAACAATGCATATAAAAACTTTTATACGCTCAAAAATTAAATATTTTTTAGTAATAACTGTAATTCTGTTTCTTTCAATTGTTATGAAAGAATCTGAAATAGAAGGTCAAGATCCAATTTTTTCTATTGGATTTCGATTAATGGAATTTGGCGATGTAATGTTGTATTACAAAACACAAGTGGTAAGGGATCATTTTGTAAATCTAAATTTTGTAGATTTTATTTTAAACGAATTTAATGGGATTCTAGGGATGTTGCGATTGACAAGCTATAGTGAGCCTTTAGGATACCAAATGGTAAAAGCATTTTGGAATACCTCTTCTCTTTTTGATGATGTCGTTTTGGGACCCAATACTGTTTTTTTTGTTAAAGGGCATGTCTTTTTTGGTTATATTGGAGGAATAGTGTATAGTTTTCTGATGGGTCTTCTTTCGGCACATTTTAGAAAGAAAATCATTGAGATTAAAATAAAAAATATTTTTATGTATGCCATAGCTGTATATGTTTTTTTTCAAATTCCTGGATTTTTGAAAGAATTTAGCCAATCGGTATCCACGGTTTTTGATTTTGTTTTCTATTTGGGACCTATTATTTTATTTTCTCTGATACTGAAGGAAATTTTTAAAAAAGTTGATAATATTGAAAATGTAAATTAGAATGAAGGGTAATTTGGTAAGTATTATAACGGTGGTTTACAATAGTGTCGATATGATTGAAGACACTATTAAAAGTGTAATTTCTCATGATTTGAAAAATTTTGAGTATGTTATTATTGATGGTGGATCAACGGATGGAACTGTTGAAATAATAAAGAAATATCTGGATAAAATAGCTGTTTTTGTAAGCGAGCCAGATAAAGGTATTTATGATGCTATGAACAAAGGTATTTCTTTGAGTTCTGGTACGTTTATTGGATTTATTAATTGTGGAGACAAATTATTAGAGTTGCCTCTTAAAGAAATATCGAATAATAGAGATAGTTTTATTAATTGTTTCCCTGTTTTATTGTCAAGCGGTAGTACAATGTTTCCATCAAATGGGCGTCTTTTGAAGGTTAAAAACACATTGCCTCATCAAGGCTGCTTTTATAAAAAGTCGGATAAATTAATTTATGACACAAAATACAAGATTTTTTCCGACTTTAACTTGAATCAGAATGTATATAAAAATAAGCACCATATTAGAGTTTTTGATAGTCCTATTGTGGCTTTTCATGATGTAGGGGGGGTTTCGCATGACAAAAGACACAGCAAAGAAATTTTTGAAGTTGTTAAAGCGAATTACGGACTACATTTTCAGATTTTGTCCTGGTTTTATTTTAAAAAGCAGGGCGCTGTTCAGCGAATTAAGAATCTTTTTAATTAAGTGAAATGACTGATTTAACAATTTTAGTTTGTTTATATAATAAAGATATAGAAACCTCAAATACTATTCAGAGTTTGTTAAGGGCAAGCATACAAACAAATAGTACGACAGTTATTATTTGGGATAATAGTACTTTACGCATGAAACAAGATTCGATTAATTTTTTGAGTAATCATTTTTCAAAATTCATTTATAAGCATACTCCTGAAAATGTAGTCCTGTCTAAAATATATAATTCGGTAATTGAAACTCTTGATGTAGAGAATTCTTATTTGATGTTGTGTGATGACGATTCTGATATTCCTGAATGTTTCTTCGAGATTTTAGAAAATCAGATAAATCTGAATCCTTCGGTTAATTTATTTTTACCGCAAATCTACTCGGATTCCATTTTGGTGAGTCCAGCAAAAGATTATTTGATTAAAACAAAGTTAATTAATGATTTGCAGCCAGGAACTTTATTATCTCGTTGTACTACTGCTATTAATAGCGGAATGGTTATTTCTAATAGGTTTTTCAAAAATGGTTTTAGATATGATGAAGATTTGAGATTTTATGGAACGGATAACTACTTTATGATTGAATATGCAAAGGCAAATAAAAATTTGGTGGTTCTTGATGTAAGATTTATTCATAGCTTAAGTTTTAATACAACTGGAGATATTAAAAACAAGCTTAGGATATTCAGAGAAAATAGAAGAGCTAACAAAATTATTTACAAAAAAAATTTTTTTAAAAGACAAATAGTTCTTGTAAACAATCTATTGGTTGCAATTAAGTTGTGTTTTAAAAACAATACGTTAGAGTTTTTGTTTGAAAATTAGTAGTAGTTATATTGAATCAATGACTATGAGAAAAAGATCCCTATGGCAACTAATTTTTTGAAGGAGAAACGCTTTCTGCGTTGAATTAAAATGAAACGTTGCGAAAATAATTTGCAAAAGAAAAGCTAAAATCAATTCGCCTAATTTATCAAAAGACATAATTATGCAACAAAGGGTTTCATTATTTGAAGAATTAATAAATTAATAAAAATGAATATACTACTTGACAACATAATTTTTTCATTGCAAAAAGCAGGGGGTGCTTCGGTTGTGTGGCAACAGCATTTGGAAAGGTTGTTACAAGATAAGGCGTTTCAATGTCGGTTTTTGGAATACGATAATGCGGAATTAAATTTATTTAGACAACAATTGTCTTTTAATAAAGATTTGATCGATTTGAAAAGCTCTAAGTTTTTGTCTTTAAAGCGCTTTCTGAATTTTAATTCAAAAAATGAAGGGAAGCATCTGTTTCATTCTTCTCATTATAGATTAGAGGAATGTAAAAATGCTATAAATGTTACTACGGTTCATGATTTTACATACGAATACTTTAGACACGGAATACCGCAAAAAATACATTCTTGGCAAAAGTACAAAGCAATAAATGGTTCTGAAGGGGTTATATGTATATCAAATAGTACAAAAGATGATTTAATTAAATTTTTACCGAATTTCGATAAAAGTAAAATTCGTGTAATTTATAATGGAGTAGATGAAGGTTTTAAGCTATTGGATTCTAATATAAATTTCGATAAGAAACACTACTTTGAAGATTACCGGTACGCTTTGTATGTAGGAGATAGAAGATCAACACATAAAAATTTTAATATGGCCGTTGATGCATGTTCTTCGTCTAATATTCCTTTATTATTGATTGGTGGCGGGGTATTAAATGAAGTAGAAAAGCAAATGTTGGATTCTAAATTAGGAAAATCAAATTATCAATGTATTACAGAGGTTAGTGTTGAAGATTTAAATTATTATTATAATAGAGCATTTTGTTTATTATATCCGTCTCTTTACGAAGGTTTTGGCATACCGATAATAGAGGCGCAGCGAGCTGGTTGTCCTGTTATCGCTACTAGATCGTCTTCTATTCCCGAGGTACTTGGTAATAGTTATCTAGCAATTGAAAGTCCTACATTTGAAAAAATATCACAGAAATTTAAAGAATTGGCATCGACCAGCGATTTACGGAAAGAAAGCATAGAACTTGGTTTTGAGAAAGCGAAACAATTTAGTTGGCAAAACACCTATGATCATACAATTGAATTTTATAAAGAATTATATTTTAAGAAATAGTTAACATGTTAAGACGATACGGATTTTTTGGTTTGCTGAAATTGATCAGATCATTAGTTTATACAAAATTATTTTTCAGTCAAGCTAGGTTAATTAGATTGCCATTTGATATACGAAATAAAAAATATATTAAAATAGGTGCAAACTTCACAACGGGTTTCGGCTGTAGGCTTGAGGCTTATCCATTAGATGAAAGTGTTGTTTTGAAATTGGGTAAGAACGTACAAATAAACGATTATGTTCATATTTCTGCCATGAAAGGAGTAATCATTGGAGATAATGTTTTAATTGCCAGTAAGGTTTTTATTTCTGATTTGAATCACGGCAGTTATGGAGCAAATGACATACACGATTCGCCAAATATCCCACCAAATGATAGGAAATTACATGCTGCGTCAATTATAATTGAAGAAAATGTTTGGCTTGGCGAGACAGTATGTGTTTTAGGGGGAGTAACCATAGGTAAAGGAACAATAGTAGGAGCAAACTCAGTAGTTGCAAAAAGTTTACCGCCTTATGTGATAGCGGTTGGAGCACCAGCTAAGCCAGTTAAGAAATATAATTTTGAGAATGGGAAATGGGAGCGAGTTTGAGTAAGTGTTATTTTCTTCTGGAGTGCCATGAAAATGAGATTTTCTTTTATTAGTTGTTGGTTGTTAGAAAGTTGTATTGGGGGAACTGATATCCATACTTAGAGTTTTGGGATTGCATAATATGGATTAAAAATAAGGAAAGAGTATGAGTAATGCAGAGTATAGGAATAGTAGGTGAAGGTGTTATCGGTGTTCTACCAGTTTTCATTAAAGGATATTCCAGATTATTCTATTTCTGTTGGTTCTCCTACACAGGTATTTTAAAATGTAATTTTGCGATAATGAGGTAGGGATAATCTTCGTATATAAAAAATAGAGTGGGCAAAAAAAACTTCTGTTTGTTTATAGAAAAGGATGTAAAATACTGTAAAATGCTATCCAATATTTATTGAAGACTGATAGTATTGATAAAGATGAATAATGGAAGAGGAAGAGTTGATAGCAAGGTCAGATTAGTATAACAAGATATTAGCAAAATAAAATGTACGATATAGTTTGTAGTTTAGTAATTTATAACAACGACAGAAGTCAACTTTTGGAGGCTATTGATAGTTTTCTAGATACCGATCTGAAAGTGAAATTAGTCCTAATAGATAACTCTCCAAGTAATATATTAGAGGATCTAAAAATAGATTCTAGAGTGGAATATACCCATAACCCGTCAAACCCCGGATATGGTTCTACTCATAATATTGCTATTAGAAAGTATATAAATGAAACAAAATACCACTTGATATTAAATCCGGATATTTATTATTCAAAAGGGGTTATTGAGGGTATTATTTCTTTTATGAATAGCGACGAATCGATTGGTTTGGTAATGCCCAAAGTGTTATATCCAGATGGTAAAATTCAATATTTAGCAAAATTAATTCCAAGTCCTTTCGTTTTTTTTGCTAGGCGATTTTTGCCTATTGCAAGTCTTAAGAAAAAGATTTCGGATAAATTCGAGTTAAGATTTAGTGGTTATAATACTATTATGGAAGTTCCTTATCTGTCTGGTTGTTTTATGGTCTTTAGAACAGAGGCGTTAAAAAAAATCAATGGGTTTGATGAAAATATTTTTATGCACATGGAAGACCTAGACATCACTAGGAGGTGTTGTGATGCTGGGTTTAAAGCAATATTCTATCCACATCAAGTTGTTTATCATGATCATTTATATAAATCGTTCTTAACTGTTGCAAATTTAAAAATGTATTTTACATCTGCATTTTATTATTTTAATAAGTGGGGATGGTTTTTTGATAGAAAAAGAAATTTGATTAATAGAAAGACTATTGAGGATATTAATGGCATTAAAAACAGGATTGGGTGAAGCAACTTACTTATGATCAAATAAATTTAATAGCTAAATAAAATAAATAATTTAACCTGCTTATTTCCGCTCAACTGAAGTAGATTTATTAATTGGAGATCCAATCAAATCGAACACAAAATTAAGATGGAAGCCTAAATATGATTTGACTATGCTGGTCAAAGAAATGATGGTGTCGGATGTGGAGCATTTTCAAAAAGAAAAAATGTTGAAAGAGACTAGGTATTTCAATGTGAGTCTCGACAGTGCTCGACTTGACACTACAAGAATCACTTTTGTTATTAGAAAAATGATATATTAAGCATATTAATAAATATGAATAAAAACGATAAAATATACATTGCAGGTCATCGCGGAATGGTAGGTTCTGCTATTTTACGGACTTTGCAAGCACAAGGATTCAGCAATTTTGTGTTGCGTACTTCTGCTGAATTGGATTTACGCAATCAACAGGCAGTGACTGATTTTTTCATTCAAGAAAAACCGGATTATGTTTTTTTGGCGGCGGCGAAAGTTGGGGGGATTATAGCTAACAATACTTACAGAGCGGATTTTATTTATGAGAATTTGATGATTCAGAATAATGTTATTCACCAAGCCTATGTCAATAAAGTTAAGAAACTGATGTTCCTTGGATCTTCCTGTATTTATCCAAAATTAGCACCACAACCGCTGAAAGAAGATTACTTATTAACGGGAGTTTTAGAGCCTACGAATGAACCCTATGCGATTGCTAAAATTGCGGGTGTCAAGATGTGTGATGCGTACAGGGATCAATATGGTTGCAATTTTATATCAGTGATGCCTACCAATTTATATGGGCCAAATGATAATTATGATCTAAATAATTCACACGTATTACCAGCAATGTTGCGCAAGTTTATTACAGCGAAACACAATGGTGATACAACTGTAACCATTTGGGGAACCGGTAGCCCGAAGCGAGAATTTTTGCATGCTGATGACTTGGCACAAGCATGTTTGTTCTTAATGAAAAATTATAATGAATCGGGATTGGTTAATATTGGAATCGGCGAAGATATTTCTATCTTGGATTTAGCTTTGCTAGTAAAGAAAATAGTAGGTTTTACAGGAGAGATTTTGACCGATATTACAAAGCCAGATGGGACTCCACGGAAATTAATGGATGTTTCTAAACTGAACGGATTGGGTTGGAAAGCGAAAATAACCTTGGAAGAGGGTATTCAAAAAGTTTATGAGGAAATAAAAAATCGTAGCTGGTCGATCTAAAAGGATTGTAAATGATAAATCGGCTATAATGCTAATACGGTTGAAAATATTCGGATAATTAAAATTATAAAAATATAAAATTACAATATGACTATTGAAAAAACAATTATAAAAGACTTAGTAATCATTACTCCGACAGTTTTTGAAGATTCTAGAGGTTTTTTTTTCGAAGCCTATAATAAAGCTAAATTCCATGAAAATGGGATTGAATATCAGTTTATTCAGGACAATCAATCTTTCTCGAAGAGAGGCGTGATTAGAGGACTACATTTGCAAATTAATCCTTTTGCTCAAGCTAAGTTAGTGCGGGTGCTAGAAGGGGAAATTCTAGATGTTGCAGTAGATTTACGAAAAAATTCAGTCACTTACGGTCAGCATTTTAGTGTGATTTTAAGTTCAGACAATAAAAAACAGCTGATGGTGCCTCCCGGATTTGCTCATGGATTTTCGGTTTTGAGTGAAAGCGCTTCGGTGCTGTATAAAGTAAATCAATTGTATCATAAAGAGAGCGAAAGAGGGATTCGTTTTGATGATCCTACTTTAGCTATAGATTGGAATGTGAATCAAGAAGAGGTAATTGTTTCTGAAAAGGATTTAATATTGCCGAACTTTAATCAAATCGATTGGACTTTTGAATAATATGAAAAAAATTTTAGTAACTGGGGCAAAAGGACAATTAGGCTCAGAATTAGCAGTGTTGTCAAAAAACTATACCCAATTTGATTGGGTCTTTACTGACAGAGAAGAACTTGATCTATGTGATTTAACACATTTGGAATCTGAACTGAATGGTATTAATCCTCAGATAATAATAAATTGTGCAGCTCATACGGCTGTTGACAGAGCAGAGTCAGAAATTGAATTGTCAGATGTTTTAAATCATCAATCGGTAGCTGTTCTTGCTGCATGGAGCAATTCGAATGCCTGTAAATTAATACATGTTTCGACGGATTATGTTTTTGACGGAAGCACTGCAATAGCGTTGACCGAAACTGCTCAAACCAATCCCATTAATGTGTATGGCGTCACTAAATTAGCTGGTGAAAAGGCTTGTTTGCAACAAAATCCGGATTCAATTATCATTAGAACTTCGTGGGTTTATTCAAGCTTTGGCAACAATTTTGTGAAAACTATGTCAAAATTGATGCAAGAACGAGATAGTTTGAATGTGGTAAATGATCAAATAGGTAGCCCTACATATGCAGCTGATTTAGCGCAGGCCATAATGACTATACTCACACATAATCATTGGCAAGCAGGTATTTATAATTTTTCCAATGAGGGAGAAATCAGTTGGTATGAATTTGCCTTGGCGATAAAGAAAATTGGTGATTTTGACTGTAAAATTACTGGAATATCTTCCTCGAATTACCCAACTCCTGCAAAGCGGCCACAGTATTCTTTATTGGATAAAAGCAAAATAAAAAATACTTTTGGAGTTATTGTGCCGGAATATACAGAAAGTTTGAAGAAATGTTTACAGGTTACAGGTGAAAGTTTTCAATAATTCTAGATATTGTTTTATTAAATTATTTAAGCTGACGAGCAATAAAAATATTAAATACAAATGAAAAAAATATTAATCACTGGTGGAGCCGGTTTTATTGGGTCTCACGTAGTAAGACGATTCGTAAACAAGTATCCACAGTATCAAATTTTTAATTTAGATGCACTTACGTATGCCGGGAACTTAGAAAATATTGTTGATATTGAAAAAGAGCCTAATTATACTTTTATAAAAGGAGATATCGTTGATGCTCCTTTTATTGATCAGTTGTTTGCGGAGTATCAATTTGATGGCGTTTTGCATTTAGCGGCTGAATCACATGTGGATCGTTCTATAACAGATCCATTATCTTTTGTGAAAACAAATGTGATAGGAACTATGAATTTATTGAATGCGGCTAAGGCTATTTGGCAAGGTAATTATGAAGGGAAGCGTTTTTACCATATTAGTACCGATGAGGTTTATGGTAGTTTAGGTGCTGAAGGTTTATTTACAGAAACCACGGCCTATGATCCTAATTCGCCATATTCTGCTTCGAAAGCCAGTTCGGATCATTTTGTTCGGGCTTACGGCGAAACCTATGGCTTACCTTATGTGTTGACTAATTGTTCCAATAATTATGGTCCTTTTCATTTTCCTGAAAAATTGATTCCTTTGTTTATCAATAACATAATTCAAAATAAACCCCTACCAGTTTATGGTGATGGGAAATATACTCGTGATTGGCTCTTTGTAGAAGATCATGCGGTAGCGATTGATTTAGTTTTTCATGAAGGTAAGAATCATGATACTTATAATATTGGAGGTTTTAACGAATGGCAGAATATTGATTTGGTAAAGTTGCTTTGCAAAATAATGGATGAGAAATTAGGAAGAGCAATAGGAACCTCGGAGCAATTGATCTCTTATGTAAAAGACCGTCCAGGACATGATTTGCGTTATGCGATTGATGCCAGTAAGATAAACAAAGAATTGGGATGGCAACCTTCCGTTACTTTTGAGCAAGGACTGGAAAGAACTGTAAACTGGTATTTGGAAAATCAAACTTGGCTGAATAATATTACCTCTGGAGAATATGCTACTTATTACGAAAAACAATATAATTAGTCAAAAGTTAAAAATATGAAAGGAATTATATTAGCAGGAGGTTCTGGAACCCGTTTGCATCCGTTAACATTAGCGATGAGCAAACAAATGATGCCTGTTTATGACAAACCAATGATTTATTATCCATTGTCTACCTTAATGATGGCAGGGATCAATGAGATACTAATTATTTCTACCCCACATGATTTACCTAATTTCAAGAAATTGTTAGGAGATGGAGCAGCAATAGGCTGTCAATTCAGTTATGCAGAGCAGGCTATTCCTAATGGATTAGCACAAGCTTTTGTTATAGGAGAGGAATTTATAGGAAAAGATAGCGTTGCATTAGTTTTAGGGGACAATATTTTCTTCGGGTCTAATATGGATGAGTTGCTACAATCCAATACCAATCCTGAAGGTGGAGTTGTTTTTGCCTATCACGTTTCTGATCCGGAACGATATGGTGTGGTTGAATTTGATACTAATTTTAAGGCGCTCTCTATTGAAGAAAAACCGTTAGAACCGAAATCAAATTATGCAGTACCAGGACTTTATTTTTATGATAATTCGGTTGTGACGATTGCCAAAAATATCAAGCCAAGTGCTCGTGGTGAGTACGAAATTACGGATGTGAATAAAGTATATTTAGAAAAAGGAGCTTTAAAAGTGGGTATTTTAAGTAGAGGAACTGCTTGGTTAGATACCGGAACTTTTAATAGCTTAATGCAAGCTGGACAATTTGTTCAGGTTATTGAAGAGCGTCAGGGATTGAAAGTGGGCTGTATCGAAGAAATTGCCTGGAGACAGGGTTTTATTACGGAACAACAACTAAAAGAATTGGCAGAGCCATTGAAAAAATCGGGCTATGGGGAGTATCTTTTGAGCTTGTTGAAACATAAGTTATAAAGTCCAGTATTCAGTAATCAGGTTTTAGATAAAAGGTTTAAAGTTACGGCTTAAACATAGTTTTAAATATGGTATATATTGCATTAATTATTTTATTGGTTGGTATTGAGCTTTTTTATTTCAAAATTGCAGATCGATACAATATCATCGATAAACCCAATAGCAGATCATCTCATACTTCCATCACTTTAAGAGGTGGTGGAATCATTTTTCCAATAGCGATAAGTGTTGCTTTTTTCTTGGGATACGTTTCTTGGCCCATAACAGTTGCGGTTGTATTAGTTGCGGTAGTTAGTTTTATAGACGATATCAAACCGTTATCTCAATTGCCTCGATTTGTATCACATATAATAGCCGTTGGCTTGGTCTTTTATGAGTTAGACTTGTTTGCAGAACCATTATGGCTACTACCCATTGTCTTTGTATTAATGATAGGTTGGGTAAACGCTTTTAATTTCATGGATGGTATAAATGGAATAACCGTTTTATACGCATTAACGGCTATCGTTAGTTTTTCTTTTTTATCGATCAATGAAGCCAGTTTACCCTTGCTAATTACTATGGGATTGTCTTGCCTTGCTTTTGGGATATTTAATGTCCGAGAAAAAGCAAAGACCTTTGCTGGTGACGTTGGAAGTATCAGTATGGCACTTTTTTTAGGCTATTTTATGGTGAAAACCATTATTGACTCCGGACAAGTGGGGTATCTTCTTTTCTTTTCTATTTATGGAATAGATTCGATCATCACAATTATAAAAAGATTACTTAAAAAAGAGAATATATTTCAGCCGCACCGTTCTCATCTGTACCAATATCTGGCTAATGAAATGGGTTATTCTCATATTTTAGTTTCCTTTATTTACGCGGGATTTCAATTAGGAATAAACGGATTTGTTATTTATTTGGATAGCAAAGGGTATTTAAGCTTATTCTTTATCGGTGGATTTTTACTACTATTGACCTTTATTTATTTACTTGTTCGTAAATTTGTTACTCGTAAAATGATTCTTAGAGATTTTTAATTCATTTCTTGCTTGTATTTTTTTTAAGAATAAAATACTTCAAAAGTATGATAAAGCGTTTTTTTGATATTATTTTCTCCCTCCTCACACTTCTCTTTTTTTTCTGGGTTTTATTGATTTCTTGGCTGCTGGCAGTTATCGATACCCATACGAATGGAATCTTCATCCAAGAGCGTATTGGCCAATTTGGCAAAAAATTTAAGATTTATAAACTCCGTACAATTCAAATTTCATCGTCTTCGGAAGAAGCCCGTATTTCTAAAATAGGCAAAACACTTCGGCATTATAAACTGGACGAATTGCCTCAACTCTTTAATGTCTTAAAAGGGGAAATGAGCATAGTAGGTCCAAGGCCAGATTTGCCAGGTTATTATGATTTGTTAGAAGGAGAAAATCGCAAGATATTAGAATTGAAACCTGGATTGACTAGTTTGGCTTCTTTAAAATACAGTAGAGAGGGATATTTATTAGAAAAACATCTCTCCCCTAAGATTTACAACGATACTGTTATTTTTCCGGATAAAGTGCAACTGAATTTAGACTATTATTATCATCGAAGTTTTTGGGGAGATATTACGATTATTTTAAAAACGATTTGGTTTGTTTTTTTAAGAAAAAAACAGAGCAATTAGTTGAGTGTTATGACCAGAACGTAGTAATGATTTTTTTCTTAATTTAGCTTATACATTTTCTGTGTTTATTTAATTTTTTAGTGGATGCATAAAAATAAGATTTGGCTTTCGTCTCCTCATATGGGAGGCGGTGAGATGAAATACATACAAGAGGCATTTGATTCGAATTGGATTGCTCCAGTAGGATCAAACATAGATTGTTTCGAACATGATTTAGAAACGTATTTAGGTTCGCATCATGTTGCCGTTTTAAACTCCGGTACAGCAGCCATTCATTTGGGTTTAATTCTTTTAGGGGTTCAGGCAGGAGATACCGTAATTTGTCAAAGTATGACTTTTTCAGCTTCGGCCAATCCTATTGTATATTTGGGAGCAACTCCAGTGTTTATTGATAGCGAATATGAAACATGGAATTTATGTCCGATTGTACTTGAAGAAGCTATAGTAGATCTGATTGCAAAAGAGAAGAAGCCCAAAGCAATACTTGCGGTTCACTTATATGGTATTCCCTATAAAATAGATGAAATAAGAGCAGTGGCCGATAAATATTCCATCCCTATTCTTGAAGATAGCGCAGAGGCTCTGGGAAGTAGCTACAAAGGGCAACAATGTGGTACTTTTGGAGATATTGGCGTTTTATCTTTTAATGGCAGTAAAATCATAACAACTTCTGGAGGTGGGGCGATTGTAGTTCATTCCGCAGCGCTGAAAGATAAAGCCATTTTTTTGGCAACACAAGCCAGAGATGCTGCACCACATTATCAGCACAGTGAAGTAGGATATAATTATAGAATGAGTAATATCTGTGCAGGTATTGGTCGTGGACAAATGGAAGTATTGGATTCTCATATTAGTTTGAGAAGGAATATGCATGAATTTTATTTGAAGTTATTCAAGGGCATTGAAGGTGTTACTGTTTTTACCGTTCCAAATGCGAATTATTTTGCGAATTATTGGTTGAGTACTATTTTAATAAATCCGTTAGAAACTAATGGAGTCACAAGAGAAACTTTAAGATTAGCATTACAAGAAGAAAGTATCGAATCCCGACCCTTGTGGAAACCGATGCACTTGCAGCCTGTTTTTTGTAATTACCCTTTTTATGGCTCTGCTATTGCCGAAACCCTTTTCAATAATGGGCTTTGCTTGCCTTCTGGGTCTAATCTGACAACAAAAGATTGTAGTCGTATCGAATCTGTTATCTCCCAATTATTTACAAAATAGAATGGAGCTAATTTCTAAAGGAATATAAATTTCGACAAATTAGATAGAACTTAATTCCTCCTTTGTTGTTTCAATTATCTTTCAAATTAAACGGGCTTGTTTCTCTTTTTCCATTTATTAAGTGGTATTTTTGTTTAATGAAAAGTAATAATCTTTAAAAAAATATATTTTGAGTGATACTAACAATTCTGGTTCATCGCTGGGAAACTCTGATTTTTTTTCAAGAGAAAACTTGAAATTCAGTATTCATAATTTGCGCTATCTTCCTAGATGGATCATTATTATGATAGATTTTTCCGTTTTAGTACTGTCCTTTTTTTTTACTATTCTAATATTTAAAGGAACAGGGTTAGATTATATTATTACACCTTATAGTTTCAGATTTATAGCCTCTTTATTTGGGGTGAATATTTTCTTTTTCTGGTTGTTTAGAACGTATTCCGGAATTATCCGTCACTCTTCTTATATTGATGCAGTGAAGCTTTTGTTTTCACAAATGGCCGTACTTATCTTATTTCTTTTTTTTAACTTTGGTTACGAGTTACTGTATGGACATAAAGCATTTTTAAATACTGCTTTTTTTATCAATATTGTACTTTCTTTTTGTGGGTTATTTTTATATCGCGTTATAATCAAACAGACTTTTGAGCTTTATTTTTCCGAACAAGGAACGAATAAATTAATCAGAACCATCATTTATGGTACGGATGCCAATGCTATATCGGTTGCCAATGCCTTAAAATTTGAAACACCTTCCCGATTTAAAATTGTTGGATTTGTGGATAAAAACAACCAAAATGCAACCAAGCGGATGTTGGATTTACCAATATTAGTTAAAAAGAAAAAATTACCGCCATTAATGCGATCCGTTAATGCCCAAGCAGTCATTATTGCCGATAAAAGCTTATCCAAAGAAGAACGATTAATTATTGTAGACCAATGTTTAGAATTCAATTATAGTGTATATACCGTACCGTTAATTTCCGATTGGGAAAATCAGAAGGAAATTTCCCAAAAAGTAAAAAGCATTCAAATTGAAGATTTATTGGAAAGAAAGCCTATTGTGTTAGACAGTAAATTGATTTCCAAGCAGCTAAAAGATAAAACCATTTTGATTACCGGTGCTGCGGGATCTATTGGAAGTGAAATAGTCCGTCAGGTGTTGGGCTTCAATCCAAAAACTGTCATTATTTTAGATCAGGCTGAAACACCATTGCATCACCTTTGTTTAGAAATGCAGAATTTGGATTCCAATTCAAAAATTCTTAACGTAATTGCTGATGTAAGAAATAAAGTCGCCATGGATAGGGTTTTTAAAGTGCATCAACCCCAAGTGGTTTTTCATGCAGCAGCTTATAAGCATGTACCCTTGATGGAAGAAAATCCTTCTCAGGCCATTCTTACCAATATAGAGGGAACTAAGAATCTTGCTGATTTGTCCTGCTTGTATAAGGTTAAAAAATTTGTGATGGTTTCTACTGACAAAGCGGTCAACCCGAGTAACGTTATGGGAGCCAGTAAAAGAATAGCGGAGAAATATGTACAGTCTTTGCAATCAAAGAATAGGGATAACGGAGAAAAACATGCCACGAAATTTATTACCACTCGTTTTGGAAATGTTTTAGGTTCCAACGGTTCGGTAGTTCCTTTGTTTACCAAACAAATTGCCAATGGGGGACCAGTTACCATTACGCATCCAGAGATTATACGTTATTTTATGACCATACCAGAGGCTTGTCAATTGGTTTTGGAAGCGGGAGCAATGGGTAATGGAGGAGAGATTTATATTTTTGATATGGGGAAACCCGTTAAGATTATCGACCTAGCAAAAAAGATGATTAAGTTAGCTGGATTTATCCCTGATAAAGATATCAAAATACATATTGTCGGATTACGTCCGGGGGAGAAATTGTACGAGGAATTACTTAACGATACCTCAAAAACATTACCAACCCACCATGAAAAAATCATGATTGCAGAAGAAATTCTAGATGAATTTGATACATTGAATGCCGATATTGAGGAACTTATAGGAGTTGCAAATTTCTTTGACAACGACGATATTGTACTGAAAATGAAAAAAATTGTACCGGAGTTTAAAAGTATGAATTCCGCTTTTGAATTATTAGACAAGTAACAGTAATTTTAATATGTTGCATAAAAAAGGTTGTAAAGTACTCGTGCTTTACAGCCTTTTTCATTTAAAATCTATACTGACTTGTTGACCTGTAGTGTTTTTTATATAGGATTCCCAATCGCGCTTCTCAAATGTTGGATCGGTTATTGGCGATTTTTTGAATAATTTGAATTAGATGAAAAAAATTTTGATTACACCTATACTGGCAGCTATCAAATTTGGGTATATTTCGGCAGATCGAAAGAAAAGAGAGAGGATTGACACCGAAAGTGAATTCTGAAAAATGGAAGTGCTCCGCTTCGCATTTTAGATTTTTTCAATTTGGACTTTAGGCTTAATTTAACTATTTCGTTGTACTTTTAATATGAGTTTTTGAGTTTATAATCTTTGAAAAACTAGTGAATAACAGTGTGTTATCTGTTAAAATGACGCGAGTTTTTTGGTAGTATATAACATTAAAAAAAATAGAAAATTATGGAAACAGCACACATTTACCCAGGAGCGTATTCCTTGAATTCCTACATAACCGTAAAGGGATGTAGTGAAGCAATTGACTTTTATAAAAGAGCATTTGGTGCAATAGAACGTGGCAGATTGGTTATGCCCGATGGAAAAATTGGACATGCCGAAATACTGATTGAAGGCTCATTACTTATGATGTCAGATGAAAACATCGAATGGGGTAATAAAAGTCCTCAAACTATTGGCGGAAACCCAATGTCTTTTGGATTATATGTTAAGGATGTAGATCAGGCATTTCAGAAAGCTGTTGCTGCAGGTGGCACTGCAGTAATGCCAGTAGAGGATATGTTTTATGGAGACCGCGTTGGACATGTAATGGATCCCTTTGGCTATAAATGGATGATAGCAACCCACAAAGAAGATATGAGTTTTGAGGAAATGCAAAAGCGTTCTGATAAAATGTTTTCGGAGCATAAATCCATGCAACCGTAATTTAAATAATAGCGTAGAATGTCAAACTATTAAGTGCCAAAAAGTGAAATTTCGGCACTTTTTTTAATTAAAATATTTATATTGTGGAGAATAAGGTGTTAGTTCGGGATTGGTTGCCATCCTAAACTGATGCCTTTTTTGCGAAAATTTAACCATCATTGTATGCTTCGGCGACAGGAGACAGGGAGAAAAAGACATGGCAAATCAAATTACCCCCTTTCCCGTAGCTAAATTTTTAAATTCTCAATGGCACGATCGGACATGATATTACCGTTCCAATGCACGCTGTTAGATCCGTTTTTATTTTGTTTCCATTGTAGTTTATTACTGCGGTTCTAAGGTTTTTACTAATGGTATCAACCATTGTTCTTCAGCAATTTTTTGAATGTTTTTTTTGATGACTTCCACCTTATTGAAAAGAATTATTTTCTCCAGTTCGTAACCTATAATCCATTCCTTAAATTCGGGAGCATGTTGCAGGGTCTCTAGTTTTGTTTTAAACTGGTTGAGGTTATTTCCAATAGCAATAAGTTCATTGCGAAGCACTATCGTTTCTTCCATAAAATCATCTAATGACTGATTTCTGTAATAGGTTGTAATGGGTTTGCATAAGAGAATCTTTCTGCCATATTCGCTTAAACTGCGACAGGTTGATTTACTGAATTTATCAAATATTTTTTTGTAATCTTCGGTCTTTAAACCCACACTAAGTTGATGTGTTTGATTAATTTTTTGCTTTCTCATAGTCTATCATTTTATTGTTTTCAATTCTTTTTTCAGTGTTACTGCCCATAAGTTCCGAATGATTGGTAGTGATACCGGACAGCTGCTCATTACGGGAGTGCGTAGTTTTAGTTAATTTTAATATTTATCCAAATCGTAACGCTCAAATAGTTTTAAATTATTTGGCAATCGTACGTCTTAAGGAATGGCTTACGATCTTAATTTTCGCACTATATTTTTTTTCTGATTTTTTAAAATTCATAGCCCAATCATTTAGATTTTTATAATTGTGATATAGACTGCTTTCATCGCGATATTTAGCGCTCAAAGAAAGTGCGCGCCTGGTGCAACTTTGTCCCGTTTCGCTTCTATTCAAATAAAGACGGATGGATTGATGCTTTTCCATAAAAGGACGGGCTCTTTCGAAAAAAGAAACAGAATTTAAAATAACAAAATCCTTGCTGTTTTTAGGAAGGTTATTGTTCATGGCTTTAAAGAAAAAAAAGTCTGTAATGCTCTCTAAAATGATCACCTCATTACTGCTATTATCAATGATGGTTATGCCTTTAGTAGCGCTCCTTGTTTTGAAATAGGGATTGCGAATTTCAAAGCCTCCCAAGTTATTTTCAAAGCCAATTCCATTGTGGGTATTTTTATTCATAACGTATTTGATTCTCAAGTAATGGTGTTTGCCACTTTCAATTGCAATTCTTCTGGCAAAGTGTGAAGGGGATGGAGAAGTACGTGCAACGGCTTTTAGAATTTTAATTTTATACTCCCGTTTACTACTGTTATCAACCTGGTGAATTATTGGCTGTTGAAGCGAAAAATTACCCTTTAGTTTTTGTAATAATTCACTAGTCGTGCAGTTGTAATAAAGAACTCCAAAATCAATTAGGTTACCGCCTTTTCCAATTCTGTGGTCGTACCAACAATTAATTTTTTGGTCAACTTTAAAAGAGGGCGTTCTTTCGTCCCTAAAAGGAGAAAAGTACCAAAAATTAGAGCCTCTGATTTTAGAAGGCTTAAAACCTAAAGTGCACAAATAGCTAATCATGTCCATTGTTTTAGCTTGTTCGATTGTCATTGTGTTGTTTTTAAAATTCATAATAGTCATTTTATCAGGTTACTAGTTCAGTTATTTGATACGAATGTAAAGAAGCTAAAGTTGTTATGCAATCCTCCCCAAATTTTGCGTAGGACTAATTCGGTAAGTCGTTCTGTTTTTGGTCGACTCCAATTCGGCAATAAATTGAATCTGTAAGGGAACTAATTTATGCCAAAACGAAAATGGCGGGTTTTTGGCAATTTTTGGCACGTTTTTGATACGCGATTATCAATTTAACTACTGTAAATTTGAATCTCCCCATTTGTTATAGTTAATTCAGAAGCTATAAAACATCATTTAACTTTTATCGGAAATAAAAAACAATCCTGATTTGATACGTCATAATCCTGATTTTGCTAACAGTTATATTTAAAAAAAAGAATTTTACACAACTAATATTAATCACCTTACGAAATGAAATCTTATCAACGCATCAAAAGTATTCTTATAGAAACAGTTTCTCTGCTGTATGTTTTATTGTTTATCTATGCAGCGGGGAGCAAGTTTTTGGATTTTGAAAACTTTCAAGTACAGTTGGGACAATCGCCTCTATTGAGTGCTTTTGCCGAATGGGTTGCATGGGGAGTGCCTGTTATGGAGCTTTTGATTTCAGTACTTCTTATTTTTCCAAGATATCGGTTAGTAGGGCTGTTTGCAGCTTTCAATCTGATGGTTATGTTTACGACCTATATCATTATCATATTGAATTTCAGTTCGTTTATCCCTTGCTCTTGCGGCGGGATATTGGAAAAGTTGGGTTGGACCGAACATCTGGTGTTTAATCTTGTATTTATACTACTGGCGGCAGCGGGCATCCTGATACTGGCACGTGGCGTTTCTGAGGAATGCCGAATTTTAAAGCCCGCTGCTCTGGCCAGTATTTTTTCAGTATCGCTGTTTTGTAGTATTGGTATGGTTGTGTTCTTGTTTACTCTGTCCGAAAATCGTATGCAATATCACAATAGTTTTGTCAGACGATTTCCGCATTTTCCGGCAGAAAAAAAGAATCAAATGGATTTAAAATTCAACTCGTATTATTTTGCGGGTAGCGGGGAAGGAAAAATATTCTTAGGGAATTTCACAGCACCGCTGCAAATCTTGGAAATCGATACCACCTTAAAAATAAAGAAGACCCATCGCATTGAGCTCAACCGAAAAAACTTCCCGTTTCGCTCGGTAACGATAAAAGTGGCACCCCCTTACTTTTTTGTAACCGACGGTAGCGTGCCGTGCATTTTTAGAGGCAGCATAAAAGACTGGAAGGCAAAATTCATGATGCAAGGGTCGGAATATTTTACAAAAATAGAGCCCATAGATTCAATAACTATGGTAGTACGGGCAATGAGCAAAAAAAATGGAGAAAGTATTCTGGGAACAATAAACCTCAGAGATACCACAACGGTACATCTTTCGCCAAAACTATTAGAAAAACAAATAGACGGCTTTTTGGATACCGATGGCACCTTGCTTTACAATGCCGAGTTGGAACGCGTCGTTTATCAGTACCGTTATAGAAATCAATTCATCGTGGCCGACCGCAACCTGAATATTGATTTTCGAGGCACTACAATTGATACGATCAGTCATCCAAAACTTGATATACGATATGTGGCGAGTACAGACGAAAGAAAATTCGGTGCCCCTGCGGTAATAGTTAACAAAACAAATGCTGCCTACAGCAACTTATTTTTTGTCAATTCAGCATTGCCAGGAAAGTATGAATCTGCTTTGACATGGAAGCAAGCCAGCATCATTGACCTCTACAATCTAAACACCAGGGGTTACATTTCGAGC